>NC_009051.1:1858575-2168338 GCF_000015825.1 Methanoculleus marisnigri JR1 | reverse complement strand
GTGATGCTAAGCCAGTCTCCACGCTCGACGATGCCTTCATCGTTGACCTTTAGAACGAGCTTTGAATGGCCTTCATGTCTCGTAGTTGGGGAAATCTCTACAACTTTCGACAAATATATCGCCTCATTCCGATATTATGGTGTTCTGAACACTATACTGGTGTTACCACACAATTCTGTACTGAAAACGTACGCGAGTACGTCAACAAGGATTATGAAGAAAACAGAGTTTATATCTTTCGCTTCGGGACACACTCTAATATTACGATGTTGTAAAAGAGTAGTACTTAATGTCAGAATGTCCGGGCCGCGTATAAAAATGTGGAATTATGCCGGATTTACAGTGTGCCTTTGTCCATCTCCGAGACGAGTTCGGCTATCGTTGCCTTTCGCTCAGCGTATGCATTATGCTGGTGGATGCTCTCCTCGTTCGTCTGCTTGATAGTGACTACGGAGTCTCCGGGCAGATCGTGGAACTGCGCGATCACCTTGCGAGCCATCTCGCGTACGCAGTCTTCGACGAACCGCGGATTCTTGTGAGCTTCCATCACCACGTAACTCTCGTCGCCCCGCTTGAGGAGCTCGTAGATACGTGCGCTCATGGAGTCCTTCAGGATCTTGATGATCTTCTCGAGGCTGATGTGCTGATCGTCGTCGATCTCGATGCAGAGGAAACCCCGCCCACGCTGGTTGTGCGTGGCCATCGGCACCTCGTTGAAGAACGCCTCGATCTTGTCCTCCGCCACGCCGAGGTTCTCGAGGACATGCAGGGCATGATCCTTCATGATGTTCTGGGCGCAGGGGCAGGCGGTCATTCCGGTCACTTCGGCGCCGATGCTCTTTCGGATGATCGGGTCCCCTTCGTTCCTCTGGGCTATTGCTTTCGCGTGGACGTTCACGACCTCATGGCAACTCGTCTCGCTGACCGGCGTCTCCCGCCGGACCATGAACTTGCTTCGCATCCGAACCTCGGTTCGTTCCGCGTATTCGTGCCGGTCGAGGAGTTTCCTCGCCACTGCGCTGCAGAGTTCCTCGATCTCGTTTACATCCCCGTCGATGGCCTGCTGCAGCACGTCGTCGATAACCTCGAAGTTCCGGGAGAGGTTCGCCCCTTTGAGGCTTCCGGGGAGATCGACGAAGACGTCGAAGTTGGAGATGAAGATGACCGGCCGTTTACCGGGGCGGGCGACTTCAACGAGTTTTTGGACGTTTTTGACACCCACCCTGGTCAGGTTGATCCGGACCTCCGGCAGGCTGGACTGGACATCTGGCAGTTCCATTACAAATCCTCAATAGCGTATTGAGAGTAAGGTTTCTCTTCATCAACCTTAAAATGACCCTCAGTGCACCACCGGGGTTCTTCGATATAATATTTATCAGGTTTGCTGTCTAACCGGGAGTGAGAACCTATGGTGCAAAAATACTATGAGTCCGATGCGGACCCTCGCACCCTGGAGGACAAGACCATCGCCGTCATCGGCTATGGATCCCAGGGACGCGGACAGGCGCTGAACCTGCGTGATTCCGGGTGCCGGGTCGTCATCGGCCTGCGGCCGGGAGGCAGCTGGCAGAAGGCATCCGAAGACGGTTTTGAGGTCTACTCCGTGGCCGAAGCAGTCAAGCGCGCCGATGTTATCCAGATCCTCCTCCCCGACGAGAACCAGGCGGCCGTCTACCGCGCCGAGATCAGCCCCAATATCAGGGAGAACGCCTGTCTGATGTTCTCTCACGGATTCAACATTCACTACGGCCAGATTGTCCCCCCGCCCACTGTCGACGTGGTCATGGTCGCCCCGAAGGGGCCCGGCCACATGGTCCGCCGGACCTATGAGGAAGGTAAGGGAGTGCCGGCCCTCATCGCCGTCCACCAGGACGCCACGGGGCAGGCACGTGCCATCGCGCTCGCTTATGCCCGCGGGATCGGCGCGACCCGTGCGGTGGTGTTCGAGACGACGTTTGCCGAGGAGACCGAGACCGACCTCTTCGGCGAGCAGGCGGTTCTCTGCGGCGGGATTACCTCGCTCATCAAGGCCGGGTTCGAGACCCTGGTGGATGCCGGGTATGCGCCCGAGATGGCCTACCTCGAGGTCCTGCACGAGACGAAGCTCATCGTCGACCTGATCTACGAGGGCGGGTTCACGAAGATGCGCGACTCGATCAGCAACACCGCCCAGTACGGCGACCTGACCCGCGGTCCCCGCGTCATCGGGCCCGAGACCTACATGGCGATGCAGGAGATCCTCGAGGAGATCCAGAACGGCAAGTTCGCGAAGGAGTGGATGCTTGAGAACATGGTGAACCGCCCGGTCTTTAACGCGCTGACGAGGGCGGATGAGGAGCACCTGATCGAGCAGGTGGGCGCCGAGATCCGCGGGTTCATGCCGCAGTTCCGGAAGTAAGGCCCTCCTCTTTTTTCCGTCCTTCGCGTGAAACTACATCGCCGTCCTTGAACCGGTAACCTCACGCGAAGGCGCGAAGGGAAGTTGCCGGTACCTGCGCCGGAGTTCGTGTGAGGGCCGTGAGCATTGCTCCACGCGGCCCCACCCGATACCCGTTTATACCCGGCCGCGTCACCCTCCGGTATGTCCGTCTGCATCATCTATCACTCGGAGACCGGCAACACCCGGGCGGTCGCCGAACAGGTCGCCGCTGCGTCCGGCGGCGATCTCATCGGGGTCAGGGACCTTGCGAACTACTCGAAGGTGGGGATGTACCTGAAGGGCGCTCGCCGGGCCATGAGGGGAGATTCTGCCGATATCGAACCCGCGGCTATCGACGTCTCCGGCTACGAGACGGTCGTCGTCGGAACCCCTGTATGGGCAGGAAACCCTACTCCCGCGATCAACGCTGCGGTCAATACTCTCCGGGGCATCGAGGGGAAACCCACGATCGTCTTCTGCACGTCGGGCGGGTCACCGAGAAAGACGCTCGAAACGCTGACGGCGATGCTCGCGAAGAGGGGTGCCGACGTCCGGGGCGCGGTTCCGCTCACTGCACGCACCGCGAAGAGACCGGAGGCGGTGAAGCCCCTGGTCGATCTCGTCCGGCAGTCGCGAAGAGAGATGGCTGCTCAGTAACGCACCGCACGGTCTTCTGCCGGCAGCATATTGAAGACCTGGTGGGCCGCCCACCTGCATACGTGTGCGAGTCCCGGTGCAAGGTAACCACTTTTTGACGTCGCGCGATCAATAGTGAGGTATGAGCCCGTCATACGAAGACCTTCTGAAGAAGGCGTATACCAATATCACGGAACCGACGGAGTTCGAGGACCGGTTCACGGTTCCGACCGCCCGCGCCTTTATCGAGGGGAAGACCACGGTTCTGGAGAACTTCGCCGAGATCGCGAGTACCCTCCGGCGCGAGCAGGATCACCTGATGAAGCATCTCCTCGGCGAGCTCGGTACTGCCGGCAAGGTGGAGGGGACACGTGCTGTCTTCTCCGGGAAGTTCGAGCAGGAGCAGATCAACACGATCATCAAGGGCTACGTCGACGACTACGTCATCTGCTCGGAGTGCGGGAAGCCCGACACCCGTCTGGTCAAGACCGAGCGGGTTCTGACGCTCAAGTGCGACGCCTGCGGCGGTCACCGGCCGGTGCGGAAGCGAAAAGCGATAGTCGATCCCTCTGCAGCGTCGAAACCGACCGAGGGCGCCATCATGGACGTCACCCCGCAGTTCCTCTCGAAGCGCGGTGACGGCGTGGTGAAGATCGATCGCTACACGATGTACGTTGCGAATGCAAAACCGGGCCAGACCGTGAAGATAAAGATCACCCGGATCGCCGGGACGATCATCTTCACCGAGCGCGTGGACTGATCGCGTCTTTTTTGATCTCCACCCACATCCCCTCTTCTTCGTCCCTGATACGGGCGTGGGCGACACCGCTTTCGGCAAGTTCCCGGCGGAGGGTCTCCGGGGTCGCCTGCCCGCTTCGCCGGGCGATGTCGCTGTCCCAGTTCGGGTTTCGCCGCCGCATCTCTGTAAAGATCGCTTCCCGGAGTTCAGGCGTCCCGAAACTGCCGCCGACGTACGCGACGCCGCCGGGCCGGAGTATGCGCTCGATCTCTAAAAATGCCCGCGCCCGGTCTTCCCAGAAGTAGATCGAGCCGCGGCTGACGACGAGCGAGACGGTATTGTCCCGAATCGGCATGCAGTGGACGTCGCCGGTGACCGGGATCACCCGGTCGCCACACCCGGCGGCGGTCGTTCGGGCAATCCGGGACGTCGCCGGGTCGGCATCGAGCGCGATGATGGAGAGGTTGCTCTTCTCCGCCAGCGCTACGGAGAGGTGGCCGGGGCCACTCCCGAGGTCGAGCGCGATCCCGTCCCGTATCCCCGACCACGCGAGCGCCTGCTCCGCGATGACGGGGTAGATGGGAGCAAAGACTTCCCGGGCAATCCGGGCGAAGCCTTCGGCGCTCTTCTTCATGGGACGCCTACGCGGTTTCGAGCGCTTCCATCTGGCTGAGGATTTCGCCGGCGTAGCCGGAGAGCCGCTTTGCCGCGTCGGTGATTGCAAGAAGAGGTGGCCGGCCGCCGACCGTGGTGACGACGAGTTCGGGGTCCGTGAACCGGAATGCCTGCTTGCGCTGCGCAACGTCCACCTGCGGATCGCGGATGAGTTCAGTGGCGAGCGCGTCGATGTAGGTGTTGCCTTCGCCTTCAAAGAGGATCCGGGCTTTATCGTCGGTCAGCTCCAGGAGTTTGAGTTTCATGGCCATACGCAACTATGTTTGGTTTTGTGAGGAGTATATAGGTATGGGTGGGTCCGGATCATCCTCCGCTGCGTCAGTGCTTCAGGAGCGCTGTGGCCGGGGAGCCATGCCGCGTGATGATCCCTCCCGGTCCTTATGACCCGTGCACGTCCGGCGCGACCAGGTCGCGGAGTTCCCTGCGGTCGCGCGATGTGTCCCAGACCCCGGGTTCATCATCTGCCCGCGTGATGATCATGGCCTCTGGATAATCTTCGAGATCCAGAAAAATTATCACCTCGTTTACCGTGACCACCTTCGGCGACCCGTCAACGAGATAACCTGTCTCAAACGTCGTGGGGATCGGGAAGTTCATCGCGACGTAGGTGCCGTTCTGTTTCATGGCCTCCAGTTCCTCCGGCGAGAACCCCGTCTTGTACTGAGCAGAGATGCACCGGATCTGCTCGCCGCATTCTGCTTCGATGGCGGGATACCCGGGGTCTTCCGGGTGGAGGAAGACGCTCAGGCCTCCTGCGCGGTGAATCTCGATGTAGGGGGTATCCTCCCCGGGGTTGTCTGCCGGACGAGGCGTCCAGTCCCCCGGCATTCCCGGCAACGCCTCGCCATGATCCAGTCCGAGGAAGAAACCTCTCCCAACCTCCCATCCCACACCCTCCATCCAGACAACGATCGCCTCTGCCGGCATGGTTCGATTGTCCAGGGCGGTAAGGTGCATCTTGAGGCGTACCTTCTCCCCCATCCGAAGGGTGAAGGAGTCCGGGACATAGGAGACGCATACATCATCGGGCAACCCGTCGGTCCGAACGACCCTGACATCAATACTGGTGTCGGCCTCCGAGGAGACGATGATCAGGAGGGTCGCCGATGCATTCGATCCCAGAATGAGTGTCGGCGCTCCCGGGCGATCGACCCTCACTTCCTCAAAGCCCGAGGAGTTCCCCGTATCGAACTCAAAGAGGAAAGGAGGAGCCCCCTCCTTGCCAGCAGGAGCGTTGATGATCGGCTTATCCAAGATGTCTGGCTGGAACGTGGGGGGTCGGTACCGAAGTCACATCGCCAAGTACCCCCTCGCTCGTACACCCGGCCATAAGAAGGACACACCCCAGAATAGCAAGAGAGAGCATAGGGGCCGGCACTGTCTTTTTAAGCCTGCTCCTTTCCTTTTCCATCGTCTCTTCACTCCTCCCGCTGCGGGAACGTGCATTACGTCCCCCAATTTGCTTCCGGTACTCGCTACTACAGCCTAAAACTGACTCGCCGTCAGGCAATATGTCCATAGAACTGCCGAACCCGCGCTGTCCTGCCGCCTCTCTTCGCAGATACCATAGATAGACTGTGTTCCTTCATAACTTCCAACCCAGTCAACCGCATACTTCCCGGCGTTTCCCACCCGGCATTCACCCGGTTTCGGCCTGATCTTGCCCTGGTGCAGGATGAAGTCCTTGCTGATGTTGTGGCAATCCGGACCCGAAAACTCGAGTCCGAACCGTAATGTAACTGTATTTTCAACACCACGCATATCCCCATCGGGGGCGTACCATAGCAAGTTTGATGTGGAATTTTCGAACTCTACCCGGCTCCAAAAGTTCCGAAGGTTTGAGTCGTCGCCTATCCAGGTATCCTCGCGGTTTTTCGCAGCGCCCCACTGCCACCAGTAGTAATGATCTCTGCCCTGCTCGTCGGTCAGGTCTAACGCATAGAGAACCAGTGCATTGTCGGAATCTGCCAGGACCACGCCGTCATTGTTCCTGATCTCCAGACTGCCGCTCCATGCCGACACATACCGGATATTCGGCGTCGCACCCGCCCCCTGAGATGGACCGCGGGTTTCGTCAGGGATGTGCAGTCTTAATGCGCTCACGGCCTCCGAACCGTATTTCTGCTCCATTCTCCCGGCGTAGGCCATAAATTCATCTTCAGACATGCCTGAACTATTGGGGGCAATTCGCAGCGTTTCCTGAGCAGTACTCGTAGAGAGAACTGCCTCGGCACCCACCGCCAGCACGAAGATCGCGCCGACGATCATCAGCGCCGCAAACATTGCGCCGATTCCGGAAAGGAATTTTGGTTTCATGGTTCCACACCTCGATGCGTGCTCCGGGAGGCCGTGGAACCGCAACGGCTATCTCTGATGATAGCCAACAGCACCATTAGCCTCCGGGCACGCGGTGGGGGCCGGGGCACGACGCCAATCGAGACACCCGGCTCCCGCGGGATACCGCGTGCGGTATCACCGATGGAGACTTCGCTGTTCTTCTTTATACCGTTTCTCGGACAAACACCGATTCATCCGGGCGTTCATAGGCCTCAAGTCCAGGGAAAAGAGCGGGAGTGCAGGTATCAGAGCCTGATACTCCAGTGCTTTCCCCGGGGTCCAGGTGCAGGCAGAGTGCGTGCAGGGTGGGCCGCTCCCCGCTCTCACCGGATATCCATCCGCATGAACTTCCCGTACGCGGCGGCGAAGAAGACCGACGGGAAGACGATCAACGCCGCAACACCCCGCCAGATCTGGTCTTCGGCATCTTCCAGTGGCATACCCGAAGGATCGGCGACCGGCCAGACCACCGCATGATAACTCACTATTGGGGAGAAGAGGTTGACCGTATCAGTGACCACCTGTCGTCTGCCCCGGTATTCTTCCATCTCCCCGGTATGCTGCCTGCACTCCTCCTCGTATGCCATCCATACCGCTTCATCAACCGGACGCCCGTCCACGGTCACCGGCATCTCTGGTCTCTGCGGCGGGTCGCCCGCGACCACATCCCCAAGAGCCGTCCCGAAGACCGGCAGCAGGAAGGCGATAGCGAAGAAGAGTGCCAGGCCGTAGATCACCGCATGCCCGCTCTCCTTTGTGACGACCGAGAGGGCGAGAGCGAGGGCGAAGAACGCCAGCAGGTAGAGGAGCGAGGCGAACCCAATGACCCCGATAGCGGCAACCTCGCCCGCCGTCGGCACGATCGAGCAGACGAGGAGCACGGCAAGAGTGAGAGCGAACGCGGTGACGAGGGCAACCCCGAGAGCCGCAACCCCGCCGAGCGCCTTGCCGTTGATGACCTCGTCCCGGTAGACCGGGTGTGCGAGGAGGGTTTTGAGCGACCGGGACTCCTTCTCCTTTGATATCAGGTCAAACCCGGTCGCGATCGCGAGCATTCCTCCGAACGGCACCAGGGAGCTGACCAGATACCCGAAGACGGAGAGGATCGACGGCCGCTCAGGCATCATGCCGGGTCCTGCGGAATCTCCTGCTTCCTGTAACTGCTGGTTATACGACTCGAGGTTCTTGTTGTACTGGTCGATCCCCTGGTGCATGCCGAGCAGGGCAAACATCAGGAGCAACGCAAGGATCACCAGGAATTTCCGGCTGGTGAGGTGGTCGGTGAACTCCTTCCCGGCCACGGTGAAGACTCGTTCTGCTGCCATATCATTACCTCTTGTGTGTCATATGATCGTTCATTCTGCCTACCGCCTCCGCGAGATGAGGTACCCGACAGCGAGGAGCGAGGCGGCGACCGTGCACGCGACCGGGACCAGGGGGAGCGGGTCCTCAGGGGCTTGTGCCTCCCGCACAGCGCTGTTCTGGATGTAGTAACGCATAGGGTCGTCATACAATCGTCTGACGAGATACGTCGTCTCGTCATACCCTACGACATCCCCGCCAGCGACCGCCGCCACCTCGTAGCGGTGGAGCCCCGAGGCATGGATAATGGTATGCCCCCCCTCAAGCCCGGTGATCCAGATACCGTCGACGTAGCCGTCGACTCGGGTCTCTGGGTCTTCCTCTCGCGGGCCGTCGTAGGAGAGGGAGACAAACGGGGTGCCATAATGCTGCATTCCATACTTCTCGCGGTCTTCTTCCGTCCGCTTCCAGGGGATGCTGATACCCCCCGGCTGATGGTCGGACCCGGGGGTGTCGCGGCCGGTACCAGGCACGTCGGCCTCCAGGTCCAGGACGCCCCGGTTCCCGGCCGCATCGTAGGCAATGACCCGGACGCTATGCTGGCCCGGCGGGAGGGTGACCTGCCCTGATGTGAGGGCGCCAAAGTCGGTCCCGTCGACGATGAGGTGCGTCACCGCGGGTTCGGAGACGGCGTACCGGATCGTCCCGTCCTCCTCGACCGACCCTTCCACCGCCGGGGGCGTCGTGTCGTCTGCGGCGGCAAGGGTCCGGACCATGCCGGTCACCGCTTCGGTGCAGGACGCCGCCAGGGAGAGGTTCAGGGTCTCGGGGGTATCGTCCGGGGTATGCCGCAGGGTGTAGCCGCTGTTGTCGGTTATCAGGGCGGCGGGGATATGGTGCTCCCAGAAGCGCCAGTGGTCGCCCCCGAGACTCGATCCAATCAGATGGTTGATCGCCGGGGATTCGGGGACGGTGTCCAGTATCCAGCTGTACTGGGGGAGTGTATCGACATGGAGTTCGTCGCCGCGTGCAACGCAGTCGAGGTTGACGGCCGCGATGATATCCCCGGCAAGGTCCGCGTGGCGGTCCAGCCAGTCGGCGCTCCCCTGCAGCCCGACCTCCTCGCCGGAGAAGGCGATGAAGTAGACCGATCGGTCCAGGGATTCCGTCCGGAGCGCCCGTGCGACCTCAAGCATCACGGCGACCCCGGCGGCGTTGTCGTCCGCTCCGGGGCAGTCGGGACCGTAGACATCGTAGTGGGCGCAGACGACGACGATCCCCGGCCCGGAGCCCTTCTTGATACCGATGACGTTCTGGGTCGTGGCCGGTCCCGCATCCGTCTCGACGGCAAAGACCTCCTGCTGTACGTCATATCCGTCCTCCTCCAGTCTCCCGGCGATGTAGTCGGCAGCCGGTCCGTCGTCGAAGCCGGGGACCCGCTGGTAGTCGGTGAGCACCCCGATGATCTCGGTTAATGAATTCATATCCTCGGCACAGGCCGGGGTAGGTATCGTCGTGCCGAGGAGGAGCAAAGCGGCGATGATCGGGATCCCGGCAATGAGGGGGCCAAAAAGTTGGGAAGAGGAGGAATCTGCCGCCATTGTGGGTTATCCTTACACCAGGATGAGGTCCCCGCGAGCCGAGGCGCTCTCGGAACCTTCACTGCACGTGATCTCCCAGTGGTACGAACCGGGACTGGCGGGCGTAAAAGGTACCGACAGCTTGCCCTTCCAGTTGTTGTTGATGAGCGGAACGTCGAAAATGGACTTCGTGGCTACGGAACCATCCGGCCCTTCCAAGCGGAATTGGGCCGTTTGTCCAACTACCTCATTATAATCCCTGTATTCACAATCCACGTCGATCTGGTAGGTTACCCCGGGTATATAGGAGCCGGCGTACGTATCAGCTGAAGCAGTGCAGTCGATGCCTCCGTCCTCATTGATCAGGAGCGAGCCCCCATTAATGGCCACGGCATGCAGCCCGTTCTCAGCGCTGACCGACGCCACCGTCATACAGACGAGAAGCAGGCCGATGACGGCAACGGCACACGGTCCGAACATTTTTTTCTGTTTCATGATGTTTTTACCTCCGTTCATGCGTACCCGGGAGGCCGTGGAACCGCAACGGCTATCTCTGATGATAGCCAACAGCACCATTAGCCTCCGGGCACGCGGTGGGGGCCGGGGCACGACGCCAATCGAGACACCCGGCTCCCGCGGGATACCGCGTGCGGTATCACCGATGGAGACTTCGCTGTTCTTCTTTATACCGTTTCTCGGACAAACACCGATTCATCCGGGCGTTCATAGGCCTCAAGTCCAGGGAAAAGAGCGGGAGTGCAGGTATCAGAGCCTGATACTCCAGTGCTTTCCCCAAAGACTGGTGTGCAGGCGGAGTGCGCGCACCTTCCCACCGTAGTGAGCGTCACGGCGAACGATCGCCAACACGGGAGACCGAGGGAACACCGATAACATTCAGGGGTCTCTGAAACTCACCTACCGGGAGGGAACACCCCCGGGGCTGATCCATCCAGCGGGATCTGCCGCGCTCCGGGCCGGTTTAAGGCGGGTCCGCATATCCATCAGTATACGAGAATAGTTCTCGGCGAGAGTATACCGCACACATCGCCCATCCCTCTCTGCGATCACAACACCCAGATCTTCCAAGTATCGTATGTGTTCATAAACTGTAACTCCTGATAACTCGACGTCTTCTGCAATTTCTTCGTTGCATGCGCCTTGATTGAGATAGATCTCTGTTATAATTCTCCGCAGACTCTCATTCCTCAGTGCGATGATGAGGTTCTCCTCCTCGGCCGAGTATGGGGCACCTGCAACGAAGTAATGAGTCCTCCCTCTTTCCAGTATCGTCTTTAAGAGACCCACGGATTCCATCGTTTTCATATGGTAATCAAGCGTCCCTCGCGTCAGAGGCACACGCCTCAATATCTCCCTGAAGTGCAATCCCGGGTTCCTCTTGACAAATCTCAAGATCTTGCGTCTCTGCGGACTCTCAAGGGCGTTTTCTTTGCAAATCCGTTTGTACCCGAGGTATCCGGCGGCCTTCAACGGAATGAGGGTCTCGATCGGGGCTGCCGTCAACTGGGGAAATACAGACAGCAGCAGAAAGAGCCAGAGCGGTATCGGGTCTACCTCCTGCACCTTCTCGCCCGATATGGACATGCCGGGCTCTTGCCCGACGTTTCTTGAGGGCCGGACCGTGTATTCGGTGGCATCGGCAACCGCTACCAGCAGCACCAGAAAAAGGATCGAGAGGATAAGCAACCGGAGATGTCCACCGGGCCTAGTATTGGTAGAGGTTGAGGGTGTATGATCTCTCTGATGATACCTTCTCGCCGTATACATCGAACGTCCAGGTTCCATGGTCCACATAATTGCCATCTGGGTCAATGTCGATATGAATCTTGCCATCCATCATTCCGTCGCTACTGTCGCGGAACGTGCCGATCCTGCTTCCCGATGGGGCGTAGATGGTCAACGCCAGAGAATCGGAGGTCGAACCCCAGTTAAGGTATACCTCAAGGTACTCGACGCCGCTTCCGACATAAAATTGGTGCCTGTTGGTCTCGCCCTGGCCGACGGTGTCGGAGAGCCCTAGCGTCGTCACCGGGTCATCCGATGTTGAAGGGCGGACCGTGTATCCGACGCCTTCGTTCGCCGATACAGGAGGCACGGCAAGGAAGGCAACGGCGAGCAGCAGGACAAAAGCCCCGTATTTTCTCTTTGCCGATGTCATAATGGATTGTTGTGACCTGTGTTTTATGAGTTTTATGGGACAAACACCGATTCTATTCTCGTCTCCGTCCGCTTCGAATCCCGGGAACATCACGGTATTCACCTCTCCGCCGGAACTGGTCTTCGGTCCTCGAATGCATTCTCCCTGGTGGATGCGCCTGTGCGGTGCACCATGAGGGGGGCCTGATCCCCGGCCCCGCATCCCCCACGAACCCCCACGGTTTATCACCCGCCGCTGCCATACCTACAGGAGAGGCTACATCATGGAGATCGCGTTCACCAAACTGCAGGGAAACGGCAACGACTTCGTCCTGATCGACGAGCACGACGGCGAGGTCATCCCGGAGGATATGAAGGGGGCGTTTGCGGCGCTATTCTGCGACCGCAGGTTCGGCATCGGCGCCGACGGCGTCCTCTTCCTCCAGGCGTCCGATAAGGCCGACGTCCGGATGCGGCTTTTGCAGCCCGACGAGAGCGAGGCCGCGATGTGCGGGAACGGTATCCGCTGCCTCGCGAAGTACGCGTATGACGCCGGCTACGTGAAAGAGTCCTGCTCGGTCGAGACCGGGGCGGGGATCGTCCAGGTCTCGGCAGGCTACGCGGACGACGAGTTCACCGCGACGATCACGATGCCGGCGCCCGCGTTCGAGCGGAGCGCCATCCCGGCCGCCGGGAACGGCGAATACAAGGAGGAGATCCGCAACTTCACCGTGTATGCCGCGAACACCGGCGTTCCCCACGCGGTTGTTTTCGTCAAAGAAATAGGCGCAGTCGATATCGCCGCCGTCGGCCCGGCCATCAGGAACCACCCCTCCTTCGTAGAGGGCGCGAACGTCAACTTCGTCGAAGAGGCCGGCAACGACACGATCCGGATCCGGACGTTCGAGCGCGGCGTCGAGGGCGAGACCGAGAGCTGCGGCACCGGCGCGACGGCGTCCGCCGCGGTCGCCCATCACCTCGGCAAAGTCGGGGATACGGTAAGGGTAGAGACAAAAGGCGGCCCGCTCGTGATCCGGTTCGGCGAGACCGTCACGATGGAAGGTCCCGCCGAGACGGTCTTTTCCGGCGTTATACCGTTCTGATCCCGTCTTCGGTGATCGTGAAGTCGAACGAGAGCCCTTCCGGCCGGGACCGGTGCTTCCGGAGCATCGCCCGCCGGGCACTATCCTTCTTTTCAAGCCGTATGATGGCCTTCGAGAGATGCTCGAGCGCCGTCCCCCCGAGCCCCGCCACCCGGTCCCGCTCCACATCCATATAGATCTGGTTCGTGATCAGGACGGGGATGTCGTATTTCTTTGCGAGCCCGAGGAGTTTGATCATGTGGTGCGAGAGTTTCCGTATCGCCTCCCGCCCGAGATCGAGTTCCGTCCGGTAGAGGGCGGTGGCCGAGTCCATCACCAGCAGCCCCACGGGGGCGTGGCCGTTCTTGAGCAGCCCTTCCGCATCGGCGATCATCGTCCCCTGCTGGGCGAAGTCGAGCGGTTCGAAGAGGTAGAGCCGGTCGGCGAGTGTCCCGGCGTTCTCCCCGGCGATCTGCGTAAAGCGCTCCACCGAGAACCCTTCGGTGTCGATGTAGACCACCGAGTTCCCGGCCCGGAGGGTGGCCACCGCCGCCATCAGGCAGAGGGTGCTCTTGCCGCTCGCGGGCTCGCCGTAGATCTGGGTGATCGCCCGGCGTTCGAGCCCGCCGCCGAGCAGGTCGTCGAACGCCGTGCTTCCCGTACTGACCCGGTCGGTCTTCATGGTTCGAGCACACCCCGCTCGACGAAGATCCGGCGTGCTGCCGCCTCGACCGTCCCGGCGACCTCGCGGAACGGGAGTCCGGTCTCCCGTGCGCACGCCGCCGCCTGTTCGTACTCGGCCTTGAACGAGACGATCTTCCCGCCCGACCAGCCGCACTTCACGTCTATCGTCGTCTCCTTCCCCCGCACGGTCACCGTGACCGGTTCGATGGTCCGTTCCGCGACGGCCCGGTGCACCATCGGGATGCACCGTATCCCGAGCGTCCCGAGTTCCCGCGCCATCACTCCCGTGAGGCGGTCGGTCGCGTCAGGGCGGCAGATCACCCGGACGAGGTGACCGCTCCGCCCCTTCTTCATCACGACGGGAGTAACGCTCGCGTCCCGTGCCCCTTCTTCCATCAGGCAGCCGATCGCGTAGGCGAGGGCTTCGCCGGTGACGTCGTCGACGTTCGTCTCGAGGATGTCCACCCGGTCGCCTCCCGGGGCATCTTTTGTAGAGAGGAGCATCGACCGGAGGACGTTCGGCCTTCCCGGTGGGTTCCTGCTCCCCGCCCCGTAGCCGACCGCCCTGATCTCCGTCGGGCCGAGGTCTTCGGGCCGGACGGTCGAGAACTCGGCGAGGAGCGCGGCTCCCGTCGGGGTGCAGAGTTCCCGCTCCTCGTCTCCGGAGACTGTCGTGAGATCCGATTCCGCGAGGATTGCCACGGTCGCCGGTGCAGGGACGGGGAAGGTGCCGTGGGCGCCGACTGCAAACCCCCGGCCGAGGGCGAGCGGGTGGACGGCGACCCCGTCGGGGGCGAGGGAGTGAAGGGCGGTGCAGGCCCCCACCACGTCGGCGATCGCATCGTCCGCACCCACCTCGTGGAAGTGCGCCCCCTCTCCGTGGATACTCTCCTCGGCCCGGTGTATCCGGAGAAAGACCCGCCGCGCCATCTCTTGAGCCGGGGCGGGAGCGTCGCTCTCGGCCACCCGGTCGAGCACCTCGTCGAGGCTACGGTGGTGCACCGGGGCATGCGCTCTCACCTGGACGGCCCGGATCCCGGAGCGGTCTACCCGTTCGATTGTCGGTTCCCCGACGACGGAACGCATGGCTGCCCTGACAAGCCCCTCATCGGCTCCCAGATCGAGAAGGGTTCCGATGATCATGTCGCCTGCGGCTCCGTTGAACGGATCGAAGAGAAGTATAATCATGCGTCTCCAGTACTTATAAATCCCCGAAATATAAGAACTAGAGGTAATGCCCGAGATATACTTGAAGGTAGATAGCGCTTATCCGGAGGATCAGGGGGCAGGCAAGGCACGGCTTGACCCTGATACCATGTTGCAGCTCAGGCTCAACCCGGGAGACCTCGTCGCTATCGAAGGAAAGCGTCGCACCGTAGCCAAGGTCTGGCGCGCCATGGTGAACGACTGGCACCAGAGCAAGGTCCGGATCGATAATTTTACCCGGCTCAATACCGGTGCGAGCATAGGCGACAGGGTCAAGATACGAACGCTCGATGAGGAGGCCGAGGCGAAACTGGTCGTGCTCGCGCCGCCCGAAGACCTCCCCAAACAGCTCCCCATCAACTACGGCAGCGTCGTCAACAAACTGATCGACTTTCCTGTCGTGAAGAATGACTCCGTTCCCATTCAGGCCGGGCTCCCGTTCATGCAGCCCCAGCTCGTCGCGTTCAAGGCGGTGGTGGTCGAGCCGGAGAACGCCGTGATCATCACCAAGAACACGAAGATCGAGTTCTCCGAGAAGCCTGCGGCCGGATTCGAGGGCGTCAAAAGGATCAGCTACGAGGATATCGGCGGTCTCAAGGGCGAGCTGCAGCGTGTCCGCGAGACGATCGAACTCCCCATGCGGCACCCGGAGATCTTTAGAAAGCTCGGGATCGAGCCGCCGAAGGGCGTCCTCCTCTACGGCCCGCCGGGCACGGGTAAGACCCTCATCGCAAAGGCCGTCGCGAGCGAGAGCGGCGCTCACTTCATCTCGATCGCGGGGCCTGAGGTCATCTCGAAGTACTACGGCGAGAGCGAGCAGCGGCTCCGTGAGGTCTTTGAGGATGCACGGCAGCACGCTCCCGCGATCATCTTCATCGACGAGCTCGACTCGATCGCTCCCCGGCGGGAAGAGGTGACCGGGGAGGTCGAGCGGCGCGTGGTCGCCCAGCTCCTCACGATGATGGACGGGCTCGAGGAACGGGGGCAGGTCGTGGTGATCGGGGCCACGAACCGGCTCGACGCCATCGACCCTGCGCTGCGCCGTCCCGGCCGGTTCGACCGGGAGATTGAGATCGGCGTTCCGGCGGAGGACGACCGGACCCAGGTGCTCCACATCCACACCCGTGGCATGCCGCTTGCCGACGACGTGGCGATTGCCGACGTCGCCCAGCAGACCCATGGGTTCGTCGGGGCGGATCTCGCCGCCCTGGCCCGTGAGGCGGCGATCAAGGCGTTGCGGCGCTACCTGCCCGAGATCGACCTCGAAGCTGAGGAGATCCCTCCCGAGATCCTCGAGAGGATGGAGGTGCAGGCCAGGGACTTCCGCGACGCCCTCCGCGACGTGGGCCCGAGCGCCATGCGGGAGGTTCTCCTCGAGGTGCCCCACACCACCTGGGGAGACGTGGGAGGACTCGAAGAGGCGAAACAGGATATCCGCGAGGCGGTGGAATATCCGCTCACCGAGCGCGAGCGGTTCGAGAACCTCGGTATCGAGCCGCCGAAGGGTGTCCTCCTCTACGGCCCGCCGGGCACGGGTAAGACCCTCATCGCAAAGGCGGTCGCGAGCGAGAGCGGGGCGAACTTCGTGCCGGTCAAGGGTCCCCAGCTCCTCTCGAAGTGGGTCGGCGAGAGCGAGCGGGCGGTCCGCGAGATCTTCAAGAAGGCCCGGCAGGTGGCGCCGTCCATCATCTTCTTCGACGAGCTGGACGCCCTCGCCCCCGCCCGGGGCGGCGGCACCGAGTCGCACGTGGTCGAGAGCGTGCTAAACCAGATCCTCACCGAGATCGACGGCCTCGAGGAACTCCGGGGCGTGGTGGTGATGGGCGCGACCAACCGGCCGGACATGGTCGACCCGGCGCTGCTCCGGCCCGGACGGTTCGACCGGCTCGTCTACATCGGCGAGCCCGGGCGGGACGACCGGGAGAAGATCCTTTCCATCCACACCCGCTACATGCCGCTCGAGGGCTCGACGATGGAAGACCTCGTGGCGATGACGGAAGGGCTCTCGGAGAACGGTCTCGAGGACCTGGTTCTCGCCGTGGGAGCCAACCACCACGTGACCGTCGAAGAAGTGAGGGAGCACCGCGCTGCGATTGAGGCGAGCGACGACGAAGGGCTCGCAGGCCACGTCCGGCGGAAGAAACTCGTCGACCTCCTCGCACAGCAGAAGGTGACCGTCGACGACCCGGCGAGGGATCAACTCGTCAAGAAGGTGGCGACCGGCGCCGACGGGTTCGTCGGCTCGGACCTCGAGGCGCTCGCCCGGGAGGCGGCCATGCTCGCCATGCGGGAGGGTGCCGCCGTCGTGAAGCCGTCGCACTTCGAGCAGGCACGGGAGAAGGTGCACGCGACGATGAACGAGCGGCTGCGGCAGTACTACGGGAAGGTGCAGCAGCACTTCAAGGGCGGGCTGCCGAAGGATATCCAGCCGCCGGAATACCAGTGAGCGGCTCTCGGGGGGTTATCCCCCGGAGAACTCTTTTTTATATGGAGTATTGTGAACGGAGGGCCTTTCCTCCCCCGCCCTCACCGCCGGCCACCGTCCGGCTCAAAGATTCGGGAAAATGATATTTCTCAGTAATACACGCTCTCCGGCGGAATTTGACCATTGCGTTTCTTTCCGGCGTCTCCCCCGTCATGACTGCAACGGTTCCCCGCCGGGCGTGGAGGGCGATCCCGGCCTCTCCAACTCGACAGTTCCCCGGAAGTGCCAGCAGACCAGAGCAAGGAGGATGTAGACCGCCGCGGCCGCCCACCCGAACTCTCCGGTGATCATCACCGATTCCGGGGTCTCCATCGTGAGGAGCGGGTAGAACTGCTGAATGAAGTAGTTCCAGAACCCGTGGAAGAGAACGGCCGCAACGACGCTCCCCGACCGGAGACGGAGCCAGGCAAGGATGAACCCCGCGCCCATGACCGACGGGACGAAGACCGCGAGCGAGTACCAGAGCGGGCCCGCCCCGTGGTAGTCGGAGAAGATGATCAGGGGGAAGTGCCACACGGCCCAGATGGCGCTGGAGAGGAGAGCGAGCTTCGTAAACCCCATGAACTTCGCCATCTCCGGGACGAGGAGGCCGCGCCACCCGATCTCCTCTCCCGCGGCGGCAAAGAGGCTGAAGATGATCGAGACGAGAAAGACCGGGATGAATCCGATGCTGAAGACCGTTGCAGCACTCTCAGGGTTAAACGGCCCGATCCCGGTCGCCCAGACCGGCCCGAATATCAGGAGGCCGACGAGGATAGGGAGGAAGATCGCGACCATCTGCCACCGGGTCTTTCCCACCCGGAACCCGAATCCCCCCAGGTTCCGCTGGTAGTAGAGCCGCGTTACGACGGCGGCGATACCCGGGCACCACATCGTGAAGACGGTGGAGAGGAGGAGCGCCTCCGCCGCAGTGCTCCGGGTCGTAAAGAACCAGCCGATACTGCTCAGGGCAAACGCAAGCACCAGAAAGACGGTCACTTCCCGCCGTGCCGTCGACGGAGAGCGGGGGTCGTAAGGATGTTCTGCAGGAGAGGATCCCATATGTTATTCTCACACATCGCACGTAATACGCCTGTCGAACCGTATCCGGCAATCATCTCTATGGTAACCGGAAACGACGAAATACTCCGGACGATACCGGCGTTCCCGGCTATAGCCCGGGGTCATTGCGGCGGATACGCGATGAGCCCTTCCTTGGCGCCCCGGACGAACCCCGCCTTCTCGTAGAGCCGGAAGACGTTTTGTTCGCTCCTGCCGGTCAGGAGCATCACCTTGTAGCAGTTCTGCCGCCAGGCATGACCCAGCGCATGGTCAAGGAGGGCCGTGCCGAACCCCCGGTTCCTGAACTCCCGCCGGGTTACGACGTTCTCGATGAGCCCGTAGGGCCGTGCGCCCCGGGTGAGGTTTTGGAGGATGTGCAGGACGCAAGACGAGACCGGCACGCCTTCGTATTCGAGGAGGAAGAGACGGGTCCGGGGGTCGGCGAGGATCTCCCGCCAGGCTCGCTCCAGCGCACGGCCGTCGGCCTTCTCATCGGCGTCGTGCAGGTGCGTATAGAGGGAGAGGACGGCGGCGAGGTCGTTTTCGGCGGCTTCCCGGACGAGCAGCGTGTCGCTCTGCATATATCTCGATCTGCCTCTTTGGTAATTTGCTTTTGTTTTTGTCCGGGCTTTGTTGTGACCCTCTCCAGAGAAGTCTCGATTGTGTCCCGGACACGGATTCCGGGGTGGTATCGCCATGAGGATATTTTCCCGTTTTGATTACTCTGTTTGCCACATTTCGCATCTGCGGGCTCAAACTCCTGCCCTTGGGCCGGTCGCACCTTGCATCTGCGGGCGGTGTATCTCTATCCGCCGTCACCCCTGAGAATCGGCGCATCACATCCCCGGGGGCAACCTATTTACCGCCCCATGAACAAGCATATACATCAAAGCGCATACCTGCCGCCCGGAGCCTGCCCATGCCGAACTGCACCACGTTTCTCGACGCCAACGCCTGTAACCCCGAAAAGACCGCTCTCATCGTCCCCTCGACCGGGGAGTCCTACACTCGCGCCGACCTCCTCGACCGGGTCTGCCGGGTCGGGCGCGGCCTCCTCGACCTCGGGGTCGGGCGCGGGGACCGCGTCTGCATCTACCTCGACAGTTCGACGGAATACCTCGTCAGTTACTTCGCCCTCTGGCGCATCGGCGCCGTCGCCGTTCCGACGAACCGGGTCTACCGCGAGAGCGAGGTTCTCTACGCGGTCCGCGATGCGGGGGCCGTCGCCGTCATCACCGACGCGGAGGGTGCGACGCTTGTCGACCGCATCCGCGATCAGGCGCCGTCGCTCCGGCACGTCGTCGCCGTCGGCGGGGAGGCCGCGGGCGCAACGCCGTGGGCGGACCTCCTCCGGGCCCCGGCGGACTGCCGTGCCGTCCACTGCCGGTTTGACGATCTCTGCCAGATCCAGTATACCTCCGGCACCACGGGAAAACCGAAGGGCGCCATGCTCACGCACGGGAACTGGATCGCCGCGATGGACGCCGAGCGGGACGTTCTCCGGATCACCGATACGGACGTCTACCTCGGGATCTACCCCATGGGGCACGTCGGCCTCAGCTGGGGGATCGCGGCGCTCCGGGCCGGCGGAACCTACGTCGTCATGGAGCGGTTCGAGCTCGACCGCTACCTCGACCTCGCCCGCGAGTACCGGGCCACGATCGTCGCCGGGATGCCGCCGGTGATCCACTCCCTCATCCAGACCCCGCCGGGGACCGAGACGGCGCTCGCCACCGCCCGGGCGATGATCAGCGGCGGCGGCCCCCTGACGCCCGGCGTCTGGAAACCCTTCCACGAGCGGTTCGGTATTCCTGTCGTCAATGCCTACGGCCTCTCCGAGACGGTCGTCGTCGGAACCGGGACCGCCATCCGCCCCGAGCACTACGCGACCGCCGACGAGTTCCGGAGCGTCGGCACCCCGGTCGGGTTCTCGGAGGTGAAGATCGTCGATGCCGGCGACCCCGCGCAGGAACTCGGCCCCGGTGAGGACGGCGAGATCGCCCTCCGCGGGCCGGGGGTGGCGCTCGGCTACTGGCAGATGCCCGAAGAGACCGCCGCCGTCTTCCTCCCCGACGGCTGGTTCCTGACCGGCGACGTCGGCCACCTGGACGCGGACGGGATGCTCTACATCACCGACCGCAAAAAGGACATGATCGTGATGTCGGGCTGGAAGGTCTACCCGACCGAGGTCGAGGACGTCCTCGTCCAGCACCCGGGCGTCCGCGACGCGGCGGTCTTCGGGTGCACCGACGAGCACCGGGGCGAGGTTCCGGTGGCCGTGGTGGTTCCCGCCGGCGACAGCATCTCGCCCGACGAGATCGTCGCCTTCGCCCGCGAACGTCTCGCGGGCTACAAGGTTCCCCGCCGGATCATTATCGCCGGCGAGATACCCCGGGTGAACGGGTGGAAACTTCTGCGCAAGCGGCTCCGGGAGGAGTACTGCGGTGCCGGCGGCGCGTGACGAAGCGCATACGACAGAGCAGTTATTAGGATAGAGCAGCAAAGATCCTGCTTGAGGACAAATATCCGAGGTACAGACGTGGCAGACACCAACAAACGTTCGACAGGAATCGCGGGTCTGGACCTTGCGCTTGACGGAGGATTCTCTCCGGGCACCCGTATCGTCATCTCCGGATCTCCGCTGAGCGGCCTTGAACTCCTGGCACAGCAATTCTGGAAGGAAGGAGAGGGGGCGGGATCTTATCTGATGCTCGATACCGCGCCGGGAGAGAATATGATCGACGCACGAGGCATGGATCCCGCGGCGATGGCGGCGGCGATGGAGGGCAAGAAGATCATCGTGGACTCTCTCTCCACGCTGATCGCCGCCTGGGGGATCGACAGGGCCGCAAAGTTCGTCCTCGAAGACACCCGCCCGATCATCGAGGGGGAAGCAAACATCGTCTACCTCCTCTACACGGGAGCCCACAGCCCCTCCGAAGAGGCGCGGATCATGCGGGCAGCCGATATCTTCCTCTCTCTCAGGCAGGAGGTCAACGGCAACGAGTTCGAGCGGGTGCTGGCCATCGAGAAAGTCAAAGATGCCGATGTGCCGCAGCGCGTCATCCCCTACAACATCATGGCGGTGGGGCTCGAGCTCTCGACGACGAGCAGGGTGGTCTAGGCCGGACCCCTTCGTATTTTTTACGTGAAACTGTAACGGTCTAGCCGGTATACTCGGCCCTGACCTCGCCCGCCGCGGCAACCATATTCTTCAGTTTTTCGAGCGCCGCGTCGTGCGACTGCATCCGAAGACCGCAGTCGGGGTCGACGAGCATCGTCTCGGGGGAGAAGACGTCGATGCCGGCCTCGATCCGTTTTTTGATCGTCTCGATGCTCTCGATACCGGGATCGGCCGAGTCCACGCAGCCGTAACCGATCATTCGGCCGCGCAGGTCTTTTTCCGAGAGCACTTCGAGGTTTTGGGGGTTGTTCGCGAACTCAAAATCGAATACTGCGACGTTTATCTTGAGGACGTCGTCGATGACGTCCCCGAGGTTTCCGCAGACGTGGAGGCAGACGGGCGTGCGGAGCACGCCGGCGATTGCGTTCACCGCCTCGCGGCCGACGGCGAGGTTTGCCGCCCCCGTCGAGAAGATGGGCTCGTCTACCTGGATGAGCGCAACACCGGCGTCCTGGAGGTAGTTCGCCTCGACCGCGAGCGCCTGCGCGATATCGAGAACCAGTTCGTCTTTGTTCCGGTAGAACGGCGTCTCGATCGAGAGACCGTGCGCGAGCGTGCTCGGGCCGGTGAGGATACCTTTCACCTTCGGGTGCCGGGAGAGGGCGTATTTCGTGTCCGCGAGGGTGATGGGCCGGGCGGCCGGCTGAACCTTCCCGACGACCGAAGACCCCCGGATCCCGGGGAGGTGGGAGGTGAAGGCCCGGATCATGTCGCCCCGGACCTGGCCGGCGGAGATGATGTCGATCCCGGCGCCGATCTGGTCGGCGACCGCTACCTCCACCGCATGTTTCAGCGGGTCCATGCGGGCGAAAAGCCCCGATCCTTTCACCACCGGGTAGCTCCCGACCACGGTGGTCGGGAGGAGCACGCTTGTCAGGGTCATGGGAACAACATCGATCCGTGGGTCGCCGGTGCAATTAATGTTATGGCATCAGTCTGTGCCGGTCGCGCGGGAAGAGCACCGCCTCGCGGATGTTTGGCAGGTCGAGCATCGTCATCACCAGCCGCTCGATGCCGAGCCCCCATCCGGCATGCGGGGGCATGCCGTAGCGGAACGGTTTCAGGTAGAACTCGAAACTCTCGGGAGAGAGGCCCTTTGCGCTGATCCGCTCCACGAGGAGGTCGTGGTCGTGGATACGCTGGGCGCCGGAGGAGAGTTCCATCCGGGGATGCATCAGGTCGAACGCTTTGCAGAACTCGGGCCGGTCGGGATACGGCATCGCGTAGTAGGGCCTGATGTCGGTCGGCCAGTCGACGATGAAGTAGTGCTGCCCGACGGTATCCCCGATCGCGCGCTCGGCCGCCGGAGAGAGGTCGTCGCCGAAGGCGAGTTTCTCTTCGATGGTCTTGTTCGCGATCTCGATCGCCTCTGCATAAGGTATCCGCGGGAACGGCTTTGACGGAACCTTGAGGTCGATCTCGAGTTCCGCGAGGTGTTCGCTGCAGTCCTTCGCGACATGGTCGTAAACGTGGACGATCAGGTCTTCGAGGAGTTCCATGACGTCGTTATGGTCCGCAAACGAGACCTCGACGTCGAGGCTCGTCGCCTCGTTGAGGTGCCGGACGGTGTTGTGCTCCTCGGCGCGGAAGATGGGGCCGATCTCGAAGACCGCCTCGAACCCGGCAGCCATCATCATCTGTTTATAGAGCTGCGGGCTCTGGTTCATGAACGCCTCTTTCTCGAAGTAGGCGATCGGGAAGAGTTCGGTGCCGCCCTCGGTCGCCGCCGCGACGATCTTGGGGGTGGCGATGTTGATGCAGCCCCGGGAGGCGAGGAACGCGGTCGCGGCGCAGGTCACCGCCGAGCGGATGAAGAAGATGGCGCGGACACGCGGTTTTCTCGCGTCCAGGAACCGGGAGTCGAGCCGGGTGTCCATCTCGGCGGAAACCTTCTCGGCGACGTCGAGCGGGAGCGGGCTCTCTGCGGTGCTGATGATCTCGAGTTCTTCGGGGACGATCTCGCGCCCGCCGGGCGCTTTCTCGATTGCTTTGACTGTGCCCCGGACCCTGACCACGGATTCCCTCGAGACGCTCCGGGCGGTATCAAGGATCTCTGCCGGGACTTTCTTCTTCGGGATGGTCACCTGGATGATGCCGGTCCGGTCGCGGATCAGGAAGAACGAGAGTCCTCCGAGATCGCGAACCTCGTGCACCCAGCCGACGATCTCGGCAGATTCCGTTTCCGGGGTTACGGCTCGTATTGGTAGACGCATGTGAAAAACCTGGATACAGTGTGGGCCCCGGGAGGTATTTTGTTTTGCGCTCCAGTCCCGGAGAAAATTTCGTCGGGGCAGCCGCAGGAAAAAGGGAACGGCTGTCCTGAAAAATGCGGGTCTTAGAGGAAGACCGCTGCGGCAATGACCGTCGTCCAGCGGCCGTCCATGACCCCTTCGGCCGCCTGGCAGGTGTGGGTCGTGTTTATGATCCGGCCGCTCGCCTTGTAGATCTGTTCCCGCTCCTGCCATGCTTTGTCGGGGTCGAACTCGATCCCGAGCGTTGTCGCGAGCATGGTTGCCGCAAGGTCTTCTGCGTATTCGCCCGAGATCTCCTCCGTCTCCCCGAAGGCGTGGTGCTCGGAGAGGTAGCCGTAGGCGTTGCTCTCCTTGGGCATCGCGTGCCCGATGGCGGCGGATGCGAGCCTGCTCGGTTCGTTGGTCTCGTTCCGGGCCATGACAACGTAGACGATGCTGCCCGGGGAGAGTTCCTTCAGGCCGTCCTCCCTCGAGACCAGCTGGCAGTTCGGGGGGAAGATACTCGAGACGTAGACCAGATTGTACTTCTCGATGCCCGCCTGCCTGAGAGCCAGTTCAAACGATGCCAGTTTGTCTTTGTGGATGCCTACACCTTTCGTAAAGAAACACTTGGTCGGAACGAACATTAGAGATCTTCTTATCGCTTGAATTTTTTAATATTTTCGGTTATAACAGTCACAAATCAAAAAAGGGGGGAAATTTCCCCTCATTTTGACATTAGGTGGGTGAAATGCCGGAAAACCGGAAATTACCCGGAAAAACGCGGGTGGTTCGTATGCCCCTGAATGACTGCGGCTACGCCGGTTCAGTCCTTAAGACCGACCCGAACCGGGGTTGCCGTCACCTTCGCCGGCACCCCGGAAAAACCCCCGCGGATCCGCCGTGGGCAGTGGGGAGCGCATCCGTCAGGCGAGTTCTCCCCGCGCCTTGATCGCCTCCAGCGCCTCGAACGCCTCCCGCCGGACGTCCCTGTCGGAGTCCTGGAGAAGGGGCTGCAGCGCTTCGGACGCGCCGGGAGCAGCGATCTCGCCGAGAACGATGGCGGACCTGCGCCGTGTTTCGGCATCGCCGGCACCGGTGAGTTCGATCAGGGCCGGTGCCGCCGCCTCTCCTACCCGCCAGAGCGCCTCCATTGCCCGGTGCCGTGCGGCGTCGTCGCCGTTCCCGAGAGCCTCGACGAGCGGGCCGACGGCCGGCGTACCGATACCCGCGAGCGCACCGCAGACATGCCACCTCGCCTCACGGTCGGGGTCGGCAAGCGCTCCGATGAGCGACGCAACCGCCTCGCCGGATCGGATCTCACCGAGCACCCGGGCGGCCCACCGGCGGACGGGCGGCCGTTCGTCCCCGAGAGCCGCTGAGAGGGAGCTGGCCGCGGGAACGCCGATACGGGCGAGAACCGCTGCATTCCGCCGCCGGAAGTCCTCGTCCTCGTCGCCGAGCGCTTCGATGCAGGACGAGACCGCAGTCTCGCCGAAGTCGGCGAGCGCGTCGGCGGCGAGCGCCCGAACCTGCTCGTCCGGGTCGCGGAGGAGGGCGACAAGTCCCTCGATGCCGCGCTCGTCACGGGATCGTTGCACCCCGGCGATCGCGCACCGCCGTACCCCGGGGTCGTCGTCGGCGAGCGCCTCCAGGAAGGCGTCCCCTGCCCGGAAGCCCTCGAGCGCATTCAGCGCCCCGAGGCGGACTGCCGCGTCCCCGTAGTGCACCGCCTCTTTCAGGGCATCCGCCGCCGGGCTCCCGAGCGACCGGAGCGCCCGGACGGCGTCCTGCCGCATGGCGTCGTCCGCGTGCTCGAACGTTCCGATGAGGTGCGGGATCGCCGCCGGCCCTACCCGGCCGAGGGCGGCCGCCGCTTCCCGCCGGACACACCAGTCCTCATCGCCGAGCCCTTTTATCAGCGGGAGCATCGCTGCTTCGCCGATCTCGCCGAGCGCCCGAACCGCCTTCCACCTGATCACGATATCTTCGCTCTCAAGCGATTCGGCGAGTCCCGCTACCCGGGCATCCTCCTCCGCATCGACCGATGCGTCCGTTTCCTCCCCCTTCTTGCGTCCGAGCCGATTCCATAGTCCCATTGGTATCCTCCGGATGATCAATCTTCTCCGATGATGGTAGGTGGCAGGAGATGGTGTATAATCTTTCTGATCTTCTCCCGGAGGCACAGGAACCACCCGTTGCCGTTCTCTACCGCCGACACCCTCGAAGGAACGCTTATATGGGATGGGACAGCATCGGGTGCTCCCGGGGAGTGTGCCGCGGACGGGTCACGGACCCGGGTTCCCATGCGCGCCCCGCAACGGACGGTACGGCGGTGGAACCGGAGAGAGAACCTGCAGCGGTCGCGGACTGCATCGGGCTCTACTGCCCCGTGCCGATCGCGATGACGAAAGAGGCGCTCCCGGCCGACCCTGCCGCGGAGGAGGATATCCGGCTCCGGGCGAACCGGGCGGGGCACGAGGGTGACGGGGCCATGCGGTTCTCCGTCCGGAAGATGAAGTGAGGTGAGATGGATGTACGCGGATAAGACGGTAAATTGTGTCGGCAGCTGCCAGTCGCCGATGCTTCTGATCCAGGGGGAGATGGCGGTGCTCGAGAGGGGACAGGTCATGCAGGTGACGGCCGACAGGCACGATCTTGTCGAGGCGGTCAGGTCCTGGGCCGATGAGAACGGGCATACGATCGAGGAAGAGCACGTCGCGAGCGGCGTGACGACCCTCATCGTTCGCAAGGGAGCGGCACCGGCAGCAAAAGCGACGTGACCGGCCGGCCGTGCTGGTTTCTCTCCCGGATCGACGGCCCCGCCGCCCGGGCGCCCCGGAGGGGTCGAAGAAACAGTTAAACGCCTGCGGGCTATTACACCGCTGTAGGTGAAGGATTTGGCAGACCAGATCGGATACAGCCAGAAGGTGATGGAGCACTTCATGAACCCGCACAACGTCGGGGTGATCGAGAACCCGGACGGCTACGGCAAGGTCGGTAACCCCGTCTGCGGCGACATCATGGAGATCTTCATCCGGGTCAAAGACAACGTCATCGAGGATATCAGGTTCCGGACGTTCGGGTGCGGGTCGGCGATCGCGACGAGCAGCATGGTGACCGATCTCGCCAAGGGGAAGACGCTCGACGAGGCGATGAGGCTCACCCGTGACGACGTCGCGACCGAACTCGACGGGCTGCCGCCCAAAAAGATGCACTGCTCGAACCTCGCGGCGGACGCGCTCCACGCGGCGATAGAGGATTACCGGGAGAAGCAGAAGAAAGAGTGAGGGGGTGTCTCAGCACCCGTAGACCAGGGTCAGGATGCTCTTTGCGAGGTCGAGGCTCTTGCCCCGGTTGACCATGAGGGTGTCCTGGCGCAGCGCCCCTTCGAGTTCGACCGGGTCGCGGGTGTCCTGGATGAAGACGTCCACGAAGTCCTCGTAGAGACCGTAGGTTCCGGCGGACGAGGGCTCTTTTCCGAACGCCCGCATCAGGGCAGCCGCCGGGCCGCTGACCGGCGTATCGCCGATGAACGGGCTGACCGCGATGACGTGCTGCCGGCGGAGCGCCTCCCGCACCCCGGCGCATTCGAGGATCGGGGATACGCTCGTGACCGGGTTGCTCGGCCCGATCACGACGGCGTCGCTTTCCTCGATCGCCTCGATGACCTCGCGGGTCGCGACCGGCGGCGCATCGAACTTCCGGACGACGCCGTCGATCGCGACGTCGCCCCGGTGCTTCACCCAGTACTCCTGGAAGTGTATCTCGCCCCGGAGCGTCCGGACGTAGGTCGTCACGACGGAGTCGGTCATCGGCAGAATGGTCGCCCGGACATCCAGCATGCGGCAGAGTGTGCGGGTTATCTCCGTCAGCCCCATGCCGTTCCTGAGCATCTCTCCCCGTGCTGCATGGATAGCCCGGTCCTGGTCGCCGACGGCGATGTACTCTTCGATGCCGAGCCGTGCGAGGAGGTCGTGGGTGATGTAGGAGTCGTTGCGGATTCCCCACCACCGGTTGGTGTCGAGGATGCCCGCAAAGAGGTACATGACCGTGTCGATGTCGGGCGAGAGGTGGTTGCCGGAGAGCCAGGTATCCTCGGCCGTGTTGACGATGACCGCGATGTCCCGCTCATCCAGCAGTTCCCGCACCCCGCGGAGGAGTTTCGGGGTCCCGGTCCCGCCCGAGAGGAAGGTTATCATAGGATAATTAGCGTATCAAATGCATCCGTATATGAATTTTCCCAAACTTTGCCCGGGGGTCAACGCTCTATTTTCACGAAACGGCGTGGCGTATGACCGCCGTGATGTCCCAGGCGAGCGATTCGGCCTGCCGTTCGTGCAAAAGGCGGGTCTCGAGGCGGAGCGATCCGGGGACGTCGTCGGGGTCGTGGATGTCCTGGACGAAGACGTCGACGATCTCCCCATACAGCCGGGAGACCGCGGCAGCGGTGGGTGGTTCTCCGACGGCGTACATGAGGGCGGCGTCCTTTGGGTCCGGCGCGACGCCGCCCGAGAACGGCGAGACCGCGACGACGAACTTCTCAAGGAGGAGGTCCCGCATCCCGGCGCAGCCGAGGATGGGGAGGATGCTCGCCGCCGGGTTCGCGGGGCCGATCACCACGGCGTCGCTTGCTTCGATCGCCGCCCGCACCCCGTCGGTGACCGCCGGGGGTTTTTGCCCGACGAGTTCCCGGACCTCCGTCCCGGGATCGGCGGCCATCCGGTACTCGAGGAGCGGGAGGCATCCGGTGCCGGTATCGACGAAGAGGGCGGCGTCGCCGTCGGTCATCGGGAGGACGGTCGCCCCGATGTTGAGCGAGCGGCACTGCGCCCGGACGGCGTCTGTCAGGGTCAGGCCCTCATCAAGGAGCGCCGCCCGGGCGATCTGGACCGCCCGGGCACGGTCCCCGACCGGGAAGGGTTCGCCGCCCGCCACCTTCGGGAGGTAGTTGTGGGTGGTGTAGGTGTCGCCCTTGATCCCCCACCACCGGTTGGTATCGAGGATGCCGGCAAAGAGGAAGACGGCGGTGTCGATGTCGGGCGCACAGTGGCCGCCCGATACCCGGAGGTCCTCGGCGGTGTTCGCGACCACGGCGATCTCGCTGTCGTAGAGGATCTGGCGGACGCCCCGGATGAGCGCAGGCGTCCCGGCTCCGCCGGAGAGGAAGGTGATCATGGCTGAATGTCATGTATGTGGGGTGTCCGGGGGGTTAACGGTTTCATTCCGTCGCGGCGAGGGCGTATATGCGACCATGTCGGAGGGTGATTGTTGAATGCTCTCACTCTCCGACTTCCTGACTCTCTACGAAAATTGGACTATCTCCCCTAGTTCCAACAATCAGCCTCCCGGTGATCGCAATAGCCATCGGGCTATACTGCCTCCCGACCCGCCACGATTCCCGGCCATCTGCGTTGTGGTACTGGTCGGGGGCGTTCGTCTATGGGATTCGAGTGAAGTGGGAACTTGGGAAACCGCGTGCTTAAGGTGATTACTATGTTGACGGAACGGCTACTTCCTCCAACAGTGCCTTTTGGGAAGGGGTCGTTTCCTCAATATTTTCCTTTTTATCCGTTGTTTCATTAAGTATTCATCGCCTTTTCCTTTCCTGATGCTAACAACAAAATTGTAAAAGTGAGGTGTAAGCCCAGCACGTGAGTGTTTTATATATCTCGTAGAGTAAATTGAATAGTATTCTTTCAATCCGGTGGTTATTTTCTCTGTAACCTCTGGATCATCGATATTACAACCTATTGAAAGTTCAAGCCATTTTATCAGAAAAGCATTGATTCTATAATATTCCTTTAGAAATTCACTAATTGAGCATTCTTCTCCAGACAAAGTTACAATGGCCCTTTTTTGCGAATCGAAAAATAGGTTTGAATGCGACACCTTATTTCTAAAGCCCTTCGTTTTACTCGAATGACTTAAAATGGAGTCAAATTTGTTTGGATCGGCACCCATTAAATTGCAAAGAGTATGGTGTATTCTCTCCGCGGATGCGTGACTCAAGGAAGATTTCCGTTCAACGTTATAGAACGGTTTTATATTCCTGTTAAGCGGAATTTTTTTATCTTCGATGTGATTGATTAGTTTTCTATCGATAAAATGGAGTGTTAGTTCAAAAGAATTCACATAAACCCACAGTATGCTACTGATCAGTATAATCTCAGAGATGTTCTCTGTATTTTTCTCTAATTCACTAGCGATCTCGGATAAATAATACAATGGGCCGGATACCTCCAGAAAATCCCCCATTGGATTACTTGATAGTCCTACGATGAACTGTAGCGCGGAAAGGTCGTCCGATGTTAAAAAACATCCGTGAAGTTTCTCCAGATCTTTTTTCTGAGCACTTATTCTTTTGACCAGTGAACGGATGCCTGCTTCGTTACATATCTCTTCGAAATCATCCGCCGTTTTTCTTAGAAATTTGGCCAGAATTGCAAAATTTCCTACTGAAATGGCCTTTTCTAGCCCGATTAGAAACTCTTGTTTGAAAATAGGTTTAGGTATTGTAAATCCTTCATTCCTAAGGAAATAATTGATCATTGGAAGATTTTCCTCATGCATCAGGTTCACTCCATAAGTTATCTACTGCTCTGACCTTCTGTGGGTAAGTTTTCAATCAGTTCTCTCGTAATTTTCTTCGGGAAATTATTGGCAGTTCTTACATATTCTCGTCTTTCGCAGCAACCCCGATGTCGTGATACAACTCGGACAGACGGCCGCCCCGCACTTATCGCAGATCAGGGTATGGTTCGCTCCGTATGGCTCGTGACAGATCGGACATTCGACCTCGCAATCGGAGCAGAGCGGCTGGTGACACTCCCGACAGATCTTACTCGCGTGCTCTTTGCAGAACGTCTTGCCACATGAACTGCAGACCGAAGCGTGATCACTGCAGACCCATCTTCCGCAGACAGGACATTGAGAGATGTGTTCACTGCAATAGGCCTTGCCACAGACCTCGCAAACGGCAGTGGTCTCTTTCTTGACGTTGATGGCACCGAGTTTGAAGTGCTGCGGGCAGTACTGGATGGTGTTCTCAAGGACAGTCCCGGAGTGAGCGAAGACTTCTTTCGTGTAAATTGTGCCGAACGCGTTGAAATAAATCGTCCATTTGGGGACCTGAACCATTTCACTCTTGAAGAGTTTTATGTCGCCCCTTCGCGGCACGAACTTTCGGTGCCTCGTGTCCAGAATGACATCCCCTTTTGCAGGGGTATACGCCATGTCCTGAGTATTCCTTGCTGTGATGTATTCGATTGCTGCTCTCTCTACCGTACGCTTGGTAACTTCGGGTTTCAGTTCGGTGATCTGATAGTCTGAACCGATCGTTATGGAGTATTCGGGGGAGGGCGAGAAGTCCATCACTTCCTTGAAGGTCTTGAGCGCTTGAACATTGTCGGTGCTCTGCTTCGAGGAACTCAGGGAGTTTAAAATGGAACCCCCTTTCCGCGCCTGCTTGTTGAGCACCTTGCCGTCGAGCAGATCAATGATGATCGTCCCGTCGTCGGAAAATCTATGAAGTTTCTTGGTCGGATCGTAGACCCGAGCTTTGAAGGCATACGGGACTTTGACGTAGGGATGGAAAGTAAGCCGGGCGCTGCTCACCTCGACCAGGTGTTTGTTTTGCAGCGGCAATGTCGTTACCATGAGATAATCGGACTTGATGGACAGGGCGGACCTTAACGTCAACCGCTCTCCCTGCCGGCTGACCCTCCCGGCAGAGACGGCGAACCACTTTTCCATGATGTCTTTGTGACCGAGGGTCTCGATATTCCTGCTCTCTGCGAAGTTCTGGGCCTCGAGCGTGAAGTCGTTGAAAGCGGCGAAGACACCACGCCAGCCCTGACCGAGGTCATCAAGTTTCTTGGAGAAGTCCCGGATCTCTTTGATGCCGACTGCAGATGCGAAATTCTTGCACTCGATGGCTACCTGCTCATTCTTTCTTCTGGCGATGACATCGATCTCGTTAGTGTAACCGCCCTGTCCGGGCATTTTGACCCGTCGCTCTGTCTTATAGCCCTCCGCACGGTAAATCGAATCAAGAATCTCTTCCAGTTTCGTGCCGAGTTCGTAGGCATTCACAGATGGCTGGGCAACTTCTTCCGGGTATTCCTCTTCCGACCAGTCGATAGGCTTTGACCAGTCATCGTCTGTAGAAGGTTGGGTCTGGGTTCCGGTGGTGGCAATGGGCGTCGGCGTTCCCTGGATCAGTCCGGTGCCGCACTCAGGGCAAAACTTTGCATTGATGTTTTGTAACGGCGTCCCGCACTCGGGACAGAACTTTGGCATGGTTATTCACATGAACTGACTCCTTGTACACCTGCTTTAAGGTAACGAAATGAACTTATGGTCATTAATCTCGAAAAAAAGCAAATCAATCCTGTTCTGAGAGCAACTCTTCACCAATTATCCATATAACTCATATTTGATATACTCGGCCTTTCCCTGCCGGAACGTCCCTCCCCACCGCCTGAGCGCTCAACCCCCACACCCACACTCCGCTCCCCCCAAAAGAAAACCGCCCCGCACGCCGCGCGCCTTCAAATACCTTTATCTTCCATCTCCCAAGAATCTTAACAGAACCGATGAAGATCATCAAAGATCCGGTGCACGGCTACGTCGAGGCGGATGCGCTCGCGCTCCGGCTGCTCGACTCGGGGGTCGTCCAGCGGCTCCGCCACGTCACCCAGCTCGGGTTTGCAAACCTCGTCTACCCCGGGGCAAACCACACCCGGTTCGAGCACTCGCTCGGGACGATGCACCTCGCGGGCCTGATGTCGGGCCAGCTCGGGCTTGATAGGGATGAGACGAAACTCGTCACCACGGCCGCCCTCCTCCACGACATCGGCCACGGCCCCTTCTCCCACGTCACCGAGCCGGTGATGGAGGAGTTCACGGGAAGGAGCCACCACCAGATCGACCGCCTCGTCCGCGAGGGAGCGACCGCGGGTATCCTCGAAGGCGACGGGCTCGACCCCGCCGAGGTCTGCGCCGTCGTCGCGGGAAAGCACCGCCTCGCGAGCATCATCCACGGGAGCCTGGACGTCGACCGGATGGACTACCTGATGCGGGACGCCCACTACACCGGCGTCCCCTACGGGACGGTCGACGCACACCGGCTTATCCGGAGCACCATCTTCACCGAATCGGGCATCGCTCTGCACGAAGGCGGGATCAACGCCGCCGAGTCGCTCCTCATCGCCCGGACCCTGATGCGCCCGGCGGTCTACTTCCACCACGTGAGCCGGATCGCGACGAGCATGTTCGTCCACGCCCTCCGCGAGGAGGTGCAGAACACCCCGGGCACGGACGCACACGAACTGATGCGGATGGACGACGCCGCCTGCATGGAGCGGCTGAAGCACTCTTCCTGCGAAATTACCCGCGACCTCGCCCGCCGGGTCTACGCCCGGGACCTCTACAAGCGGGCGCTGTATATCGGCGAAGACCGGGTGAACGCCGCAGCCTTCCGCCAGGAACTCGGCCCCGCCCGGGAGCGGGAGATCGCCCGCGAGATCGCCGAGACCGCCGGGGTCACGGAGGACGAGGTTCTCGTCGATATCCCCCGGCTCCCCCGGGCGCTCTCGATGGAGGTCCGGGTCAGGAACAGCCACGCGATGGTGGAGATCGAGGAGGTCTCCCCCCTCATCAACACCTTAAACGACACCCGGCGACAGCAGTGGCGTCTCGGCGTCTACACCATACAGGAGCACCGGGACACCGTGGAGCAGGCGGCGACGGAGGTGCTCCGGGTGAAGCGGGCAACAAAACAGGATAAACTCGTAGTGACATAGTATATGGAGTGCGCATGAAGAAAGAATTCGTCGTCGGGGTCACCGGGGCAAGCGGGGTCGTCTACGCCCGCCGCCTCCTCGAAGTGCTCTGCGAACGGGCAACGGTGCATATCGTCATCTCCGATACCGCCCGGCAGATAGCCGGGATCGAGAATGTCGATCTTGAGGGGTTCGACGCAATATACGCCGAGAACAGCAACCTCGCGGCCGATATCGCGAGCGGATCGTTTTGCTACGACGGGATGGCGATCGTGCCCTGCAGCATGAAGACGCTTGCCGCCGTCAGCAACGGGTTCGCCGACAACCTGATCGCCCGGGCGGCGGATGTCTGCCTCAAGGAGAAGCGCCCGCTCCTCCTCCTGCTGCGGGAGATGCCGCTCTCCCGGATTCACCTCAAAAACATGCTTGCCGCCGACGATGCCGGCGCGACCGTGATGGTCGCAAGCCCTCCCTTCTACCAGCGCCCGCAGACCATCGACGACCTCGTCGATATGGTGGTGGCCCGGGTGCTCGACCACATGGGGGTCGAACACGACCTCGGAACCCGATGGAGCGGATACGATGCGTAACTTTATCGAACTGATGCGCCAGCAGGGCAGGGTCGAGGAGATCGAGAGCCCCTGCTCGACCGTCTACGAGGCTCCCCGCATGGCGAGCCGGACGGATAAGATCCTCTTCTTCCACGACCTCGACGGCCGCCGGGGAGTGATGAACCTCCTCTCCGACCGCCGATCGCTTGCGGCGGCGCTCGGCGTGGAGGAGCGGGACCTCGTCGGACACCTCGCGGGCATGACCTACAACGGCCGCGTCGTGGATGCCGGACGGCTTGAGGGCGGCATTCCTGCCGATCTCTCCCGCCTCCCGGTCATGAAACACTTCCCCGGCGACGCCGGGCGCTACTTCACCTCCGGGATCGTCTTCTCGCGCTACGACGGCGTCGAGAACGCCTCCATCCACCGGATGATGGTCCTCGACGACGGAAGAGTCGTCGCCCGCCTGGTGGAAGGCCGGCATACCCATACCCTCCTCAAAGAGGCGCTCGCCCGCGGGGAGAAACTCCCGGTCGCGGTCACCGTCGGCACCCATCCGCTGGTGACGTTCGCCGCCTGCACCCGCGTCCCGGAGGGTAAGGAACTCGCCTACGCGGCGGAACTGGTGGGCGGGGAACTCCCTGTCCGGGAGTGCGAGAACGGTGTCCGGGTTCCCGACGCCGAGATCGTCCTCGAAGGCTACATCAGTGCCGAAAAGGCGACGGAAGGCCCGTTCGTCGACATCACCGGCACCTACGACCCCGTGCGCCAGCAGCACGTGATCGAGTTCACGAAGATGTACTGCAGGGAGGACCCCATCTACCACGGCATCCTCCCGGCCGGCGACGAGCACAAACTCCTGATGGGAGCGCCCTACGAGCCGAAGATCTACCGCGCCGTGGGCGAGGTGACGACGGTCAGAGACGTCCTCCTCACGAAGGGCGGCGCCGGCTACCTTCACGGGGTGGTGCAGATCCGCAAAAATACGCAGGGAGACGCGAAGAACGCCATCATGGCGGCGTTCGCCGCCCATACATCCCTCAAACATGTCGTGGTGGTGGACGAGGATATCGACATCCACGATCCCCACGACGTCGAATACGCGATCGCGACGAGGGTGCGGGGCGACACCGATATCATGGTCGTCACCGGCGTCCGGGGTTCGTCGCTCGATCCGACGCGGCTGGGTGACGGGACGAACGTGAAGGTCGGGGTCGACGCCACGATGGTCATGGGCAGAGAAGACGAATTCAGAAGAGCGGAGTGGGTGTAGATGTATCTTGACAACGATGACGAGAGGGTGCTTGCCGGCGAGTTCGGCGAGACCCGGCAGAAGATGATGGAGATCCTGGTCGCGCTCGGGGAGGTTTACGGGGCGGAGAAACTCGTCCCGATCACGAGCGCCCAGGTGAGCGGTGCGTCCTACAAGACCATTGGAAAATGGGGGCTTGCCTGGCTGCAGAGCCTCAACGCCCGGGCGGCGGTCCCGGCGGTCTTGAACCCTATCGGGATGCCGCGGGAGGGGTGGCAGGAGTTCGGGATCGACGAGGAGTTCGCCCGTCGTCAGGAAGAGGTCGTCGAGGCCTACCGGAAGCTCGGGATCCGGGTGGAGTGCACCTGCACGCCCTATTACCTGCGGATCACGGAGTACGGGGAGCACCTGGCCTGGTCGGAGTCCTCGGCGGTCGCCTACGCGAACTCGGTTCTCGGCGCCCGGACGAACCGGGAAGGCGGGCCGAGCGCTCTTGCGGCGGCGATCGTCGGGAAGACCCCCTATTACGGCCTCCACGTCGTCGAGAACCGGCGGCCGCAGATCGTCGTCGAGGTCGAGTGCGGCACGGGCCCGCACGCCGGCCACTGGGGCGGCATCGGCCACGTCGCCGGGAAGAAAGTGGGGAACAAAATCCCGATCTTCCAGGGGATCCGGCCGAACCGCGACCAGCTCAAAGCACTCGGCGCCGCGATGGCGGCGACCGGCGCGGTCGCCCTCTTCCACGTCGACAAGATCACCCCGGAGAGCCGGGTCTTCACGTTCGACACCGACAACCTCGACCGGGTGACGGTGACGGCGGACGAGGTCGAAGCCCTCTTTACCGAGACCGAGGTCGAGGCGGTCGCGGTCGGGTGCCCGCACTGCTCCGCCGACGAGCTCCGGGAACTCGCGGAACTCCTGCGGGGGAAGACGACGACGAAACCCTTCTACATCTTCGCCGCGAGGGGGGTCGCGAAGCACAACCCCGACCTCGTGAGCGTCATCGAGCGGAGCGGCGCCCGGGTGATCCCGGACACCTGCATGGTTGTCTCGCCCCGGATGGACGAGTTCGCTTCGATCATGGTCGACTCGGGCAAAGCCCTCGCCTACGTCCCCGGGATGTGCGGGGCGCTCGCCCGGATCGGGACGAGGAAAGAGTGCGTCGAAGTCGCGACGTCGTGAGGGCGTGCCGTTATCCTCACCAATTCCCTCACCCGAAGCCGTGAATCACTATCAACAACCGATATCGCACGCGAAGGCGCAAAGTTCGGTATAGTTACTTGTAACTCCCTTTCGCGGCTTCGCGCTCTTCGCGTGAGGCCGTATCATCGCTTATAACCTGTTAGCTCGCGCGAAGCCGCGAAGGACGCGAAGTTCGGCATACGTGTGCAGGCGACTTCCTTCGCGGCTTCACCCGGAATCTACCGTTGTCCGAACAGGCCAATTCACGCCCCCACCGCTCTGACGTCGAGGACCTCCATCAGGCTCTCGTCGAGCATGTAGCCCCGGAGCCGGTCGCGGTTGCCCCGCAGGCTCTCGATGCTGTTGATCCCGGCCGCACCCAGGAGTTCGGCGAGTTCGAGCGTCCACGCCCGGATCAGGTTCGCCACCTGTTCCGACGCCTCGTCGGGGTTCAAGCGCGCCACGAGATCGGGCCGCTGGGTGGCGATCCCCCAGGGGCAGAGGCCGCGGTAGCAGTTCCCGCAGACCCGGCAGCCCATCGCCGCGAGCGCCGCGGTGCCGATGTAGACCGCGTCCGCCCCGAGGGCGATCGCCTTCGCGACGTCGGCGCTTCCCCGGATACCGCCGCTCGCGATGACGGATATCTCGTTTCTGATCCCCTGTTCGCGGAGTTTTTTGTCCACGCTCGCGACCGCCGCCTCGATCGGGATCCCTACGTGGTCGCGAAAGACCGTCGGCGCCGCGCCGGTTCCGCCGCGGAACCCGTCGACGACGACCGCATCGGCCGGCGAGCGGGCGATGCCCGCGGCGACGGCGGCGACGTTGTGAACGGCGGCGATCTTCACAAAGACCGGTTTCTTCCATTCCGTCGCCTCCTTGAGGCCGCGGACGAGCTGGGCGAGATCCTCGATGCTGTAGATGTCGTGGTGCGGCGCGGGGCTGATCGCGTCGCTGCCTTCCGGGATCATCCTCGTCCTGGAGATATCCGCGCAGACCTTCTCCCCCGGGAGGTGGCCGCCGATGCCCGGCTTCGCCCCCTGGCCGATCTTGATCTCGATAGCGGCGCCGCGCTCCAGGTAGTCGATGTTCACCCCGAACCGCCCGGACGCGACCTGAACGATCATCCGGTCCTGGTAGGGGTGGAGGGCGGCGTGCAGCCCGCCTTCCCCGGTGCCCATATAGGTCCCGGTCTCTTTTGCCGCCCGGGCCATGGCCAGCTGGGCGTTGAGGCTGATCGCCCCGTAACTCATGTGCCCGATCATCACCGGCGTCTCGATCCGGAGGTTCGGGGTGAGGCGGGTCCTGAGTTCGACGTCGCCGCCCTCCCGCCGCCGGAGATCGAGCCGCGCCGGCCTCTTCCCGAGGTGGGTCGTCAGTTCGATCGGCTCGCGGAGCGGGTCGAGGCTCGGGTTCGTGACCTGGCAGGCGTCCAGCACCAGGCGGTCGAAGATGACCGGATAGTCGAGGGCGTTGCCCATCCCCGCGAGGATGATCTTGCCCGTCCGGGCCTGGTTGTAGATCGCCTCCCGGGCCTCCCTCGTCCAGAGCGGGTGGCTCCGGTAGTCGCAGGGGTGTTCCTCGATGCCGATCGCGTCCCGGGGGCAGCAGGCGACGCAGCGGTGGCAGGCGGTGCAGTTCCGGGAGTTGACCTGGATCCGGTCGCCGTCCCGGGAGAAGACGCCGTAAGAGCAGTTCTCGATGCACCGCCCGCACTCCATGCACCGGACGGGGTCGATACTGATCCGGTAGCGGGGAGGGAGGCTCCCGATCATGAGACAACCCTCCCGATCACCGGCTCGCCCGCGGCCGGCATCCGGATCGACTCGACCCGCGGCTCCATCGCCCGGATTGCAGCCTCTTCGCTCGAGATGTAGAGCCGGTCGTCGCATTCGCCGACGACCATCGGCCGGAGTTTGGTCCGGTCGGTGAACCCGACCATCATATCGGGGTTCGCGGCCACGATGGCGAACGGCCCGTTCATCATCGCGGATGCGTAGGCGAGCCGGAGGGCTCCGTTCCACTCCCGCTCGGCCGCGGGCATCCGGTCGATCTCCTCCCAGAAGGGCGGGGCGAGCGCCCGAACCGCGATATCGACGTCAAGGCCGTGCCGCCGCACCAGGAGGTCGACTAAGTAGGCGACGACCTCGGTGTCGGTATACATCGTGCAGGTGTAGCCGAAACTCTCGATGTAGCGCCGGTTCGTCCCGTAGGAGGTGATCTCGCCGTTGTGCACGACGCTCCAGCCGAGGAGGTTGAACGGGTGCGCCCCGCCCCACCACCCGGGGGTGTTCGTCGGGTAGCGGTTGTGCGCGAGCCAGGTGTAACCCTCGTAGTCCTCGATCCGGTAGAAGTCCGCGACGTCCTCGGGCCACCCGCCGGCCTTGAAGACCCCGAGGTCCTTGCCGGAGGAGAAGATGAGCGCGCCGCGGCGGGCGGCGTTGACCTGCATCACGAGGGCGCTGACGATCTCGTCCTCCGGTGCCGCAGGGGATGCGTCGGGCTTGAAGAAGTAGCGCCAGGGGGTGTGAACCGCCCGGAGGCCCGGCCGGTCGCAGGTGGGGATCGCCTCGTCGTGCTCGACCGTTCCCCACTGCGCGAGCGTCGAGTCGAGGAGCGGCTTGTTCTCGCGAGGGTTGTCGAAGAAGACGTGGAGGGCGTAGCAGTCCCGGTAGTCGGGGTAGATGCCGTAGGCTGCGTACCCCGCACCCTCGCCGCTGCCGCGCTCGTTCATCATGGAGAGGGCCTGTCGGATGCCGGAACCGTCCATCGTCCGGCGAGATCTGTCCATTACGCCAATTATGCCGCACATAACCATCACGGTCGACCCGCCCCCCTCCACCTCCGGGTGGTCGGGGAACGCTCTGATAGGTGTATATCCGTCAACTATATATAATATTGGAAGGAAGTTTCCTTCCATATGAGTGCCGACAACATCTCAACGATGCTCGAGCGCATCGAACAGGACAATGTCCGGTTCCTCCGGCTGCAGTTCACCGATCTCCTGGGCATGCCCAAGAACGTCTCCATTCCGGCGAAGCAGGTCGGGAAGGCACTTACCGACGGCATCGGGTTCGACGGGTCGTCGATCGAGGGGTTCGTCCGGATCGAGGAGTCCGATATGGTGCTCAAACCCGACCTCTCGACCTACACCCTCCTGCCCTGGCGGCCCCGGGAGAAGAGCGTCGCCCGGTTCATCTGCGACGTCTGCAAACCGGACGGCACGCCGTTCGAGGGCGACCCGCGCTCCGTGCTCCGGCGGGCGATGGAGGACGCGGCGAAGGACGGCTACGTCTTCAACACCGGCCCGGAGCTTGAGTTCTTCCTCTTCAAGATGCTCGACGGCCGGCCGACCACGCAGTTCCAGGACGTCGGGGGCTACTTCGACCTCGCGCCGACCGATCTCGCGGAAGACCTCCGGCGCGAGGCGATTCTTGCGCTCACCGATATGGGATTCGATATCGAGGCGTCGCACCACGAAGTCGCCGAGAGCCAGCACGAGATCGACTTCAAGTACAGCGACGCGCTGCATACGGCCGACAACGTCATCACGTTCAAGTTCGCGGTCAAGACGATGGCGCTGATGCGCGGCCTGCACGCGTCCTTCATGGCGAAGCCGATCCACGGCATCAACGGGAGCGGGATGCACACCAACTGTTCGCTCGCGAAAGACGGGAAGAACGCCTTCTACGACCCGGATGCCCCCCTCCAGCTCTCAGAGACCTGCATGCACTTCATCGGCGGGCTGCTCAAACACGCGCCGGCCATCACCCGGGTCGCGAACCCGACGATCAACTCCTATAAACGGCTCGTCCCGGGCTACGAGGCGCCCTGCTACATCAGCTGGAGCGCGAGCAACCGGTCGGCGCTGGTGCGGGTCCCGGCGCCCCGCGGCAACAGCACCCGGGTCGAGTTCCGCAGCCCCGACCCGACCTGCAACCCCTACCTCGCCTTCACGGCGATGCTCGCGGCCGGGATGGACGGCGTCCGGAGCGAAATCGAGCCCCCGGAAGATGTTCACAAGAATATCTTCCACATGACGTCCACCGAGCGGGGCCACAACGGGATCGAGACGCTTCCCGGAGACCTCCACGAGGCTCACTCCGCCCTGCTCGCCGACGACCTCATCTGCAAGGCGCTCGGCCCCCACGTCGTCGAGGCGCTCACGAACGTTGCCGAAGCCGAGTGGGACGCCTACCGGACGACGGTCCACCCCTGGGAGATCGACCGGTACCTGGCGACCTACTGACCTCTTTTTTCTTCTGCGGCGGGAGCCCCCGACCTCCGTTCGCCGAAAACCCGTGTAACGCTGTATCCTCATCCCGCCGCTATCGCTCACGCAAACCCGGCCGTTGCAGGAACGTTCATATCCCCAAAAACGCATAGATGCACTTATCGGCCGAACGGGGAAGCCACATGACACGAAGAATTGATATCGACACCATGCGAAGGCGCCGGGACATCGACGGCCTGGTTACAGCACTTTTCGAGCCCGAAGAGATCGTGCGGCTGACCGCCGTCGATGCCCTCGGCTCCGTCGGCGACGAACGGGCGCTCGAGCCGCTCGAGCGATTGAAGTTCTCGGACTCCGATGCGGGCGTCCGGCGGGCCGCGTCGTTCGCGCACGCCCGGGTGGTGGGGAGGCTCGCGGACAGGAAGTCGGCGGAGGGGAGGTCCCGCGAATCGTAGCCTGCACCCGGTAAGGCATATATATTCCCGGGACGTCTACGCGAAACGACCAGGAGACTGCTATGCCGACAATCGATGAGGTCGATACCATGCGGGATGCCCGGGACGTCGACGGGTTGATCCGGGCGCTCGCCGACCCGGACGAGTTCGTCCGGTCGCAGGCAGCCCTCTCGCTCGGGACTCTCGCCGACCCGAGGGCGAAGGAGCCGCTTGAGAGGGTGAAGAGCGAGGACCCGAGCGCCTCGGTCAGGGAGGCGGCCGCGACCGCGTATAAGTGGGTGGTCGGCCGGCTCCGGGAGATCGAGGCCGCCCGGTAGCACCGGCCTACAGGACGACGAAGTTGAGGTAGAGGAGCGCCGTCCCGATCCCGACCGTGACGAAGAGCACGAGCATTCCCACCTTCAGGAACTCCAGAAACGAGATGGAGAGGTTGTTCCGTGCCGCGATCCCGATGACGACGACGTTCGCCGACGCCCCGATAGCCGTGCCGTTCCCGCCGAGACACGCGCCGAGCGAGAGCGCCCACCAGAGCGGGTAGGTGTCCATCGAGACGCCCAGATCCTGGATCAGGGGGATCAGGGTGGCGGTGAGCGGGATGTTGTCCACGATGGCCGAGGCGATCGCCGCGAACCAGGCGATGATCATCATGGCCTCGCCCTCCGAGTGAACGTTGTTCACGACGAACCCGGCGACGGCCGCGATTGTCCCCGTCTCGACGAGGGCGCCGACGACGACGAAGAGCCCGCCGAAGAAGAAGAGCGCCGGCCACTCGATCTTCTCAAAGATCTCCTCCGGATTCTGCCTGCTCCAGAAGAGGAGGATCGATGCGCCGATCAGGGCGACGAGAGCGGGTTCCAGCCCGAGGAGGTCGTGGACGAAGAACATCCCGATGACGAGCGCGATGACGGCGACCGATTTTTTGAAGAGCGGCATGTCGCGGATCGCCTCCCGCTCGTTTAAGTCCGCAAACGTCTTCTCGATCCCCGCCTGCTCGTCGGGCGAGACGTGGAGGTCTTTTCGGTAGATGAGGACGAGCATCCCCATGACGACGGCGAGGTCGACGACCATGATCGGGCCGAGGTTGACGATGAACTCGTTGAACGTCAGGCCGGCGGCCGACCCGATCATGATGTTCGGGGGATCGCCGATGAGCGTCGCCGCCCCGCCGATGTTGGAGGAGAATATCTCGGCGATGAGGAAGGGCAGGGGGGTTATCCGCATCACGCTTGCGATGTAGAGGAGCATCGGGGTGAGGAGGAGGACGGTGGTGACGTTGTCGAGGAACGCGCTCGTCACGGCCGTCACGAGCGAGAAGAGGAGCAGCACCCGCATGGGGCTCCCGTTCGCGAGTTTCGCCGTCTTGATGGCGATGAACTCGAAGAGGCCGCTGCCGCGGGCGGTGTTGACGATGATCATCATCCCCATCAGGAGGAAGATGGTGCCGAGGTCGATGTACTCCGGGATCTTCTCCCACGGGACGATGTGGAGGAAGACGATGACGGAAGCGCCGAACATCGCCGCCACCGCACGGTGGATCCGCTCGTCGATGATGAGCGCGTAGGTGAAGAGGAAGACCGCGATGGCGATCAGTTCCGGGCCGATCACGCGTTCCCACCCCGGTGAGGGTTGGGGCCGCGGACTGCGAGGTATGCCGCGAGAGATTGACGATATGCCATGGAACTCTCCGAAAAGAATGAACTGCAGGATTCAGGTATGCGCGTTCCTCCCATAACCATGCCGGTCAGCACCGTTGCCGGGAGGATGGATGCGGGAAGATCCGGCGCGTAAAACCAGGGAAGGGTGAGGGCGTTCGCCCGGTTCAGCCCGACGCGGGGGACCTGCCCCGGACCCGCAGGCGGAAGATCTTGTACGCCTCCCCGGCGAGCAGCACCGGCAGGCCGAGCAGGGCGAGCAGACCCCAGTCGGCGAGGGTCAGGGGGGCGGTCCCGAGGAAGACGTTGAAGATCGGGACGTAGACCACCAGCGCCTGGAGGGCGAGGCTCCCGAGGATGGCGAGGAGCAGGGCGGGGTTCGAGAAGAACCCGATCCGGTGAAGGGGATACCGGAACGACCGGAAGTTCAGCACGTTGTAGAGCTCGAAGATGATGAGCCCGGTAAACGCCATCGTCCGCGCCCGGTCGAGGTCGACCGCGTAGTGGCCCATGAAGACGTAGATGGTCAGAAGACCGAGCCAGGCCCCGAGGACGAGGATGACAAGGTAGGCGCTCCGCGTGAGGATGGACTCCTGCGGGTCGCGCGGCCGTCTCTGCATGACGTCCCGCTCGGCGGGTTCGAGGCCGAGGGCGAGCGCGGTGAGACCGTCGGTGACCAGGTTGATCCAGAGGATCTGGACGGGGATGAGGATCAGCGGCAGGCCGAGGAGGAGCGCGCCGACGATCGCGACGAGTTCCCCGACGTTGGAGGAGAGGAGGTAGCGGGTGAACCGGGCGATGTTGTCGTACTCCCGCCTCCCCTCCTCGACGCCGGCGACGATGCTCGCGAAGTTGTCGTCCACGAGTACCATGTCGCTCGACTCCTTGGCCGCATCCGTCCCCTTGATGCCCATGGCAATCCCGATGCTCGCCTTTTTGAGCGCCGGAGCGTCGTTGACGCCGTCGCCGGTCATGGCGATGACCTCCCGGTCGCGGGAGAGGATATCGATCACCCGGAGTTTGTGCTCCGCGGTGACCCGGGAGAGCACCTTCGTCGTTTTGAGACGCCCCTCGAGTTCGTCGTCGCCGAGCGCTTCGAGATCGGCCCCGGTCATTGCCCCCTCGCTCGAGAGCCCGAGATCCCGGGCGACGGCGTAGGCGGTCAGCGGGTTGTCCCCCGTGATCATGATGACGTCGATCCCGGCGCTCCGGCAGAGCCGGATCGCCTCCGCCGCCTCGGGCCGCGGGGGGTCGACGATCCCGGCAAACCCGAGGAAGACGAGATCGGTCTCCACGGTATCGGCCGTCCACTCGATGCCCGCAGGGAGCGGGCGGCAGGCCGCCCCGAGCACCCGGAGCCCCTGCGACGCATACTCCTCGATCTCGCGAAGAATCGCGTCCCGGTCTTCGTCCGTGAGCGGGACGGCCGAACCTCCCCGGAGGAGCCGGGACGAGCGGGCGAGCAGAACCTCCGGCGCCCCCTTCACGTGGGCGACGTCCCCTCCCTCTTCGGGGTAGATGATCGTCATCCGTTTCCGGGTGGAGTTGAACGAGAACTCCTTCACGGCCTCCGGGACGTCGTCGCGCGAGAGCCCGGCCTTCTCCGCCGCGACCACGAGCGCCCCCTCGGTCGGCGTGCCGAGGATCCGCCACCCCCCTTCCTCGAGAGCAAGGGTCGCGTGGTTGCAGAGGAGGACGGTGCGGAGGAACTGCCGGAGCCCCGGGTCGGCGAGCGGGTCGATGGGTTTTTCCTCAAGGAGGAACTCCCCCATCGGGAGATACCCCGCCCCGGTGACCGCGACCTCCGTATCGGGCGTCCGCACCCGGACGACCGTCATCTCGTTCCGGGTGAGCGTTCCGGTCTTGTCGGTGCAGATCACCGAGACCGCGCCGAGCGTCTCCGATGCCGGGAGGTGGCGGATGAGGCAGTTCCTCCGCATCATGGTCTTGATCCCGATGGCGAGCGTCAGCGTCACGACCGCCGGGAGCCCCTCCGGGATCACCGCCACCGCAAGGGAGACGCCGACGAGGAACATCTCGAGGAGGCCCCGCTGCTGCAGGAGGCCGACGGCGACCACGAGAACGGCGATCCCGAGGGCGATCAGCCCGAGATCGCGGCCGAGCCGATCCATCTGCCGCGCGAGGGGCGTCGTCTCGTCCGCGACCCTCTGGGAGAGGCCGGCGATCCGCCCGAACTCCGTCTGCATCCCGGTGGCGACCGCAACCCCCCGGCCGCGCCCGTTCGTCACCGTCGTGCCGGCAAACGCCATGTTGCTCCGCTCGGCAAGAGCCGTCCCGGCAGGGAGCGGGCCCGGCGCCTTGTCCACGGGCGACGACTCGCCCGTCAGCGGCGCCTCGTCCACCTCGAGCGACGTCGCATCGGCGATGTAGATGTCGGCGGGCACCCGTTCCCCCATCTCGAGGAGCACGACGTCTCCCGGCACGATCCCCGCCGCATCGATCTCCCGCCGCTCCCCGTCGCGGACGACCACGGCGTGCTGGACGAGCATCTTTTTCAAGGCCTCGATCGCCTCGCCGGCCTGCCACTCCTGCGAGTACCCGAGGATGGCGTTTAAGACGACGATGATGAGGATGGCGGCGGCGTCAAGGGCTTCGCCGACCAGGAACGAGACCGCGGCCGCGATGATCAGGATGACGATGAGGATGCTCTTGAACTGCCGCAAAAATACCTGGAGCCGGGTCTCCCGCGCCTCCTCACGGAGGACGTTTTTCCCGTAGCGCTGCAGCCGCTCCTCCGCCTCGCCCGTGGAGAGACCCGCGGGATCCGTGCCGACCTCCCGGCGCACCTCCTCCGCGGAGAGGGCGTGCCAGTCAGGCAGAGGTCTTCCACCTGCAGACTCTCCAGTCGGCACGGGCATATGTTCCCGGTTCTGCGCCCGGCTATAAAAAGGTATAGAGATCGCTCGTCCTGCCGCGAAACCGGCGCAGCAGCGGCCGGTTCGTCCCCGGATCTGCCGGACCTCCGGCAGGATTATATCCTTCGGCCGAACCGATCCGGTGCCGGGTCGGGCGACCGGTCCGGGGAGGAACGAGAATGAGCAGAATAGCAGTCCTGATCACGGATATGTTCGAGGATGTCGAGTACACAAAGCCCGCTGCGTCGTTCCGGGAGGCCGGCCACGATCTCATCCACGTCGGCCTCTCCGCGGGGGAGACCGTGCACGGGAAGGCCGACCGGACACCGGTCACGATCGACCGGGCCGCGTCGGATGTCTCGCCGGACGACTTCGACGGGCTCTTCATACCGGGCGGCTACTCGCCCGACAAACTCCGGGCTCACGATGCGCCCGTCGAGTTCGTGCGCCGCTTCGTCGAGAGCGGCAAACCGGTTCTCTCCATATGCCACGCGCCCCAGCTCATGATCACCGCGCAGGTGCTCCGCGGCCGGAAGGTTGCCGGCTGGAAGTCCGTCGCACAGGATATCAGGAACGCCGGTGCGGAGTACGTCGACCAGGAGGTGGTCGTCGACGGCAACATCGTCTCGAGCAGGCAGCCGGACGACATCCCCGCGTTCATCGAGGCGTCGCTCGCGAAACTCAAGGAGACCCCGGGCCAGGAGACCCGGGCTGCGGCTGCAGGGCAGCAGTGAGGCGGGAGCCGCACCGCATAAACTCTTTATGGGTGCGGCCCGCACCTCCTCTTCAGGATGAGTCCTGCAGGTCTGTCGGGAGAGGCATGGAGCAGGCCCGCAGTCATCGTCCTCATCACGGCCCTCGCCGTTCTCCTGGACCTCGCCTTCGGCACGGTCGCGTACACCCACCTCTTTCACCTGGTGCTCATCCTCGCCGCGTTCTGGTATCGGCGGCATGCGATCGTCGTCGGGATTCTGCTCGCCGTGGTCCACGTCACCGTCTATTCCTTCCTCTACGGCATCCCGAACGCCGGAATCCTCGTGAGTGCGGGGGCCTTCGTCGTCGCCGCATACCTCCTCGGCTACCTCTTCGAGGCCGCGGGCAGGCGTGCCGGCGGTCTCCACTTTCGCATCGGCGAGCCTTCCGGCGAAATCGCGTGCGACCGGGACACGAGACGGCTGATCGGCCGGCTCTCGAGCCGCGACCCCGATACCCGTTACCGGGCGGCCGGGTGCCTGGGCGACGCGGGCGATCCCGCTGCGGTCGAACCGCTCGCCGCCCTCCTCGCGGACCCGGAGGTCGGCGTCCGGTGGAAGGCGACGGAGGCGCTCGGAAGACTGGGGTCCCCGGCCGTCGGGCCGCTCACGGAGAGCCTCAGGAGCGAGAACGTCGACGTCCGCTGGATGGCCGCGGTCGCTCTCGGCGATATCGGCGATCCCTCGGCAGTCCCGGCGCTGATGGCCGCACTCGATGACGAGGACACCTACGTCCGGAGCAGGGCGGCCCTGGCGATTGGGGCTATCGGCGAGCCGGCCCGTGAGGAGGTCATCGCCGCCCTCTCTGACGGGAACGAGCACGTCAGGTGGGGGGCGGCGATCGCGCTCGGGAGCATCGGAGGGGAGAGCGGTATCGCGGCCCTCATCGAAGCGCTCCGCGACCCGGACGGGGAGGTGCGGCTGCGGGCCTCCGGTGCGCTCGGCGATATCGGCGAGCCCGCCGTCCGGCCCCTCATCGAGGCGCTCGGGACGGAGAGCGAACTCCTCCGGCGGGGGGCGGTCGCCGCTCTCGGCCTTGTCGGGAAGCCCGCCGTCCCCGCGCTCGCGATGGCGCTCCGGCACGGCGACGACCGGCGCGTCCGCGCGGGAGCCGCGCGGGCTCTCGGGGAGATCGGGGATCGCGGATCGGCCGGTATCCTGATCCGGGCGCTCGAAGACGAGCGGGAAGAGGTGCGCGAGGCTGCCCGGGAGGCGCTCGGCGGCATCAGGAAGACATAACAACAGCAAGTGTGCACCTGAACGCTATGACTGACAGCACCCGGATCGAGGAACTGATCGCCGATCTCCGGGACGGCCCTCTCGCGGCGCGCCGGGCGGCGACCGCCGATCTCGGTGAGAGCGGAGAAGCGGCCGTAAAACCGCTCATCGGCGTGATGCAGGCCGGAAACAACGACGTCCGGTGGTACGCCGCCCGTGCGCTGGTGCGGATCGGGGAGCCGGCGATCGATCCCCTCCTCGCGGCGATGCGCGCCGCGGACGACCGCGACTTCCGGCGATACGCCACGGCGGCTCTCGCGGGGATCGGCGCCGCCGCCGTCGAACCCCTCGTTGCCGTCGTCGAGAACGCCGACGCCGATCTCCAGCCGTTCGCCGCGATGGCCCTCTGCCGGATCGGGGATCCGGCGGTCGAACCGCTCGTCCGCCTGATGCAGAGCCCTGATGCGAAGACGCAGGAACGCGCTGCACTCCTCCTCTGGAAGATGGGAGAGACGGGCGCCGGCCCGCTCACCGAGGCGCTGGAGGCGAAAGACCAATCCGCGAACAATAAATGATCGAGACGCCTTCAGATCTCTAAGGTCTGATGGCATCTCGTACGACGGAGGGCCCCCTCCGGCACCTGCAGGAAGGCGACCTCCGCGAACCCGGGAAAATTCTGGTAGCCGGCGCTTCGGGCACGGCGATCTTAGCCGCCCTTCTCGTGGAGCCGCCCGGCACCAACCTCATTCTCTGGGCCCTTCTCTTCGTCCCGGCCGCGGCGGTCGGCTACCTCTACCGCGAGAAGGGGATCGTTGCCGCCACCGTGCTCGGGCTCGTCTATCTCGGCATCACGGCAGGGCGCGCCTACCCGCCCAACCCGAGTATATTCCTCCCCTTCGTCGCCATGGTCGCTCTTGCGTCGCTCGCCTCGACCGTCGGCTACTCGGCCCGGGAGCAGATCCACTACCGGGAGGCCATGGAACGGGCTCCCGGCGGCGCGTTTCTTCTCAGGCGGGATGACGAATCGATAGCGGACGCGAACCGCGACTTTGCGGAACTCCTCGGGTATGCAAGGGGAGACCTGGAAAACCTCCCGCTATCGAAGATCTGGCCGTATGCCGACGACCGCGAGCGGTTCTTTGCGCAGGCGCAGCCGGGCGCAGGCAACGTGGTCGTCGAGACGCAGTTCCTCGGCCGGGACGGCAGAACGCGCTGGCTCGTTCTCCGGGGGCGCTGCCTCGACGATGTCGTCGTCACCTGCCGGGTCTCGGAGATCACCCGGTACAAGGAGGCGGAAGCGGCCCTGAACGCCGAACGCCGCCGTCTCTTCTCTATCCTGGACACCCTTCCCGCTTACGTCACCCTGCAGGGGGAGGATCACACCATCCGGTTTGCCAACAGGGCGTTCCGGGAGACCTTCGGCGACCCGGAGGGCGGGCTCTGCTACGAGGTGCAACGCGGCTCCCGCAGACCCTGCAACCCCTGCAAGGGGGCGATGGTCTTCACCCTCCGGAGCCCGCAGCACTGGGAATGGGATCATATGAACGGGAAAACCTACGAGGTTCACGCCTACCCGTTCACCGATACGGACGGGGCGCCCCTGATGCTGCAGCTCGGGATCGATATCACCCAGCGGGTGCAGGCGGAAGAGGCGCTCAAGGGGTTTGCCGGGAACCTCCAGACGAAGAACCGGGAACTGGAGATGCTACGGAGCCAGCTCTCCGTCGTCAACCAGGAACTCGACGCGATGGTCCGGGAGCGGACCGCCGACGTGGAGAAACTCCTCGCCCAGAAGGACGAGTTCATATCGCAGCTCGGCCACGACTTGAAGACGCCCTTAACGCCGCTGGTCGCCCTCATGCCGAGGATCGTCGCGCGGGAGCAGGACCCGGATCTCCGGCGCCTCCTCGAGATCGCCGGCCACAACGTCACTTACATGAAGGACCTGGTCCAGAAAACCCTGCAGCTCGCCCGGATGAACTCCCTCTACGTCGAGCTCGATCTCGAACCCCTCGACCTCAAGACGGAACTCGACAACACGCTCCGGAACTACGCCGTCCTCTTCAAGACGAAGACCATCACCCTCAACAACAACATCCCGGCCGGGATCGCCGTCAGGGCCGACCGGGTTCTCCTCGGGGAGATCTTCAACAACCTGATCGCCAACGCCGTCAAGTACATCGAGGACGGGAAAGGGACGATCACCATCGACGCCGCCCGCGAGCAGGAGGCCGTGGTCGTCTCGGTCAGGGATACCGGGATCGGCATGTCCCGCGAGCAGCTCGAAAAGGCTTTTGCCGAGTTCTACAAGGCCGACGCCTCCCGCCACGACCTCGAGTCGCCGGGGCTCGGCCTCACGATCTGCCGGCGGATCGTGGAACGGCACGGAGGACGGATATGGGCCGAGAGTGCCGGCGAGGGGAGGGGTTCGACCATCATATTCACCCTTGAGGCAGTAGAAACGCTGTAAAGAATCCGCAGGGTTATATATTGTTCCGGGCGAGAGAAGTTAATTAACAACCCGGCGGGTCCCGGGGAGGCAGCAGATGGCGGAGGAATCGAACCGGCGGATTATGGTCGTCGACGACGACGTGTTCATCCTCGAGGTGATGGAGGAACTCCTTGCACCGGAGGGGATCGAGGTCGTTGCCGCGGAGAGCGGCGATGAATGTATCGCACAACTCGCAGACGGGTTTCGGGGGGTCATCCTGATGGACATCATGATGCCCCGAAAGGACGGGTGGGAGACGATCCAGGAGATGATCGATCGCGATCTCATGGAGAGGAACGTCATCGCGATGCTCACGGCAAAAGACGTCCCGGACATGGAACTGGAGTGTCTCAAGGAGCACGTCATCGACTACATCACGAAACCGTTCGAGCCGGACGAGATCGTGGCCCTCGTGAAGGGGTACCTCAATTACCTTCCGTAAGGTGGAGATTGCATGGAATATCCCTTATCTCTTCCCCGCGATGGGCGGACGATTGTCGTCATCGGTTCGTCGACTGGTGGGGCGCGAACGCTCGAGGTCGTCTTTTCCCAGTTCCCGCTCGTCGATGCCGCCGTCATCCTCGTCCAGCACATGCCGCACTCTATGAACAGCGCGCTTTGCAGGCATATCGAAGAGATCTCTTTCATGGATGTCCGGGTTCCGGAGGACGGCGAAGAGATCGAGCACGGCACGATCTACGTGGCTCCAAGCGATCTCCACCTGAAACTCGTCGAAAACCGAACGATCAGCCTCTTTGACGACGCGAAGGTGCAGTACGTCCGCCCCTCGATCGACGTCGCCATGATGTCGCTTACGCGGCGCGGCACCGACCGGTTCGCCGGGGTGATCCTCTCGGGGATGGGGAGCGACGGCGCCGAAGGGATCTCCCACATCAAGTCCATCGGGGGGACCACCTTCGCACAGGCCCTCCGGACCTGCGCCATCCACTACATGCCCCGCGCCGCGTTCGCGACCGGGCGGGTGGACCAGATGCTCCCGCCGGATGCGATCCGCGAGAATATCATCCGCTTCGCCGGAATCATCTGACGCTCGGGCCTTTGTTGCAGCCTGCCTGAACCGGGGCCGGCGAACCCGAACGACTGCTCTAAATGCGTGAAGGGCCCATACTTCATGCATGGAGGTCTCGCCTGCTATCGCCCGGTACTTCGAGGAACTCGAGGGAGAGCTCGATGCCGCGATACGGCTCGCCGCCGCCGCACGCGCCCGGGGACTCGATCCGAGAACGGAGATCGAGATCCCGGTGGCAAGCGACCTCGCCGACCGCGTGGAGGCGCTCCTCGGCTACAAGGGGATCGCGGCCCGGATACGGGAACTCGAGGCGGAGATGTCCCGCGAAGAGGCGGCGCTCCGCATCGGAGACGATTTTGCGGCACGAAAGTTCGGCGAGACCACGCCGGAGGAGATCCTCGACCACGCCATCCGCGCGGCGATGGCGCTCCTGACGGAGGGCGTGGTGGCCGCCCCGACGGAGGGGATCGGGAAGGTCAGTCTCGGGAAGAACGACGACGGGACGGACTACTTAAAGATCTACTACGCGGGCCCCATCCGGAGCGCCGGCGGGACGGCGCAGGCGCTCTCGGTGCTGGTGGGCGACTACGTGCGCCAGGCGCTCGGGATCAACCGCTACATTCCCCGGCCCGAGGAGGTGGAGCGCTACATCGAGGAGATCCGGCAGTACAACAACATCATGAGCCTGCAGTATCTCCCGAGCGAGAAGGAACTCCGGATGATCATCGAGAACTGCCCGGTCTGCATCGACGGCGAGCCGACGGAGCAGCAGGAGGTGAGCGGCTACCGGAACCTGGAGCGGGTGGAGACGAACACCGTCCGGGGCGGGATGGCGCTCGTCGTCGCGGAAGGGCTGGCGCTGAAGGCCCCGAAAGTCTTAAAAAACGTCCGCAAGATGAAGATGGAGGGCTGGGACTGGATCGAGGAGATGATCGGCGGCGGCCCGAAGAGCGATGACGACGATGCGAGTGCCGCGATCAAGCCGAAAGACAAGTACATCCGCGACCTGATCGGCGGCCGGCCGGTCTTTTCCTACCCGATGCGGAAGGGTGGGTTCCGGCTGCGCCTCGGCCGGGCGCGGAACACCGGGTTTGCGGCCGCAGGTTTCAACCCGGCGACGCTGCACATCCTCGGCGACTTCCTCGCGGTCGGGACGCAGATGAAGGTCGAGCGGCCGGGGAAGGCGGCGGGGGTCGTGCCGGTGGACTCGATCCAGGGACCGACGGTCAAACTCCGGAGCGGGGAGGTGCGCCGGGTGGACGACGCGGCGGAGGCCCGGCGGCTTGCCGGGCAGGTGGACGAGATCCTGGACGTCGGTGAGATGCTGGTCAGTTTTGGGGAGTTCATGGAGAACAACCACCCGCTGATGCCCCCGGCCTACTGCGAGGAGTGGTGGATGCTCGAGGGCGGCCCCCGCCACCCGGAGAACGAACTCGAAGCGATCGAGTTTGCGCTCGACGGGGTTCCGCTCCATCCCGACTACACCTACATGTGGGACGACGTCGCCCCGGCCGATATCGCCCGCCTCGCGGAAGCGGTCGGCACCGGCGGGACGGTCGAGGACGGGGTGCTGATGATCCGAAACACCCCCGAGACGAAGGCGATCCTCGAGGAACTCCTCATACCCCACCACCTCTCGGGGGACCGGCTGGCGATCCGCGAGCATCTGGCGTTCCTCGCCTGCCTCGGCCTGACGCTGCAGCTTACGAAGCGGCCGGCGTGGCAGGACGCGCCGATGGAGAACTCGCTCGATCTGGTGATGCACCTCTCGGGCTTTACGGTGCGTTCGCGGGCGGGAACCCGGATCGGCGGCCGGATGGGGCGGCCGGGGAAGTCGAAGCCGCGGGAGATGCGCCCGCCGCCCCACTCGCTCTTCCCGATCGGCGACGAGGGCGGTGCCCGCCGGTCGTTCCAGGCGGCCTGCTCCTCGAAACCCCGGTCGAACACCGACGGCGGGGTGATCGAGGCGGAGGTCGGGGAGCGGCAGTGCCCTGCCTGCGGCGCCTTCACCTACAAGAACCTCTGCGAGTGCGGGGCGCACACGAACCCGGTCTTCCGGTGCCCGAGGTGCGGCAAGGACGTCGGGCAGGACGTCTGCCCCCGGTGCAATGCGGAGACGGTCTGCCTCCAGAAGGTCACGATCAACGTGAAAGCGGAGTACCTGGCGGCGATGGAGAGCCTCGGGGTGCGCGAGTCCTCGGTCGCGCTCTTAAAGGGCGTGAAGGGCCTGATCTCGCGCGAACGGCCGGTGGAGCCGATCGAGAAGGGGATCCTCCGGGCGTTGCAGAACCTTTATGTCTTCAAGGACGGCACCGTCCGCTACGATATGATCGACCTTCCCCTGACTCATTTCCGGCCGGACGAGGTCGGTGTTCCGATCGAGCGGCTCCGCGAGCTCGGCTACACCCACGATACTTACGGCCGGGAACTCGTCTCGGACGACCAGGTGCTGGAACTCCGTCACCAGGACATCCTGGTCTCGGAGGGCTGCGGCGAGTGGCTCGTCCGGGTGGCGAAGTTCGTCGACGATCTCCTGGTGCGGCTGTACGGGCTCGAACCGTTCTATAAGGCGGAGAAACCCCTCGACCTCGTGGGCCACCTCCTGATGGGGCTTGCCCCGCACACGAGCGCCGGGGTGCTCGTCCGGTTGATCGGGTTCTCGAAGGCCCCGGTCGGCTACGGCCACCCGTTCTTCCACGCGGCGAAACGGCGGAACTGTTTCGCAGGCGATACGGAGATCACCGTCTCCGACGGGCGGCGGTGGATGTCGCTGCCGATCCGGCAGTTCGTGACGGAGAACTTCGATATATCGAAGCCGGGGCTTGACCACGTGGGGACGTTCTACTCCGATCCCCGCCAGCCGTTCTACGTCCGGAGCATCGATTCGCAGGGGAAGACCAGCCTGAAGAGGGTGACCTCGGTCTCCGTCCACCGCGCCCCGGCGCACCTCGTCCGGTTCGCGACAAGGCGGGGGAGGGTCCTTACGGTGACGCCCGATCACGCGATGCTGGTCTGGGACACGGATTACCTCCGGAAGATCAAGGCGCTCGAGGTCGCGGTCGGCGACCGCGTCCCGGTGGAGGAGGGCGGGCTCGTCGTGGCGGACGAGGTCGTCTCCCGCGAGACGGTGCAGGCGCTCGACGACCGGGTCTACTGCCTGACGGTCGCCGAGAACCACACGCTGGTCGCGAACGGTATCTTCTGCGGGCAGTGCGACGGCGACGAGGACTGCGTGATGCTCCTCCTCGACGGCCTGATCAACTTCTCCCGCGCCTACCTCCCCGAGACCCGGGGCGGGACGATGGACGCACCGCTGGTTTTGACGACCCGGATCGACCCCTCAGAGGTCGACAAGGAGAGCCACAACGTCGACGTCTGCGACCACTATCCGATCGAGGTCTACAACGGCTGTCTCGCCTACGCCCACCCCAAAGACCTCGATGCGTTCGTCGACCGGGTGGAGCGGCGGCTCGGGACCCCGGCGCAGTGCGAGGGGTTCCTCTTCACCCACCAGACATCGAACATCTCGGCGGGGCCGCTCGAGTCCACCTACACGAGGCTCGGGTCGATGCTCGACAAACTCGAGGCGGAGCTCGACCTCGCGAAGAGGATCCGGGCGGTGGACGAGGACGACGTCGCCGAGCGGGTCTTGAACACCCACTTCATCCGCGACCTCCAGGGGAACCTCAACGCGTTTTCCAAGCAGAAAGTCCGGTGCATGAAGTGCAACGCGAAGTACCGCCGGATGCCGCTCGCGGGGAAGTGCACCCGCTGCGGGGGGCACGTCATCCCGACGGTCCACGAGGGCTCGGTGAAGAAGTACCTGGAGATGTCGCGCAACATCTGCGCAACCTACGCGATATCGGACTACACGAAGCAGCGGGTGGAGGTGCTCTTCATGCAGATCGAGTCGACCTTCGGCGAGCCCCCGGAGAAGCAACTGGGGCTCGCGGATTTTATGTGAGAGCGGGTTCGCGGCCGGGGCTCCGGCGGCCGGCGGATGTCGGGGTGTCCGTCCCGGCGGGGCCGCCCGCCATCAAACTCATTACTTTTGAGGTTCAAGAGGTACAGGCGCGAGTGTTACCGAGCGGCCAAAGGTGATCGACTCAAGATCGATTCTCGAAGGAGTTCGCAGGTTCGAATCCTGCCACTCGCATTTTGCTCCTGAACACCAGTTTTCGTGAAAAGTGCAATTTAATATCATTCATTAATTAACAAGTTCACATTGATAAGTATTTTAAACCACGTTTCTGACCGTTTCGGGACTCTTCAGTAGTACAAAGGTTGGCTATCAAAATACGCAAAAAAGGGATTTCCTTATCATAATTTTACTTGAAATACCGGAATTTCAACCTTTGGGATATGAATATTCAAGCCACTGTTAGTAAACTCAATTTGAATCGCATTTGCTAAAACACAAAATTCATCCACATCTTTTATCACAAAATCCCAACTCCACCCCTCCTTCTCCATCACATCGTTTATTTGACAGGCTCTCATGACGAGAGTGTCGATTCCCCCGTTTTTTGAACTTGAATACCACGATATTGTAGATATATTTGACAGAATCTTACTTATTTTGGCTTTAACCTCGTCTGCATGCTCGGGTTTACGATATATGTTCAAAATCTCACTTGTTAATTCAGCAATCTCTTCTTTCTTCTTTATGAGGATTAACCTTTCATTTTCAGATATTTCCATGTATCAACATATGATCCTTAATGAAAAAATTTTACGTAACGACTTTGTTGAAACTCTAATCTCAAGCATAGAACTTAACTAAAAGGAAGGATCTACAAATTACAGTCCCTTGTTAATGAGCAAACCAAACACAAAGAGCAAAATTGGCATCCAAGCGATCTTAGTAGCCATACGATCTTCCTGTTTACCCCTCTGTTTCCACAGATGCACATTCACGATACCCTCTGCATGATCGGTTCTATCCAGATAGATGTTTCTCCAGTTCTGTAATCTGGAGAAGTTACATTGGAAATGCAACATAACGAGGGCGGCGGCAGAAGGTTTTTGACGGTGTAGAAGGAATAATCTGGCAAGGGGACGGATCTCAGGTAACTTATAGAGATACTGAGACGTTAATCCCGAGTATAACAATGTTAATTATTTCGAGATAATAAGTGAATGAACGACTGAAACCCTGATGCCAAGTGAGCTATACCCTAATCTGCTATATAGAATTTATACGACATTCTTCTGCAGTGAATGTCCCTATATTGTTTTAGAAGTTTGAAAAGATAAGAACATCCCCTGAAAATGATGATTAAAGGAGCAATATTCCATGAATCAGCAGGACCCATTCCCACAATTAATGAGTGAAATCATAGAGGTCTATGAAACATTAATTTCCGAAAAATCACTTTCTGATAGCGATAATAACTTTGTTATTCAAGCAATAAAATTCTTGAAAAATATTGAAAAAACGAGCAATCTAACATTAGGCAAGGTTCGCAACAATGAACTTTTCCAGTTTTTCAGTTTACTACTCGATTGTATAGGGCTTGTGTCCGCGACTAAAGGTAGCATACAACCATTGAAACTCGGCGATACGACACTTATTGGTCGAAAGAGAGATTTAAAGGGAGCATACAGAGGATCAGATCATCAAGTACGCCAAAACATGTGTGCTACGCTGTTTCAAGGTTGGATCCGAAGTGAATCTCCGCAGTATCATATCAGCAAGGACTTGAGATGTGTAGCCCCGAAAGGGATGCCAGCATGTGACTTCCAAGTTAAAGGTAATGGAATCTCGCCAACATTAATTGAATGTAAGCGAATTCATCCGTCGCGGGAAATAAAAGGACGAGAAGAACTTATTCGGCACATCATTGCAAAAGCACAAAAGCGGATCAATAGTTCCCTCGAACAATTCTCAAGTTCTGAAAAGTTTCTAAAAGATGGCGAACACTTGTGGCATCTCATACTGGACATATCTGAATATGGTAAGGATCGCTTTACTTCCTTTGAGGACTGCACCATACTTGGTCTTCTAGATACAGATGAAATTCAAGACGTGGTAAAGCACCTTGATGAAGTGGAAGTTGGAGGCCTTGATGAAATCACAATCTGCTGGTCAAATGTCATTTATTTTGAGAAAAAACCAAGAGCTCTTGTATATAATACATTTCACAAAATAATTGGTACACCCAGAGAACCACCCCTAAACTACAAAGGTTGGACGATAGAGTTCTATCCCTTTAGTAGGTGCTTCAATGAATACAGAGATTTACGTATTTCTTCAGTTGCTCGATCAAGAGATTGGATAAGAGTTTCTTGGCTTTCAAGTACCGACAATTTGGTGAGGTATGAGTTACCATAACATCAAACGAGATCGAATATTTGAGGGCGTGATGGCACTAGTATCTAGATCTTCTTGAGAGAATCTTCGGAAGGCAGTGTTGTGAGGATACCTCTCCGGTTCAATTAAAGATATCATCTAATAACCGTTTAGTAACCCGCCCCTCAAGCAACTCTCTCTGCCTTCGGAATGAAAAAGTATTCTCAATACCAATATCCTCGCCCCCTTCGATCAATAGATCCTCAACAGAGCTTTGCAATTGACTATTGATCAGTTGGGCAAAGACCTCCGGGACCATATTGATATTGCTAAGGCAAAGATTTCCAAATTCACGGACATCTATCATACTATTGATTTTCAAGATGATTTCGTCAATTTTTTCTGTAGAATTGAAGAAAGAATCGTAAGCCGAAATCAACTTTAGTTTCATCTGCTCAGCCGAAGCAGATGCTTCCAACATTTCATACTTTTTGTCCGAGTCCAAGTATGTTAGGTGGACATTGAAGAGTGTACTTGGTCTGGTTCGTTTCAGCATGTGTACGGCCACTTCTTTCGCAGCTTTATTCTCTGATAATGTCCTTAGAACCTCGATTAATTGCAATTTTGGGTCAATTTTCTTATCAATCCATCTCTGGATTTCCAGGCCGAACCTTATATCTGAAAGACTTTCATAAAACTTATCAAACGTCGTTTCTTCGCGAATAATCTCAGAAATCGCTTTACCATATATACTAATCCTGACGGCAATCTTTCCTTCTTGCCTTTGTAGATAATACTGGAAAACTCCTAAGATAATCCCAAATGATGCAATAATCTCAAAAAAATGTGGACTTGGGGAATAAGAGACTTCCAAGAGCACGTTGCTGATAAGATACGCTGCCCCAATTACTCCTAACCAGATCAGGAAAACGGGAAAAAGTTCGTAAAGAACATTAAAACTCATTGTTTTGAACCCTATTGGACCGCCCTTGATCAATGAAATGTTCCGCAGCTTTGATATCGTTTTAGAGGTTGTATTTGAGATCTTATCGACAGTAGCAGGGTTTTCAAGAAATATTGGTGATTTTTCGTGCTTTAATCTCTCATATAACCAAAAGACCCAATGTGTTTTTAAAAGTAGTACCGATATAACCCCGGCCCCTAGAAAGAGAAGCAACGGTAGCCCTGGAAGGAATTGATTGAAAAACAGATAAGCTATGACGTTTGCAATTAGAAACCCCATTACTTCAAGTGTTCTTAAAACTTCTACAATAAATCCCATATAACGCCTAAAGGTAGGTTATAAGCATTCTCATATAAAGAGTTACCATTAGGATGAATGCAGGCAAAAATGGAGATAGAGTTCAGTTTTTGAGCAAAATGCAGCCAAGTATTCCCATTCTTCGAGGCGGAAGAGATCGCTTCTCGCCGTTCCATAGGCCACACGGTATGTCTCGACGATCTCCTTGATCGTGATCGGCTTATCCGGGTGTTTGATGAGGAACTTGATGATCTCTGCCTGGCGAAGGCTCAGCCCTTCGTTCTTCTGAAGTATGATTAGCGCCCGCTTGTCCTCGCTGCTTCTTCTCGATGTACTTCTGGAATTTCAGAAATTGCTTCGATTGTTATTACCGCCATCTATCAGTTTGATACATTCTGATAGATATTGCAAACGAGGTGTCTGAAAGATTGTCAAGGTGGTCGACGCGTGCATCCAGGCCGGCGCTGTTGACAACACATAACCATCCGGATTCCGGCAGCCGGTTCTTTTCTACAATACACCACGGTGAGGCAAATTCATATCCCCTGCTCCCGATAGAATGCATTGAACACCTATTCTCGTCACGCTGGATCAGATCCGGAAAAAGCGGTCCAGGATTCTCGCGATAGCCGGGCGGCACGGGGCAACAAACCTGCGGGTCTTCGGCTCGGTCGCCCGGGGAGAGACCGGGCCGGAGAGCGACCTCGACCTCCTGGTGGAACTGGAGCCGGGCAGGAGCCTCCTTGACCACATCGCGCTCATCCAGGACCTGGAGGAAGACCTTGAGTGCCGGGTGGACGTGGTGACGGAGACGGCACTCAAGGAGCGCTACAAAAAGCGGATATTCAACGAGGCAGTGCCGTTATGAGGGACGGGAACGAACGGTTCCTCGATATCCTGGAAGCGATCGACAACGATCTGTGAAAATACTCATTTTAGTAGAAGTCATTCTTTTTTAGGGAGATCTCCCCGGCCCCGGAGCCGGAGACGCGGTGATTGCATCCGGACAGGAGATCCGGGATCACCCGTCCTCGGTCTGCAGTGCGGGGCAGAAGTTGCAGATCGAGAACGGGACATCCTTTTCGCGGTCACGGATGAGACAATAAAAAGACCCATTGTGCTCTTCGACCCGGAACCCTCCCGGGAACGGCATTCCCACCGGGTGACCCGGGCGGTCGAGCACGAAGATCGTAAATGCCGAGACCAGGTAATAAAAGGCCCGATGTCGGGGTGTATTCCGAAACGGGATCCGTTCCGGAGATTCATCCCGCCGGAAGCATCCATCGGGAATCATATTGCAGAACTCAACGAACGTTGCACGATCAGTGATCGGTTCGGTCATGGACCGGAACCGGCCCGACCGGTGCATGGCGAGAAGCTGGTGGTGAGCGCCGAATAACTGCTCGGTGATGAAGGGGTGCACCTGTTTCCGGTAGGGTTCGGGCAGCCGGATAATCTCCGCGTGCAGCCGCCCCCCGATGATCTGAAGATCCATGAGCGAGTAACGACTGACTTCTTCGGCGAGGAGCAATCCGAGATCTCCCTTTGTTACCGCGGCCGCCATCCGCCGGGCCATTTGATGGATTGCACCTGCTTCGTCCTCTGCCGTGATTGGATCGAACTCCTTCCAGTATGAGTATACTGATAATCTTCCATTAATCTGGCGGGCGTTGACAGCAGTTGCTGTCACTCTGCTGAAAACTGCTGTCATTGCTGTCATTGTCTGGATCCCCGTCCACCCGGACCGTGTTCTCACACCCGCCGGCTTCCCAAACTCATCCCAAAGAATCCAGATATTGGGAATGATATGGGCAACTCCCCAAATCGGCCCTAATGAGAGGGAATGCCAAAGGATCCGGACTACTGATTCCGATAATAATATCTCACCGAACGACGATTGTGAAACCATGGCGAAGCCACTGGAAACCGGGCTGGAACTGACTGGAGAAGATGCGCTGCGTTTTCACCGGTATATGGAAGGCCATGAGGAGCTGCCGCAACGCGGGCGTGAGATGTTGCAGGTTGCAATCCGGCTGGCCGAGAAAGAGCAACTTCAATAATAATAGGTACCTGAACGACATCAGGAGTTCACTCCTTCAAACCCCTGAATATGAAGATATACTCCTTGCCCGACTTCCGCTTCGCCAGGTATCCCAGCTCTTCGAGTCGGAAGAGATCGCTTCTTGCCGTTCCATAGGCCACACGGTATGTCTCGACGATCTCCTTGATCGTGATCGGCTTATCCGGATGTTTGATAAGGGATTTGATGATCTCTGCCTGGCGAAGGCTCAGCCCCTCGTTCTTTTGAAGAATGGTCAACGTCTGTTTGCTCTCTCCCTGCTTCTTCTCGATGTACTTCCGGATATTGTCGACCGCGGTCTTTACTGCCGCGAGATTGTAGCGGATGAAATACGTGAGGTCGTTTTCGTCGCTCTCGGTGTAGAGGTATGCGAGTTTGTACTGCCCCTCCGCGTCTTTTATCGCTCTCGATACCGCCATATATTCGAACAGCCAGTAGTCCTTCCGCAGCATATACCAGTAAAAGATACTCCGTGCAGTCCGACCATTTCCGTCATTGAACGGATGTATGTATCCTATCAGGAAGTGCAGGATGATGCCTTTGATCACCGGATGGATGAACTGCCCGTCGTCGTTGTTTGCAAAGGCGCAGAGTTCCTCGATGAGTCCTTCGATCAACGCGAAATCGGGAGGCGTGTGCAGGACATTGCCCCGCATATCAAAGACCCTGATCTCGTTGTTGTCCCTGAATCTCCCTTCGTCGTTCGGATCTTCGAGCGTATCCCGGGTGATGGTCTTGTGGATCTCTAAGATCAACTCCGGGGTCAGATCTTCGTCTTTTACCTGCGTGATCCTCTTCATCGTGATGTAGTTATTCAGGATCATCCTCTCGTCTTTCGTGGCGGGCTTCCTCTGTTCACGGAGCATCTTTTTTGCAATCGTCCTCGTGACTGCGGCTCCTTCAATCTGGCTCGATGCAATCGCCTCTTCCATCAGGGAGTTGGTGATGAACCGGTTCCGATCCTGGGGCCGCGAATCGAGGCCCGATGAGATGATCTCCGCTGCCGATCTGTCGAGAAAATGAAGGTTTTCGAGAAAATCATCAAGAAGGTTATATTTCAGCCGAAGATCGTCGAACGAGACATATTTCATATCCCTCTCTCTGAAGGCCTTCATCAGTATCCAGACGTAAAGGGGGTCTACCGGGAGATCGCGCCATTTGAGTTCCTCCCAGTGCAGGTACCGTTTGTTGTAGTTGAAGACCGCGTCGATCACATCTCTGGTATCCGCATGCTCCCAGGCCTTCTTTACATCTGCCGGAGAGTATTCGGGAGTGCGAGGGGGTTTCATGGTTTAATTTCATCTATTGCTTCGATCCTTATTATCATTATCTATCAAAATGTAACAAATTGATAGATGTTGTAGATGAGGGGATAGAGAGGTTGCTCGGGTACGCCTGTGCAGATGACAATTCCCCACAGATGCCTTTATGTATCTCAGTTGACATATACTCAACAAATGATGACAAGGGATCAACATGTGTTGAATTTAACTCAACAAATGGATAACCCCACCCGGCAACCCCCGCACAACAAGACCCCGGAGCCCACCCCGGCCGGGGACCTCCACCCCTGGGACTTCCTGGACGATTACGGCTCGCTCCTCCGGAAGTCGTCGCTGATCCTCCTCGTCGTCCTCGGAAGGGAATACACGAAACAGTTTCACGTCCGGGATCTCTCGCGGATGGTGGGGCGCGACGTCTCGCTCGTCAGCAGAAACCTCAAAGACCTGGAGGCGATGGGTCTGGTCGCCCGTGAAGACGTGGGAAACCTTGCCTTTTACCAGGCGAGGATGGAGAGCGTCCTCCTCCGGCAGACGAAGGTCTGGTTCACACTCCTGGAACTGCAGCCCCTCGTCCGCGACCTGCAGGAGGTGACGACGAGCGTCATCCTCTACGGCAGCTGTGCACGAGGGGAAGACACGTCTGCGAGCGATATCGACCTCTATATCGAGACCGCCGAAAAAGAACCCGTCCGGGAGGTGCTGGAACGGCACCGGGCCGCTCTCTCGCGGGAACTCTCCCCGGTCGTCCATACCCCGGACGAAACCTATCGATTAAAGACTGGGGATGCCCCATTCTTCGATAGTATCCGACAGGGGATTGTTCTAAGCGGGTGAAGAATGTCATACAGGTTTCAGGACTGCGTGAACCGCCGGGGTGTGGTCAAACGCCCCGCAAGCAGGGCGATGGTCGAGAAGGAGTTAGTCGAAGCGAAACGAGATCTCGATTCGGCGAAGAACTCTTTCTGTGACTCGGACTTCAAGTGGACGATCATCAAGGCATACTATTCTATGTTCCACACCTGCAAATCGCTGCTCTTTAGCGCCGGTTACGTCGAGAAAAGCCACGAGTGCCTTATAGCCGCCATCGAAGAGCTATTCGTCGAAAAAGGTGTGCTCCCTGCTGCAGTTGTCTCCGACCTCCGGAGGGCGAAGACCGCACGGGAGGCCGCCGACTATGGTCTGACGTACGGTGAAGCCTCCGCAAACGGAACCGTGCACGATGCCGGGGAGATCTTCGAGATAGTCTCCGGTTATCTTGCAGGAGAGGGGTTCGAGACGCCTTCCCCGTGATCGCCGGGAGAAGTCCCCGCCATCCCCATCCTATCGTCGAGCCAGTCGAACTTGGCGCCGAACGATTGCGCGAACGCCCCGAGCTGGCAGTGCGACCCGGCACCGTAGTCGTCGGAGAAGACCATAAGTTCCCGCTCGCAGGTGAGGTGGTCGTAGAGCGCCTTCGCCTGCACCCCGTCCGGGTCGAAGTGGTCGGCCGCACCGGCACAGACCAGCGTGGGGCAGCGTATCTCTTCGGCAACCCCGGCGAGCGAAAATTCCATCCACTTCGCCCAGAACTCCGCCGGCGACCCGACATCAAAGACGAACATCCCGTTCTCGTTCAGCCATCGGGTGCCGGTATCGTGGGCCATGACGTCGCGGATGGCGTCGTTGAACTCGACCGGATCCGTCTGCAGCCACTCCCGGAGTTCGTCTTCCGTCAGGTTCCCTGCCCCGCCGGCCTCCAGGTTCGCGAGGAGCGTCTGTCCGACATCGTAGGTGCCCCCGTCCGCGACCAGCGCCGCGATCCGGGGCTCGTATGCGGCACCGCGGGGAGCGAGGTAGCCCCCGAGCGAGATCCCCCAGAGCGCAATCCGACCTTCGTCGACGTCGGGCCGGCTCACCGCGTAGTCCACGACGGGCCCGATCACCTTCTCCCAGTCGTGGCGGAACGGGATCTGCTGAACCCGTATCACTTCGCCCTGGCCCGGCCCCTCGAACGTCAGGACGTTGTATCCGCGCCGGATCCCCTCCATCGCGTACGGGTGGAGTTCCTCCTGGCAGCCGTCGAAGCCGGTCTGGACGATGAGCAGCGGCCGGGGTTCGCCGGAGTCGTCGACCGCATAGAAGTAGCCCGGCAGCGTGGTATTCTCGTACGGGATGGCGACGATCTCGTAGGGGACGGCGTCGAGCGCGAGCGCGTTGCGGAACATTTCCCGGCTCATCCCCCACGTCTCCACGATGCGGGGGTCGGTGGCGTTGCCGTGCAGGAAGAACTCGGCCGTGCGGTAATACGTCGCGGCCCGGTAGTACGCTTCCATTGCGGTGACCCTGTGCCCGGCGGCGAGACTCTCGTCGCCCGCCGCCCTGAAGTTGTCTGCGGTCGCTTTCCACTCGCCATACCAGCTCTCGAAGTCCCCTTCCCTGATCCTGGACGCAGTGGCAAGGCACTCGCCGATATCGGCCTCTCCCGAATACGAGGCGCCGAGTGTCCGCTGGAGTTCGAACGCAAACTCCCGATCCGTAAACACGAGCGCCGGGCAGTCGGAGGCCTGTGCGGCAACCGGCGTGGCGGGAGGCGATACTGGCGACTGCTCGCCCGTCGCGCTGCAGCCCGCGAAGACGACGGAGAGGATTGCGATGAAAAGGGTGATCGTGGTTATCAGGGTTCTGCCGGGTTTCACGGTGGATCGTAAAAGGATCACGTAACAGGGGAGATAATGGTTGCGATGTTCGTGCGGACTCTCGATACGTCGCCTATTAAAAAAAGGTTGCATAACTGTCCGGCCCCGCCATGCGCCGGTGGTATGATGAGCTGGGCAGCGATACAGGGGGGGGTTCGGGACGCCCTCCCCGTGATCGCAGAGGTGCGCCCGGCGGAGGGTGATGACAACGCTCTCGTACTCAACCGGACCCGGTTTTTAGCACAACCTGAACTACAGAACCCCGCAAAAAAAGGTTTCACTCCGCCCCGGGCTTCACGTCGACGGCAACCCCCGGCGGGGCAAACTGCCGTTTCACCATCGAGAAAAGATACGGCAGAGCGAGCGCAAACGCCGCAGATCCGAACGCCAGGAAGAGGTTGCCGTAGGTCGCGACAACCGCGATGACCGGCACCATGGCAAGCGTGGAGACGAACAGGCCGAGGTTCATGGCCACCGAGAACCCGCCGCTTGCCCTGCCGATGAACGGTTTCGGCGTGATCGCGGCGATCCAGCTCAGGATCGTCGGCATCAGGATGCCCTGGGCCAGACCGACGAGGATCACGGAGACCCCGACGGCGGGAAGCGACGTGGCAAACCCGAGGCCGCACAGACCGGTTCCGAAGCAGGCAAAGCAGAGGGTGAGCAGGGTATACCGGTGGAACCTCCAGGCAACTCTCCCGTAAACGAGTCCCACGAGCGAGGAGGCGCAGCCCATGGCTCCGAGGAATATCCCGGCGGTAAGCGCGAAGTTTTCGCCCAGGATCCGCGCTGCATCCAGATTCGCAATCAGATAGGGGAACTTCGTGGGCACCAGGAAGAAGAGCAGGTTCCCGAGGAACACGGTTGCATATGCAGGGAGGAGGAGGGAGGCCGGGAAGGTCTCTTCGGGTGCTCCCGCCGTCTTCTCGACGTTCACGCGAGCGGGTTCCCTCATCGTCAGGAGAACGCCCGCGAGAATGACGACACCGACCAGATAGATGAGAAACGCCGCACGCCAGGATATCCCTGCGAGATAACCGCCGCTGGTCTCGAGGACCACCACTCCCATGCCCATTGCGGCCGCCTGGTATCCGAGCACCCTGGTGCGGGAGATCCCATCGTAATAACAGACGATCAGGGCGGACGTCGTGCAGATGATCCCGGCGATGCCGATCCCGAGGATGAACCTCCCGGCCAGTATTGCGGGTAAGGAGGTGAGGAAATATCCGGAGCATCCCGCGATGGAGAAGATAGCAACAGAGACGGCAAGGACCGGTATTTTACCGATCCTGTCCGAGAGTTCTCCGACGAAAAAGCCGGTGAGGGCTATCGCAAGCGCGGGAAGTGTAATGATCATGGAGATCGTGGCTTCTGGTTCATCGGGAAATGCTTCGCTGATCAACGGTAGAGCCGGCGCGACTGCAGCTCCTCCCATGAGAACCATCATGGCTGCAAGCAGGAGGAAAAGCAGCGTCCATCTCGTTGGTCTGAACGGTGTAACCATGCCTTATTCAGTTGTCCGTAATGCGACATGAAGGAAGTGCACCTGAATACAGTAGCAGATTGCCGTGATCGATGATTCGTCGTTGTTCCACTCGAGACCGGATGAGCAGGGGTGAGAGCGGAGTGTATGCAATCCCGTCGGCTTGCGGTTGGCGATCCCCCGCGGAATCCGCGAAGATCCCCGTGGCGGAGGTGGGGAGAGCGCATCGTAATCCGGTTTGACAGGATTAGAGCGGTAAGAAACTGCGTATGAAAAGATTATTCCATCAACGTCCGCAATCCTGAATATGAACCCCGGAACCCACCCCATACCAACGATACGCTGCCCGGACTGCAATCTTCCGCTTCAGGTTACGGTCGAGCACCTGCAAGAGAACAGACCGATCGTCTGCGGCGGCTGCGGCAGGCTTGTGACCCTTCGCGACGCCGACGGATCGGTTGAAGACCGCCTAAAAGAGTTCAGGGCGGCGGCTGAAGACCTCGACCGCCGCACGAAGCGCTGACCGGTTCGGTCGTAGCGATAAAAATAGCCGGAGGAGGGCTCCTCCCCCGTATCCCGTTATCCCCGGACCCCGGCTGTGTCGGTTGGGACCCTGACTTCAAATCCCAGAGCGCGTTCAAGGGAATTCTTTAGATCGTTGAAGAAGGTGAAGACCGGTTCGAGCAGTTCCTGGGGTTTCGCTCTTTGTTCAACGCTGAGTATCCCTCCCTCATAGATCGTCCTTGTCCCGGAGTCCCAGATCTCAACGGTCACCACACCCTCTCTGATAAACAGGGTATCGCCGACAAGCAGGCTATCTCCTCTATATACAGGAAAGATCCGGGCATTTCTAAGGATCTCCGCTCTGCCCTGAATAGATGTCACCGTTCCTGCTTCAGTTTGTCCGTAATCCACGTAAATTATCCCGCTGCCCGACGGGGTTTCCGTCACCTCGGGAGCCGCCGCCTGTCCGGAGCTGCCGCCTGCCCGTTCGATCAGGATCGCGGTTCCCCCGGTGCCTCCGCCGAGCATCGTCGTATCGCTCCTGTCGACGAGCTGGATGTCTGCAAACGAGCCGCGCTGCAGGGTGATGATATCTTTATGGCGGAGTGTGTCGCCCACGCCGGCAGGCTGAACGCTCGTGCCGCGCGTGATGGTGATGGAATACGCACCGACATCCGAAGCCGGGGTGATCGAGACGATTCGACCGAGAACAGTCTCATCCGTGTAGACCTGCAGTGTGGTATGCGAGCCGGCCTGCGCCGCTGCCGGCGGAACGCAGAGCATGAGGAGCCCGAAGATGAGAAGGAGACGACAACAGTTCGATAGGGATTGCATAATAGTGAATGAAATATCTTGTATAAAAAATATTAGTAAAGAAAACCGCCGGGTGTGAATAATATTGGCGGATTCTGGGATTTAAGGAAAAATAATATCACAAACAGCGGTAAAGAACACGGTACCCGCAATGATCATATAGTCTCGCGAAATCTGCGTGGCGCCGCCCGCGACACCCCTTCGCGAGACGGTTCCCTGCTGCCCGAGAGTGCCGGGCAACCACTCAAAAAAAGAGGATTATCCGATCCGCTGGTTGGTCTTCGGATCCATGTAGAGCGGGTCGCGAGGTTTGGAGGCTTCTCCCAGTTCCGCGGTCGGGAACGGGAACTTCTCGAAGAGCGACGTGAAGATGTAGTCCAGGAGTTTGTCGGCCGCTTTGATCGGGTCTATGAAGACATACCAGTCGATCTCCCGGTCCGAATTGGGGACGCCGACCTTCACCTTCACATAGAGAGTCTCGGCAGCCGCCGTTCCTAACTCCTGCGTCACATAGGACGCGCCGAAGCCGAAGATCTCCTCCACGTACTTCTGGAGGATGGGGCCTACCGCTACGTCCTCCGTGAGGGTGTTCACGCCCGGAACCGCGAGTTTGCCCTCCGGCATCATGTCCTCGAGCATCTTGGCCGCCGACGAGTTCAGGAGCTTGGAGAGGCTCGAATTCGGGTCGTTGACCTTGCCCTTGAGGAAACTGCCGAACTTGTTCTTGAAGAACTCGAGCGAGATGTCGGAGAACGACGAGATGATCGCGTTGTACAGGCTGCGTTTGCCGTTCTCGTCGAGATCGAAGGTGTAGTGGCGCACCAGGTTGAATACGCAGAGCCCCGCGATCACCTGGGCGAGCTTCTTCGGGTTCGCCTTCCCGATATCCTCGAAGCACGACTTGGTGTAGTTCTCGATCATCTCGGAGATGTGCACACCGACCTTGATCTCATCCCAGTTCACCCCGTTACCCATGAAGAGGTCGGCCGAGAGCTCGCCGATCAGTTCGACCGTAAGCTCCTTCGTCGGGGTGAGGATCGCCTCTCCCGCAGGCCCCGTGTAGATGGTCATGAGGTAGGAGAACGCCTGGTCGCCGAACCACTTCACGACGGAGAGGAAGGTGATCCAGTCGTCCATGGTGTCGGCGGTCTCCATGAAGTCCGCCGACTCCTGGGTGTAGTAGACGATCGAGTCATAGACGATCTTCTTGCTCATCAGGCGGAGCTCGGCGGCATTGAAGTTCTGCACGTTCTCCCGCAGGAACCGGGCGGTGTCCGGATTGATGCCGAACTTCTGGATCCTCTTCTTTAAGTTCGCAAGTTCGGTCTCGCGGTCCTTGCGCACCCCGAGTTTGTCGCCGATGAGGCGGATCGGGAGATCGAGTTCATAGGTCTCGTCGCCGTACTCGCAGGTGATCGGGAGTTCCAGGAAGTAGGGGTTCCTCTCGTCCTCGCCGATCTGCTGGGCGGGGGTGAACTTGTAGGCCTTGTTGGTGTTGTCCGGCTTCTTCTCGATGGTGTACTTGAACCTCGAGGCAAGGACCTCCGTCCTCTGGTCGGTTCCCTTGAGCTCGCCGAACTCGGGCGCGTACTCCGTCCCGTCCAGGAGTTTCACCACTTCCTTCTCGTTCTCGGTCACCCTGACGGCGAGGTTCACGATGAATCCGGTCGCTGCAACGTCGTCTTCTTCCGTGTCGAGATCGTCGTAGGCTGCAAACTGGGCGTGTCCCTCGTCGTCGTAGACGACGTCGGTGACGCTGAGACCCTCGGGATAGAAGATCACCGTGAACGCTTCTTCGACGATCTCGTCATCCTCGCAGGTGGCGATGACTCTGGCGCCGTATCTCGTCACCGGCGCTCCCTTCTCGGGCAGCGGGCTCGTGTTGACGATCTTTGCAATGTAGTGCGTATCGTCGATCTTCTCTAGCGAGCTCGTGAACGGCGCCTCGTCGAGTTGGGTGATCGTGACCTCCTTGGGCGGTTCGATGAAGTCGACGAGTTCGACCTCGACGTCGTAGGTCAGCCCGTCGCCGTAGAGGACGTTCAGCCGCATGTCCATCGCCGCCCCCTGCTCGGGGAACTTGATCCTCGGCTCGCCGATGATCCGGAAGTGGATGTTGTTCGTGAACGACCCGCCCTTTCCGGTGTAGGCCACCCTGACGATACCCTCTTCCGCGAGTTCGTTCTCGTCCGCAGACACGAACGCTCCCATGTAACTGCCGGCGAGCGTCTGATCCTCGACCCGGAGCCCGCCGCCGGAGGTTATCGAGAGCGTCGCGGTGAGGTCGTCACGCTCGATCGTCTGGCCTTCCGCGGTGATCTCGATCATCTGGGCGTAGATGGTCTCGGGGCTCTTTCCGCAGACGATATAATCCTCGAAGTCTTTGCGGGTCCTCATCCGGTAGGTGCTGGTGCGTTCCGTCTCGCTGCCGCCGTTGCCGCCACCGCCGCCGGCCGCCGCTGCAGCGCCCGCAACCGCGGCCCCCGCGGCACCGATCCCGGTTATAACCGCGAGCGGTATGCCGTAATCGCTCTCACCGGCGCCCCCGCCCGGAGTGTTGATGGTGAACGAGCCGGCGCCGTAGCCGCCGAAGACCTCTTCATAGTTCCCGACGATGAGCGTTGCCTTTGCGTTCGCCGCATCGGCGATGATCGAGTCCACGACCTCGTTCGCATCCTCGTACGCCCTTTTCATCTCGGAGAGTGCTATAGCTACCTGGTTCTCCGAGGGATACGGATCATACGTCAATGACCGGCCGTTGTCATGTTCGAGGCCGACATGACCGCGCAACCTGATGTGGGCGAGCCCCGAGCCCGCCGGGTAGAAGTCCTCACGGATCACGTAGTAGGTGAACGTGTTCTCCAGGTGGTTGTCCATGGAGCCGCCGCCGGCCGCCCAGTTGGAGTCGTCCGTCAACTCGCGCACGCCGACGACGCGGTGTCCGTTTATGGTCGTATCCACGTACTCGATCCTTGCGCTGGAAGTTGCGACCGATTTTTCGAGTTCGGTCTTCAAGTAGCTGGCATACTCGCTCACCGTCTTGTACTTCGTGGTGAGGCCGAACTCGGTGAAGATGTAGCGGCCGCAGGTGACTTCTCCCGTACTCTTCCTGATCTCGCCGCCGCCTGCGTCGCCCTGATAGGTGTAACTGTAGACGTCTGTCGGGATCTCGGTCAGGACAAGCCGTTCAGCCTCGGGGTCAATCTTTCCGAGGTTGCCGATGATCAGCAGCGTGTTCTCGGTCGCAAGAAGTTCGTCCGTCCCTTTCTTGTAGACGCCGATCGGCATCTCGACGACGAACCCCTCGTCTTCCATGCTGTGGATGTACTTGCTCGCCAGTTTGTAGTCGTAGTTGTTGGTATCGGTGAGCGAGTAGCTTGCAGCCGCGGTTCCGGAGAGGAGTGAGGCTGCAAGGAGTACGAGCAGAAGTCTCGTCATCGCCCTCATGCCGGGACGCCCCCTGCCTGCTTCTGAACCGTAACCATGAGAACAGCACCGACCGCCAGGAGGACGAAACCGGCGATGTAACAGATATACCCCCCGAAGACGGAGAGGACGACGCCGAGAGCGAACCCTCCGGCCCATCCCGCCATCACCTTCGTGACCAGCCCGGAGTCGGCCCTGCCCTCTCTCGCAAAGACCGCGGCAAAGACCTGCCGCACGCATCCCGCCCGGTTCGCCAGCGCACGGGCCGCAATGAGGAACGCCACGACTCCCACCATGCAGTTCATGATCGTCGACGTTCCCGCGAGGAAGTTGTAGACGAAGAGGGCCGCGCCGCCGCCGACGAGAAGCGGGGAGATCGCCGCCAGGTCCCACTTCCCTCCGGAGAACTGCGCGGCAAGAGAGCGGACGTTCGAGACGATGCTCTCGCCGGATATTCCTCCGACGATGAGCAGCGTCACGAAGTAGGCGATCAGGCCCTTCCCGATGAGGCCGCCAATGAGCCCCGGCACGCCGCCGGAGAGCCCGCCCCGCGCGAAGGTCAGGAAGGAGAGGGACTGCACGGGCGCCGGGTTGAACCCCAGGGCCGGAAGTATGGTCAGCGCCAGCCAGACCAGAGCCATGATTCCCGCGGTGATCAGGAGTTTTTTATTGTGCAGACCGCTTTTGAATCCCTCGATCCTCTTGTGCACGCATCCTTTCACGACCTCGCCCGCAGAATGCTTGACCGGTATGCCTGCCGCATCGTCCGCCGCACCGGACACGGCCAGCTCGCCGGAGAGCACGCACTCGCCCGCCTCCGCCGCTGCGCGGGCGTCGCCGTCCCGGGCATAGTTGCCGTCGTCTGTACGCGAAGATGCCGCAGATTCTTCGCGCATCTCCTTGATACTCGCTGAAACATTGGCCGATGCAGAGTCAATCATCACGGTTGCCTTATCGGCGGCAACGGATGCGACTTCCTTGCACCTGCCAAAAATTTCGTTCACTTTGTCGTCGTTTGCCATTGTTGCTCAACACCCCTGGAAATTCAGTGAATTCAGTAATATAGAATTAATCTCCTCCGTAATCCGGTGTGTCTCGGAATCAACGATTTTTCCCAATGGAAAATATTATATCATTGGATTAGATCCATATAACACATCCTAAATGTGTTGTCCCGGACAGGGCCGGCCGGACGCGAGAGTGATGAAGAACTCGCCCGGTTTGAAGAACCGTTCTTAATAATGCACCTGATCCGGAACCGATCGGCCCAGGGGTCATTGCAGTCCCCGGGGCCGTCCCTTGCATGACCAGAGATCCATTATTCCGCAGTTCGACTACCCGCAGAAACCGCCACGACGGCTCGTGCCGGAACACGGGTACGCCCCCGATCTGCCGTGGAATGCATTTCAGAAGATTAATCCGGACGTCGGGCATTTTTACTCTTTGTAAGGAACTCGTATGACCGGAGAGGCTGGAAACTATCTTAATGCTGCAGCCCGGTTGATAGCGACAGCAGGCGGGATGTTTCTTCTCTTCGCCATAGCGATGGAATTTCTGGAGACATCGCCTGTCCTCTTCTCGGTCCTCCTCGTGTACCTGGTCTACTGCGGGTATATCCTGCCGGAGATCGACCGCCGGAGAGGGGCGTCCGGGGCCGCGGAGACCGTTCCTGGAACGGGAACCGGCCGGTCGGACCGGTTTTTCCAGTTAAAAACGGTCTTAATGCTCCTCACGATAACGGTCGTCTCCTTCCTCTTCCTGCACCTCCTGATTATCGTGATGCACGAGTTCTCGCATAGTTTCTATGCGTACTTCCTCGGTTGGAAACCCGATCCGTGGGATATCATCTACGGGAGCATAATAGGAGCGCACTGGGACGAGAACGTCGATTATTCGGCTATTTTTGCCGCGGGAGAGGGTCCGGCCGCCGCGGCCATCGCATTTGCCGGCCCCTTCTCAAACATCATGCTCTTCTTCGTGACCGTCGGGCTCATGTCGACAAAAAGCGTGAAGAACCACCGCTGGATATACCATTGCACCTTCTGGACGTGCGTCATCACGTTCGCGATGGTCTTCGAGTATGTCTTCACCCGCTCCTTCCTGCAACACGACGACTTTGGCAACATCAATCACGGGCTCGGGATCTCACCATGGTTAATCTTTATCGCCGGGACGCTCCTCGGGATTCTCGGGCTATACTATACCATCGTATATTTACTCCCGGAATACCACGCAATCGTGACCCCTCACGAGCGGCCGCTACAGTACGTGACGGTTTCGGCGGTATGCTTCGTCATCTTCCTCTTCTACATCGGCCTCCGGATCACCGCTTACCCGGCTGTTCCCGAATGGTGGTGCGGGGTTGTCGGTATTGCAGCACTGTTTATCGTTTCGTTCGCGGCAAGCCCCGCCCGACGGTGGGTGCAGAGGAGCGTGGAAGGGCGCGGCGTGCAGGAGCCGTCCCCGCCGCGTCCGGAACCCTTCCGGTCATGATCGGGTGGCTCGAAGACGAGAAAAAGTGTATTCTAAAACCCGTCACCAGATGACTGGTCTCTCCTCGACCTCGCGGTAGAGGACGTTGTCGGGCCGGATCTCCGGGAAAGCCTCTTAGAACTCCGGGATGTTGAACAGGACGCCGTTCACCCGGAACTTCTCCGGTGAGTGCGGATCGGCCAGCACCAGGTTCCGGAGCGAGTCCCCCCGGTCGTTCACCCGCCAGAGGCACGGGGCCGCGAGGAAGAACTTCCGGTCGGCGGCGGGGTCGGCCGACCCGTTCTCCGCCTTCTTCCACGCGTGGTAGGCCATGGTCAGACCCCCGAAGTCGGCGATGTTCTCCCCGAGAGTGAGGTTGCCGTTGACGTAAAGGCCGGGGAGCGCCTCGAACGCGTTGTACTCGGCGACGAGCAGGGCCGTCCGGTCGTTGAAGTTCGCGGCGTCCTCCTCAGTCCACCAGTCCTTCAGGTTCCCGTCTTTATCGTACTGTCTTCCCTGGTCGTCGAAGCCGTGCGTCATCTCGTGCCCGATCAACCAGCCGAGGATGGCGTAGTTGAAGGCAGGGTCTCTGTCGGGGTCGAAGATGGGCGGCTGGAGGACGGCCGCGGGGAAGACCATCTCGTTTCTGGTCGGGTCGTAATAGGCGTTCACCGTCTGCGGGGTGATGAACCAGGTGCCCGGGTCGACCGGCCCGCCGACCCTCTCAAGCCCTTCGGGGCCGTGGATGAAGGCGTGCGCTTTTGCGGCGCGGACGTTCTCCACATACGAATCCGAGAGGTTCAGCCCGGAGTAGTCCGTCCACCGGTCGGGATACGCGATCTTCTCCCCCATGGCGGCAAGTTTCTCGCGGGCCGCGGCTTTTGTCGGCTCGCTCATCCAGGTGAGGTCTGCCATTCGCGCATCAAAGGTCTCCCGGATGGCAACGACCATCCCCGACACCATCCCGCGTGTCCGGGGGTCCACGTATCCGGTGACGTATGCCCGGCCGACCAGATCGCCGAGGAACTCGCTCTCCGCCGCCACGACGCGCTGCCACCGGGGCTTCATCTCCGGGACACCATAGAGCGTCGTCTCGTAGAAGGCGAAGTGCTCCTCCTCGAACGATGCCCCAAGATAGGGAGACGCCTGATCGATCAGCCGGTAGCGCAGGTAGACCTTCCAGTCGTCGAGCGGCGCGGTCGCGAGCAGGGAGTCAAGTTCCTCTACGTATCCCGGCTGGTAGACATGCACCCTGCCGACCGACCCGGAACCCGGGATGGCGGCGAGAGTCCCCCACCCGACGGCGGGGTACCGTTCTTCGAGTTCGGCGAGAGTATGGATGTTCGCGGTCTTCTGGGGATCGCGATTCTCCTCCCGGCCGAGGTGGGCCGCGGCAAGGGCCGCTTCCATGGCATAGACGGTCTTTGCGTCGGCGGCCGCCTCTTCGGGGGACCTGCCGGCGAGCACCAGCACCCGGGCTATGTGCTCACGGTAGGCATCCCGGAGCCCAGGGCTTCCCGCATCGTTCCGGAAGTAATAGTCCCGGTCGGGCAGCCCGATCCCGCCCTGGTAAAGGCACGGGATCATCTCGCTGCTGTTCTCGGGGTTGGTCCCGGCCCCGTAGAAGTAGACCGGCGGGAAACCCTGTTCCAGGAGAACGATCGTGGTTTCGGTCAGATCGCCACGGGAATCGATCGCGTCGATCGCCGCGAGGAGATCGGAGAGACCGTCGAGCCCTTCCCGGTCGATCGTCCCGGTATCCATGCCCGACCGGTAGAACGTTCCGAGGAGGGTGGCGTTCCGATCGGCACTCTCCGGCGCGTCGGCCGCATCCTCGAGGAGAGCACGGAGGTCGTTATCCACCCCGTCCCTCATCCCGGTGAATACTGCGTAGTACTGCTTATCTGCCGGGATAGGGTGTTCCGCTATCCATGCATCGTTCACGTAGGCATAGAAGTCGTCGCCCGGATGGACGGACTCGTTGAGGGCGAATCCACTCCCGGGCGACTGCGATACATCGCCGGGAACCGCTGTCCCGGCCGGGTCGGCGCATCCGGCGCAGGCGAGGCATACGATCAGGAGAATGGTCAGAAGAATGTATTTCACAAGGAGATTGTCTCTTTTCCAGGAATAAGAATTTTGATCCGTGGCAACCCTATTTCGGAGGCGATGAAGCGAGCAACTCCCGATTCCACATGCAGCCACCCGTTACCGGTGACGGGCCGGGACGGGACCCGGCCGCATTCCTACCTCCCCCCCGCGCCGCTCTCCGCCCGCTCCGTCAGCCACACGTAAAACTTCCGGTGCCAGAACGGCACGTCGAGCGGCCGGGAAAGAGATTGCCAGGCCGCCCACATAACCCTCTCGGACACGCTCTGCCACTCGCCCGCCCGTCTGGCCATGTCGTCCGCCGGCTGCCCGATCGCGTGCAGGATCTCGTGCCAGATACGGAGGACAATCGCCTCGTCGTCCCTGTCCTCGCGCGTGACCCGGACGCTCGCCCGCATATGCATCCCGCCCCCGAGGGCCCGGGCGGGGATCGCATCGTCGAAGACGTAGACCGTTCCTTTCGGAACCGGGAACGGGAAGCCTTTCCACATCGGGTCCTTCTGGTCGAAGAAGCGGACATCCGGGGTGCCGGTCCGGACGGTGAACTGAAAGTACGGCGGGATGAGCCGGAGGTGCGGCTCAAGCCTCTGCCGCAGATCTTCGGTCTTGAAGAAGAGGTCGAAGTGAGGCATCGGGTGCGCATGGGTGCGCGGGCTGATAAACCATGGGGTCTGCCGAAGGGGGCCGCGCGCCCGGGACGGTTACCCCCGTTCGCCACCCTGCAACTGCTTCTGGGCGAGCGCCTCCTGCCGCCCGTCGATCCATGTCCGGGTCCAGACCCGGAGATCGCCGATGCTGGCGGACCCCTGCCGGTCGCGCATCGCCCGCAGGTGTTCCTCAAGTTCGTCGGCCATGGAAAATATCAACTCCTCGGATGCCTCTTCCGGCAACGGCCCTTCCGCACGCAGGCGGGCAGCGCCCAGATCAAGAAAGTGCTGCAACTCGCCTGTTGCCTCGAGGATCGTGGTGAGATCCAGTTTGACAGTAGGCCCCATGAAAAGGGGATTGACTCACCCGGTAATAACTTCATCCATTTCACTCAGGGCCCATATAGGGCTCCTCAGGGGTGATGCGCGACTCAAAAGCGTTCATTCGGGCCGGGGCCCCGCCTCCCCGGAGGCCGGGCTACCCCCCGGCCGCGGTGTGCAAATCATTTTAAGGACTCCCGGCACTCAGTGCACGCCCCCGATGTGGGGCGTGTCCCCCCCGGATACGGGGGCGATGGAGATGAAGAAGATGCAGGAGAGATCGGAGGTTATCCTGGAACGCAGGACGCGGACGGCCGGCGAAGAGTGGTTCATGTCGGCCGACGACATCCTGGATAAAAACGTGATCAACCCGCAGGGAGACGATCTGGGGGAGATCTCGGATATGCGGATCGGCTTCCCCGATGGCAAGGTGAAGTACCTGGTGCTCAGGTACGGCGGCGTGCTCGGCATGGCGGCAAAGAGGTTCGCCGTCCCGCCCGAAGCCGTGATCTACCGCCCCGGGGACGACAACTTTGTCGTGAACATCGACAAGCAGCGGCTGGACGACGAGCCGGGCTTCGACGAAGACCTCTGGCCCCGGGAAGCGGACTACAGCCTGATCCAGTCAGCCGGAACCATGACCCCGCCGACCCGTGAGGAGGCGGAAGCCATGAAGCGGGAGGAGCCCCCGCCGTCCGAGGTCATCACGACGGAGCGGGTCGAGACGCGGCCCAGGCGGAGGTAACCCCGGACTCCGGGTTCGGGGAACGACCACTCTTTTTCCGGCAGGCATAGGAAGTCGACCGCAAGGAAGATTACCCGGAACCGCCGAACGGGCCGCATCGTGCCTGCCATGCCAGCACCTGCAGACGGTCCGGCGCCGCCGGAAGAGCGGATCTGCGTTGAGCCCGGTAGCCGGGAAGGAACCCCAAACCTCCGGCAGGTCGCCCTCATCGCCGTAATCGCGATCCTCTTTACGGTCGCCTACCTCGCCCTCTACGGACTGCTCAACAACGTCGTCTGGTCTCAGAACAACTTCGTGCAGGCCAACCCCTGGGCGGTTCCGGCAGGCGTCCTCGCCTTCTCGCTGCTCGTCGGCCTCTGCCGCAGGTATCTGCACGCACCCGACGTGATCCATGGCGGGTTCGCCGAATCGCTCAGAGGCGGAGGCGAGAAACCCAACTACCGGACGTTTCCCGGTGCCCTCCTCTCGTCGCTCTTCTCGCTTCTCTCCGGGGCAAGCATCGGGCCGGAAGGAACAATCACCGTTCTCATCGGTTACGTCTCCTCGTACGTCCGCGACCGGCTCAGGATCGGGTCCCCCGGGGCCGCGCTCGGGTTCGACGTCGCCGCTCTGGCATCGGCGTTCAACGGGATCGTCGGCAACGTGCTCTTTACCGGGGTCTTCGCCACCGAGTTCCAGATCGGCGGAAACAGGAACGCCTTCCGGTTCCTCACCTGGAACCTGCTCGCCGGCACCGTCGGTTACCTCTTCTACCTGCTCCTCGGGCTCCCCTCCTTTGCGCGGAGCATCCCGTTCGAGCCGATCGGCGAGCTGCATCCCGGCTACATCCTCTGCGCGATCGCCCTCGGGATCCTCGGATCGCTGCTTGCGGTATTTGCAGGAGGCGCCATGCAGGCCGCCGGGACGGTCATGGACCGGATATTCGGCGACGCGCCCGTCGCCCGCGTCCTCGCCGCCGGGGCGGTCATCGCCTGCGTCGGCTACTTCATCCCGGAGGTGCTCTTCTCCGGGGAGGCCCAGATCCACGGGATCATCGCCGACCCGGCCCGGCTCGGGGTCGGGATGCTGCTCGGCGTAGCGGTCTTGAAGATCCTCCTGCTCGCGCTCTCGTTCAAGAGCGGGTATATCGGCGGCCCCCTCTTTCCCATCATCTTCTCGTCCACCCTGATCGGGCTCGCCTTAAACCTCGCCTTCCCGGGCATCCCGCTCGGCATCTTCGTGCTCTGCATCGAGGTCGCGGCCCTCACCCTCGCCCTCGGGGCGCCCCTGACCTCCATCCTCCTGGTCGCGGTCGTGGGCACGGCCGACCAGTACACGGTCGTGCTCCTCGTGATCTCCGCCGTCACCGCCATGGTCATCGCTGCCGCCGTGAAGGAGAGAATGGGAGGGCAGCCGTAGCGGACGGTCCGCCCTGCACCAGGCTTTTATACTCCGGAACCCATGGCGCCGACCGTCCATCCCGGCACGCCGGGATGCGGCAACGAGGGGGGAAGAACATGCAGTTCATACACATATTCACCTGGGAGCCCGGGAAGACGGCCGAGATCATGGAGGCGCGGGCCAGGGAGGAGATTCCGGAAGGCGTGACCCTGATCAACGAGTGGGTCGACCTCGTAGGGAACATGGTCTTCCGGCTGATCGAGACCGACGACCCCGTCGCCCTCATGAAGGTCGGTTTTTCCTGGAGTGACCTCGGCTACAGAGAAGTGCATCCGGTCATGGAATCAAAAGAAGCGTTGACCATTCTCAGGGGCTGAGGAGGGGCTTTCACGCCCCCTCCCTCAGGTGCCCCGGCCGGACAGGGACCATGTATGGCGCCGAAAGGTCCCGTTTCACCACCGCCTCGATCCCGTAGACCTCCCTGAGCATCTCCTCGGTGAGCACCTCGTCCGGCGTCCCGTAGCCGTAGACCGCCCCGGCCTTCATCACCATGAGGCGGTGGCAGTAGGTGGCGGCGAGATTCAGGTCGTGGAGCGCGATGACGACCGCGAGCCGCTTCTCCCCGGCAAGCCCGCGGAGGACTTCCATGACCCCCATCTGGTGGCAGACGTCCAGGTTGCTCGTCGGTTCGTCGAGGAGGATCACCCCGGTTTCCTGCACGAGCGCCCGGGCGATCATCACCCGCTGGCGCTCCCCGCCCGAGAGTTCGGCGACTTTGCGGAGCGCGAGATCCCCGAGATCGAGGAGGTCGAGCGCCGCAACCACCTTCTCCTCGTCGGTCCTGTTCACCGTCCAGTTCAGGTAGGGCCGCCTCCCCATCAGGACGGTCTCGAAGACCGTCGCCGCGGTCCCGTTCCCGGCCGATTGCGGCACGTAGGCCATCGCCCGCGCGACCTCGCGGCGGTGCATCGTGCGAAGCTCCCGCCCGTCAAGCATCACCCTCCCCCCGTCGGGGGAGAGCATCCCGTCGACGCACCGGATGAGCGTCGTCTTCCCGCACCCGTTCGGCCCCACGAGCCCGAGGACCTCGCCCGCGTCCACCGAGAAGGTGATTCCGGAGAGCACCTCCCGGTCGCGGTAGGCAAACGAGAGATCATTGACCGAGAGCCGCACCATCAGGCACTCCTCCGGTGCAGGAAGAGGTAGATGAAGAACGGCACCCCGAGGAACGCGGTCACGATCCCGACGGGAAGGACCTGCGGAGCAAGGACGCTGCGTGCGATGCTGTCGGCAGAAAGAAGGAGGAGAGCCCCCACGAGGCCCGAAGCGGGAAGAAGCGTGCGGAAATCGCTGCCGATGGCCATGCGGGTGATGTGCGGGGCGACGAGCCCGATAAACCCGATCGTCCCGGTGAAACAGATGATCACCGCGGTGATCAGGGAGGCGATCATCATCAGGACGGTCATCGACCGCTCGACGGGAACCCCGAGGCTGGCGGCCACCTCATCTCCTTCCGCGAGGGCGTTTAAGTCCCAGGCGCGGTAGAGGAGGTAGGGTATGGTGCAGGCGAGGACGAGGGCGACGATGCCGAGTTTCGGCCAGGTGGATTTGTCCACCGAGCCGAACATCCAGAAGACCACCGCCTGGAGCTGCTCGGCGCTGCCGACGTACTGCAGCAGCGACGTCACCGCCGAGAAGAGGTACATGAGCGCGATGCCGGCAAGCACCATCGTCTCGGAACCGATGCCCCGGTAGCGGGCCATCCCGTAGATGGCGAGCGCCGCCAGCAGAGAGAAGAGGAAGGCGTTGCCGATGACGAGGTACTCCCCGCCGACGACCCCGGCGCCGAGGACGATGGCGATCGAGGCGCCGGTGGCGGCCGCCGAGGCGATCCCGAGGGTGAAGGGGCTTGCGAGCGGGTTTCTGAGGATCCCCTGCATGACAGAGCCCGCCACCGCGAGCCCGAACCCGGCACAGACCGCGAAGAGCACCCGGTGGAGCCGGAAGTCCCAGACGATGGTCGTCGCGAGGTCGGGTGCGCTGAATACCCCGGGGAAGAGGCCGGCCAGGATCGCGAGGTAGGACTCACCCACGGTGAGGCCGGCCGACCCGAGCGTGACCGCGATGCCGATGAGGATGACGAGGCCGGCAAGAAGACCGCCGATGAAGAGGGCGCGGGTCTTCTTCAGCCGGGTATACCCCTCCTGGATGATGACGTGCTGTTCCATGGCGTCACCGGTCACGGGTAGACGAACGTCCCCTGGGATGCGAGGTCGAAGTCGATCCCCTGGAACCCGGTGAGGTAGCGCTGGTGGATAGCGTGCGGGTCGAGGTCGGCGAACCGGTCGGGGTAGAACCACTTCGCGAGGTAGGCCGTCCCGATGAAGTGCTGGGCGCCGCCGAGGATGTCGGAGTGGATGACGTGGACGCGGTCGTCCTTCACCGCGGAGATCCTCGACCACCCGGGCCGCTCGAGCAGCGCGGACCTGATCGCGGCGAGCGCTTCGGGATCGTGTCCCGCGTAGCCGCCGACGGCCAGGCCCTGCCCGGCCAGTTTGACGACGACTTCCGGGTCCGCGACGATGATCGCCTCGGGGTCGACGACGGGATACTCGGTCGTCCCGGTGGCGAAGGGGTTCTTCCCGCCGGCGAGTTCGGTCTTCTCGTTGTAGCCCGCACTGGCGGCAACGGTCGTGTAGTCGAACCAGTACTCGAAGTAGACCCGGGTCTTCTCATCGTCCGGGATCCCCGCCGTGCCGTCCCGGATCCGGTCCATCGTCGAGCCGTAGAAGGAGGCGAACTCCTCTCCCCGTTCGGGTTCGTCGACGATCGAGGCGATCGTGCGGATCTCGCCCGCGTAGGTGGCGGGCTTGAAGCAGTCGAACCGCAGCACCCGGATCCCGGGGCTGCTCGCCTCGAGCCTCTTCTGGATGTCGTCGCAGGCCGCGGTGCTGATCGTCGCGTAGAGGATGACTGTGTCCGGCCTGAGGATGAGAACCTTCTCCATGTCGGGAGACCAGATCGACCCGACGTTCGCCTTATCCCGGCACTCGGGGAAGAAGGTCTCCTTCTCGTGGCTGTACTTGTCGACGGCGACGACTTTGTCCATATCGAACCCGAGCGACCGCAGGGTCTCGAGGGACTCGCCGCTGAAGGTCACCACCCGGCGCAGGGGGCGGTAGAGCGTCACCGTTCTCCCCGTGGAGTCGGTGACCTCGCGGGGTTTCCCGTCCCAGCGGGCGTAGACCCAGGCGGCGTCGCGGATGTCGTCCCGGTCGAGGTCGCCGGCGCCGTCCATGTAAGCGGCGTCGAGGTAGGCGAGGGCCGCCGAGGCGTACTCGGCACGGGCGAGCGTCCCGTCGGCGTCGGCGTCCCCCGGGATGCCCTCTGCCGCCGATGCCGGGACGGCGAGGAGCAGGAGGAAGGTGAGGAGGTACCACCGGTTCATCGCCGACCACCCCGTCCGGCAAGAAGGAGAGCGGCAGCCGCAGCGACGACCGCAAACCGCGGGGCTGCCTCCTGTGCGGCAGGCTTCTCCCCGGCGCTCTCCGCCGCCGTCTCGATCCCGTCCACCGCGACGTGCGAGACGGCTACCTCCCCGTCCGTCTCATCGAGGAAGTCCTCCCATGTGCCGGTGATATCCCCGCTCCCGGAGGCGGGGGCCGTGACGGAGTAGGTGATGGCGGTATCGTTCATCACGGCAAACCCGATCTTCTGCCCCCGGACGAGGACCCGATCGTCCGGGTGGTCGGTCCCCGCAAAGGCGTAGCCGGTCGGCAGCGTCTCGACCACCCCGCCGAGGTCGATGCCGTCGATCGAGAGCGAGACGGTAAAGACCTCCCCCGCCCCCGGTTCGGCGGTCGAGAGCGTCCGGGTGACCGAGGCGCCGCAGACCGCGGCCGGAACGAAGAGAAACAGGAGGACGAGGCAGAAGAGACGGTTTGCCGGGAGACCCATCATGGGTTTGCGTTTGTCGATCAGGTAATATGAATGTTTCTTAATGTGCTAACAAGTCTGAAGATCGGGTGTTCGGAAGTATATCGGGCTGGTGGCCCGGTCGCCTACAGCATCCCCTGCTGCCCCAGCAAGACGAGCAGCATCGCCGACGCCGCCGAGAGCGAGAAGATCGTCACCGCCCAGACGGCCACGAACGCGACAACCGCAAGCGCGCTCGTCTCCCGGTAGGGGAGGAGCCCCTCGTTCATCCCTTTCGCCGTCCGGTAGGCATCGTAAACGCCCCAGGCCCAGATCGCCACTCCCGGAACGATCATGACAAAGAGGCCGAGGAGGCTTCCGAGCAGCACCAGGACGCCCCGTGCGAACTGCCCGTTGTAGGCCTGCCCGAGACCGTTGAAGAGGAGCGAGAGCCCTGCGGCTATCGCCGGGTTCTTTTTCTTCTCCCGGCGGGATACCTCCGCCGCCGCTATAGCGTCCGCAAGCGAGACCCGTTCCGCCGCATCGCCGTCCATGATTGTCAGGTACGCCCGGCAGGACTATCATTCTTTCCCGGGTTCCCGAGAGGGGGCATGCACGGGTTCCGGTCCGTCCCCGGCGATCGGCCTCCCACCTGCTATATACGGAAAGGCGTATACCCGGTGACGCCGGGATCTGCGGGTCCGGTTTCTGGTGACGGTATGCAACAGGCTGCAGGAAAGACCCGACAGGAGAGGAAGGCAGATCTCAGGGGTCTCGTCTACCGCATCCTTTCCGACGGCCTGATGATCTTCCTCGGCCTGGTAATGGCCCCCATCGTCATCATACCTCTCCTGCTCCCGACCCTCTCCCCACCGGTCGTCGAATTCCTCAATATGGCCGATACCACGATCATCGCCATCTTCGTCCTCGAATACGTCCTCAAACTGGCCCTTGCGGAGGACCCGGTGAGTCATTTCCTGGACCGCTGGCATCTCCTCGATCTTGTCATCATCACGCTCCCGGTCCTCGAGGTGGTGCCGGTTGCCGGTTCGACCCTCGCGAGGTCTTCGCCGGCGCTCCGGCTCCTCCGGGTGGTCCGGGTGGCGGCGGCCGGCGGAAGATCGGTTGAGCGGCGGATCGAGCCGGAGACTGCCGTCGCGGTGCCTGCGGAACCGGCGTTCTCGACGATGCGGATCCGGGGGAGAGTGGGGGATTCCAGAGACGGCGAGAGGGGGTTCACCCCCGCCGAGGTGAAGAGGTATCTTGACGACCCCCGGGTCGAGGCCTGGTTCGACCTCTCCGGTGTGTCGCGTCCGGACTTCCCGGTGCTCTCCGGGCTCCTCGATCTGCCCGGCGTCTTCTTCGAGAGCCGGCTGATGCGACCGTCGCACCCCGGGATTACGTTTGCCGACAAGACCCGGCTCATCTTCGTGCAGGCGCCGGAGCGGACGCTCCGCGTTCAAAACGGGGTGCGGGTCCCGGTCGTGACAAACGTCGGGCTCATCATCGTGAACCGGGGCAAGACGATCGTCACCGTCTCGAAAGCAGAAGACCGCTTCTTCGGACCGATCCGGGCGGGCCTCGACGGGAGCGCACTCGCCGGCGTGCCCCTGGACACCCGGGTCCTCTACGGCTCCCTTGATGGGATCAACGAGAACTACGCCCGGATCCTCGCGGAGCTGGAGGCCGAACTGATGCGGCTTGAGGGAACCCCCAACAACGAGATGTCGAAGGACTTCCTTGATACCGTCTTCCAGCTCAAGCGCGTGAGCAGCGTTCTGGCTTCAAGCCTCTTCCACCAGAGGGAGGTGACGACGGTCATCGCGAGGGATCTCCCCTCTACGAAATCGCGGGCAGGAGAGAAGAGCATCTTCGACGCGCTCGCGAACGAGACGGATTATCTGCACGAGAGCGCCGGGAACATCCGGGAGGGGCTCCTCTCCCTGATCGACGTCCACATTAACACCGTCTCCTACGAGATGAACCGGGCGATGCGGGTGATCGCCGTCCTCTCGGCACTCGTGCTGATCCCGACCCTGATCGGGCAGGTGCTCGGGACGAACATCCTCGGCACCCCCTTCAGCCTCTCCATCTGGCAGGTGACCGCCTGGACGATCATCTCGATGCTCGTGGTCGGCTGGGTCTTCTACAAGCTCGGGTGGCTGAGGTGAGGGGGTTATGCGGGTGGACGGGGGTCGGTCGACGGCACCGTGTGTTCCCCGGCAGCGCTACCGCGTAAACTCCTTCTCGATCCGCACACGCCGCCCGAGTTTCGCCTCGTACCACTCCTGCTGCTTCAAGGCCTGCTTCCAGCTCCTGATGCGGTGCCGGACCCGCGTTCCCGTCGCCGTATCGATCAGTACCAGCCTCGGCATCCCGACCTCCCCATCGATGCATGGAGCTCGACTTCAGGGGTTACGAACGTTTCCTTTCGTGCTCCAGGACTGCATGGCCTTTATCGAAGAAACAGATAGAACTCGTGACTCTATTCGTGGACGGCCGAGGCTTTCCTCAGCGTGAACACAAACGCCGCCCCCGCATCCGGGTGCCCGGCCGGCCGGGGGAGGGGGCGGCGTTCCGGTTTACGCTGAAGCCGGCTGCGCAAAAGTCCCTGGCACCGTCTCCTGCTGCCGGTAAAAATAGGCGGCACTCCCATACACGCGACTAACCGCCGGGTTTTGCTCATCGGTTAGCCGAATGGACTGTTCTGGATCGTCGTATGGCGATTATCCGGATCCTGAGGAAAGGTTTATCCTCTGATACGCCTTCTATCATCTCAGGTGAGTTCGGATGCCGAAATCAGCCTATTGCGGATACTGCGGGCGGGAGTTCCCGATAAAGGAGCGAGCCGCAGGCGAAAGCGGACTGTTCTGCAGCGTGGAGTGCCGGGAAGCGGCGGCAAAGCAGGACGCCGGCCAGGGAGAGCACCCGTCGGAGAGATTCCTGGTCTCGGGTCAATCGCCCTGGAGCAGGTAACCCTGCCCGACAGGACCCGTCTCGTCATGAGGTTCTGTGCGTAGCGGCGCAGATCGACATTCACCGTCGAAGGGTGGAGACTTCGGTACGGTGGCTTATCCCGACCCGGTCGAATAGCCTTCGCGAAGGGCAACGGGGATTCAGAAAGACTTCGGCTGAATCGTATTAACCGTTACGGGAATTCTTTTTTCGGATAACCAGAAGGAGATCGATCAGTCCGTCGACCCCGCCCTCCTCCGAAAGACCGCAACACCGTCCGGCCGAAAAAAAGGGTTCAGAGATACTCGTATATCAGAACCGCGACGTCGTTTACATCGTCCGTCACGCCCTGCAGGTCGTCCATCGACGCAAGGCCGGCGATGTTGTTGACGTAGATCGCAAACGTGACCGGCGTTCCCTTCGCCGTCGTCATGTAGCCGAGCAGGCCGCGGGTATAGAGGAAGATCCCGCCCTGCTGGTCGCCGCCCGCCGAGGTTCCGGTCTTGGCACGGATCGCACCGTAACCCGGGTCTCCCGGCTTGGCATTGGCTGCAAGCGTCCCGTCCACGCCGAGGACCGGCAGGGCGTCGGAGAGCGGGGCATACAGGTCCGTCCCCGCCATGTAGGCCGCGAGATCGGTCGCCGCGAGGGGGCTGATCCGGTTCACGATGCTCCCCTCGCCGTCGGCAAGCAGCAGGGTGTCGGGGTTCACCCCGATCTCTTCGAGAAACGCCCCTTCGACAAAGAGCCCGGCCTCGACCGTATCGTAGCCCTCGTGGGCGGCGATGATCCCGAGCAGGCAGTTTGCGTAGAGGTTCTGGCTCACCTTCAGGGTCACCTTCGCGTACTCGGAGAACGGCAAAGAGACGAGTTCGGCGACTCTCCCGACCGACCCGTACTCGTCGGGAAGGCGGCCCGACGGGTTCTCCCCGGCCGCCGGTGCCACGACCGCCACCCCGGCGTTCTCAAGCGCGTCGATGAAGAGGCTTCTCGCGAACGCCGCCGGGATCTCCACGTTCGAGGTCAGGTTGACCGGTCCTGCGTCCGCCGGCACCGTCCCGGTCACCTCGATCAACGCCTGCCCGGTGTAGGCGGGGATCGCCACCGCCGGGTCAGAACCCGGCGCCCCGGTCACGACGCGGCTCTCGATCGTGTATGCGGACGATCGCGGCCGCCAGTCGGCCGTCGCCGGCTCTCCCTCGCGCCCGGGAACGATCGTCACGTCGATCAGGTTGTCGTTGACGACGATCGGCGTCACCAGCCCTTCAGACATCATCTGCGTCTCGCAAAAGAGCCGGTCGTCGACGATTACGTCGTCTACCGCCGTGATCCCGGCCGCAGCAACCTGTTCGGCCAGGTTCTCGAGCCCGGCGAGCGGGTCGGCGTCGACGAGCAGGCAGTCCCCGAATGCCCGGGCATCGCCGTGATCCTCGTTCGTGAACGCAAGGGTGCCGTTCGGCCCGGCCCGACCGCCCATCGCAAGGTCGCCCGAGGCCACCAGCACCAGATCGTCGCCGACCCGGTACACCGGCGTCCTGAACCGGTAGTCGGGGCCGAGAACGTCGAGAGCGGTCGAGACGGTGAAGACCTTCGTCGTCGAACCCGGCGTGAAGAGACGGTCGCCGTTCATCGAGAGCAGCACCTCGCCGGTGGAGGTGTCCCGCGCCATCATGCCCCACGTGGCGTAATCATACCGCTCCTGCGAGATGACGGCGTCGATCCGTTCTTTAAATTCGGTTGCGTTCGCGGCTTCGGACGCTATAACGGTCTCGGCCGGGGATGTGGCGGTGCAGCCCGCAGCGCAGAGCGCGGCAAGAACGATCAATACTGCGCCCGTGACGGTGAGCAGCCGGCGACCTGCCGGCGGCGTTCCGGGAATTTGCGCATCCATAGGCGGAGGTTTGAGTTCTGCGGATTTAGGCGTTGTGAAAACGATTGGGACAACAGTGGGGTGTACGGATCTTCGCCCCTTCAGGGGGGAGGGATCACGGGAATGAAAAAACGGGGTGAAACATGGCGTGATTCTGCTGGAAAGACAGGAGACGAAAACGCCGCCAACAGGACTCGAACCTGTGACATGCTGGTTAACAGCCAGCCACTCTACCAACTGAGTTATGGCGGCACACAAGTGCTCTATAACGTCTTGACTGAATCGTATTAAACATTACGGGAATTCTCTTTCCGGATAACCAGGAGAAGATCGATCAGTTCGTCGACCTCGGCGTCCAGGGTGGAAAGAAGGTCGCCTGCAAGGGGTGTCGCCACCGCACCGGCCGGCGAGGCGCGGATGTAGCCCTCCTGCTCCAGGATCCGCAGCGAGTAGCGGACCCGGTGGTAGGGGAGATCCAGGATGTCGGCGAGTTTCATGATGCCGATGGGCTGGTGCTCCACGACCGCCCGGATCACCTCCAGGTGCCTTGAGACAAGTTCAATCTCGGATTTGATCTTTGCCAGCATGGGTTTGCCTGCGTGGGTGCCACGCGCACCATTATGGTTGTTCGTGCAGCCAGACCTTCGCCCGGGCATACTGCTTCCGGAACGATATGGAGAGGATCGCCCCTACCGCGAGGAGGAAGAGACCGATCGCAAGGCCGATGGTCCCTTCGGGCGCGAACCGGAAGAGGACGAAGACACCCATGGCGAAGCAGAGGACGATGACGTTGAGCATGACCGTCAGCATGACGAACTTTGCCTTGAAGACCTGCTTGGTTGCCTCATCCATTATTCATACTTGAACGCGGGGGTAAAAGTACTTGTGGTTTCAACGGAAGAGTTGGTAGAATGAATGGACTGGATTCGGCTATCCGCGATGCGGGTGCGGCGGCATACGCGGCCTACGGCTCGTCTATAGATGCCAACGTGCGCTACCTGACCCGGTTCCGCACCACCGATCCCGTGGTCTACGTGGGAAAGCCGGGCGAGCGCGGGATGATCGTCGTTCCGCAGATGGAGCACGAGCGTGCCGTCCGCGAATCGACGGCGGCGGTCGCCACCCGTGCCGATGCCGGGTACCTCGAGTACATCAAGGCGGGAGAGCCGCGCTGGCGTGCGACCGCCCACATGATCGCCGACCTCGCCGGCGGCCCCGTCCTCGTCCCCGCGAACTTCCCGCTTGCCCTCGCGAGAGAACTCGAATCGTTCCAGCCGGTCGTGCTCGACGAGCAGGGGTCTGTCGAGGCGATGCGGGCGATCAAGACGCCGGAAGAGGTCGAGTGGATACGCTCGGTCCAGCGGGCCACCGAGGCCGCGATGGAGCACGGGATGGCGCTCATCCGGTCGTCGGTCCCGAAAGGGGGCATCCTCCACCGGGACGGCGCCCCCCTCACCTCTGAAGCCGTCCGCGCCGGGATGCATGCCTACCTTCTCGCCCACGGATACCGCGGGGTCGACACCATCGTCTCCTGCGGTCCCGACACTGCTCTCCCGCACAACGCAGGCACCGGACTGCTCCGGGAGAACGAACCCATCGTCATCGACATCTACCCGCAGGACGAATTGACCGGCTACCACGCCGACATGACCCGGACGGTCGTGAAAGGCGAGCCCTCTCCTGCAATCCGGGAGATGTACGAGGCTGTGCGGGATGCAAAAGCCAACGCAGCATCGATGCTCCGTGCCGGTGCCGTCGGCGCCGACCTCTACCGCGCGACGGTGGAGTTCTTCCGCGACCGCGGCTACGAGAGCAACACGCAGGGGTTCACCCACAGCCTCGGCCACGGCGTCGGGCTCGAGGTGCACGAAGAGCCGTCGCTCGGTCCGCAGGGTGGGGTGCTCTGTGCCGGCAACGTCGTCACGATCGAACCGGGGCTCTACTACCCCGGCACCGGCGGCGTCCGCCTGGAAGATATGGGCGCGGTGACAGAGACCGGGTTTGACCGGTTCACCCAATACAAAGAGGAGCTCACGCTATGAACATGGATGATGAAGTTTACAACGCCTACCGGGAAGCAGGAGCGCTGGCAAGGAAGGTGCTCCGCCGGGGTGCGGGGCTCGTGAAGGAGGGGGCGCCCCTCCTCGACATGGTCGAAGAGACGGAGAACATGGTGACGGAGGAGGGGGCGCTTCTTGCCTTCCCCCTGAACGTCTCCTTCAACGAGGCCGCGGCGCACGATACCGCCATGCCCGGCGACGAGCGGGTATTTACCCGGGGCGACCTCGTCAAGGTCGATCTCGGGATACACGTCGACGGCTACATCGCCGACACCGCCATGACCGTCGACCTCGGCGACCACGGGGCGCTCGTCGAGGCGTCCCGTGCGGCCCTCGAAGCGGCGATCGGGGCCGTCCGGCCGGGTGTCGTCACCGGGGAGCTCGGGACGATCATCCAGGCGGCGATCGAGGAGCACGGCTACAGACCGGTTGCAAACCTCACCGGGCACGGCCTCGATCGCTACGACCTCCACGGAAAGCCCATGATCCCGAACGTCGCGATGAACGGCGGCACCGTCCTCGAGGAGGGGATGGCCTTTGCAATCGAGCCCTTCGCGACAACGGGGTCGGGGAAGGTCACCGAGGCGGCGCGCGTGGAGATCTACAAACAGATCGCAGCCCGGCCCGCACGTCTCCCGTCGGCAAAGCGGATCCTCGAGACCGCACGGCCGCGCAGGGGGCTCCCGTTCTCCCGCCGCTGGGTTCCGGGAGACAAAGTCGAGATCGGCCTCGCCACTCTGGTGCGGAACGGGATCCTTCATCCCTTCCCGATGCTGCACGACGTCCCGGGCTCGTTTGTCTCGCAGGCGGAGCACACCATGATCGTCACCGAAGAGGGGTGCGAGGTCACCACCCGGTGAGTTACGCTTATTGATGCCGCACGCAAATATGTCTGCTCATAGATATGACCGGCGACACTGGTACACGTGATGTCCTCGCCATCATGGAACTCCTGCTCACCGCGGAGATATTCAACCGGAACGAGGAACTCAATATCAATGACCTTCACCCGCGGTGCCGGGAGTTCTTCGGTGCCGGGAGCGGCGGGAGCCCCGAGGTGAAGCGTCCCCTGATCGTGAGCGAGGGCGCGATCAAGAAGGTGCTCGATACCCCGGATGCCGTCTACCAGGCGGTTCGCGCAAATCCGTTCGTCAGTTACGAAGAGTTCGGGCAGCGGCTGAGCCTGCCTTCGCTCGACACGGCGGCGGGATGGTTCCTCAAGAAGGGAGGGGAGGAACGGGTCGGTGAGAACCCTGTTCTCGCGTACTTCTTCGACGGGAAAGACGGCGTCACAGTCCGGTACCGCGACGTCCGGGCGAAAAATCGCCGGTTCGAGGATACCCGGGAGTACGTGGAGGCAAAGGTCTCCCGGATCATCGGGGAGAGCGAGGAGATGCGGGAGGCCCGTGACCTCATCATCATCAGCGCACCGAACGAGGTCGAGTTTACCGTCGAGAAACTGGTCTGCACGCCCCGGCAGGAGGAGACCATCAAGAAGATCGGCGTCGCCCTCGAGCACCGCGACTTCTTAAAGCGGCACGGCATCTACGAGTTCGGCCGGCTCCTCTTCGTCGGCCCGCCCGGAACCGGGAAGACCTCGCTTGCGCTCGCGATGTCGCGGGCACTCCACATGCCGGTGCTCGAGGTCCGTCTCGCGATGGTCACCTCCCAGTACCTGGGCGAGACCTCGAAGAACATCGACCGGATCTTCGACCTCGCGAAGAAAATCGCCCCCTGCATCCTCTTCATCGACGAGTTCGACTTCGTCGCGAAGACCCGGGTCAGCGACGACCACGGTGCGATGAAGCGCGCGGTGAACATGCTCTTAAAAAACATCGACCAGATCAGTTTCGTCAAAAACGGCGTCCTCCTCATCGGGGCGACGAATCACCCCAGGATCCTCGACGAGGCGGCCTGGCGGCGGTTCGATGAGGTGGTGGAGTTCCCGCTCCCCGACCGCGAGATGCGGCAGGCGATCCTCGAGAAGGTCGCCGCCACGATCGAGTGCGACTGCGACTTCGCGGACCTTGCCGCCCGGACGGAAGGGTTCTCGGGCTCCGATCTGCGGATGATGATGAAAGAGGCGGTGATGTCGGCGCTGATGGAAGACCGGCACCGGGTCGGCCCGGTGGATATCGAGCAGGGTCTCCTTCGGGCGGAGGAGAGGAACGTCATCCGGACAGGGCGCTGAGATGCAGATCACGCTGCTCGGGACCGGGGACGCCATCGGGACGCCGAAGATTGGATGCGACTGCGAGAACTGCCGGGCGATGGTCGCGGCGGGGCGGTCACGGCTCCGGACGTCCTTCCTCGTCGAGATTGAGGGCAAGCACATCCTCATCGAGTCGTCCCCGGACCTCCGGCAGCAGCTCCTCCGGGCCTCTTCCCCCCATATCGACGCCGTCCTCTGGTCGCACGGCCATTACGACCATTTCATCGGGTTCGGCGAGTTCTACCGGGTGCAGAAGGTGCCCCCGGCCTACGCGGCGCCGCCGGTGATGGACTACTGCTCGGGCTACCTCCACTTCCTGCCGTTCGAGAAGCACCCGGTTCCGGTCTACGAGCCGTTCGACCTCTTCGGCGTGACGTTCACGTTCTTTGAGGTGAACCACCCGCCGGTCTACACCTGCGGGCTCCTCCTCGAGCACGACGACGTGGCGGTCGCCTACACCGCAGACACGCGGGAGGATATCCCGGAAGCGAGCAGGGATCTCCTCCAAAAGGCCGACATCGATCTCCTCTTCGTCGACGCCATCGCTCCCGAGGGCTATAATATCACCAAGCACATGAACTACGTCGAGGCCGTCCGGTTCGCCCGCGGCGTCGGGGCGAGGGACTACCGGTGCGTCCACATGAGCCACCTGGTTCCGCCGGGGATGCCCCACGCCGGGTACGATATGGAGACGTTCTGCTGGGAGTAGGGCGGTGGAGGATCACGCTATCTGCCCATGCGCCTGCTCAGATACAATGAAGCGATAGACTGGCTTTTCACTCTTCAGAAACTGAAGAATTAACCGGAGGGAACGACCGCCAAATTTTGTAAACATTCCCGTCGTAGGCCACAATAACCTGTAAACTTTCGAGCGGTTCGTGCGTAGTGCTATTGAAGCGATCGATGTAGACCATATGGAATTCTTTAAGCCTTCCCTCACGTACGTCAGAGGCGCTGAACTTTCCGACGGTGATCCGGAACGAATCGTTCTCAATTGTTTTAGCAACTCCCGGGTGGGATAGGGCAACGATGACTGCATCTGCTTGAGAGATGGGTTCTGTAAGTGAGATATTGATATATTCCGATTGATTCACCGGTTGCTCTTCAACGCAACCCGTACAGCAAAAAAGAAGGACTGAGAGGATTACCATCAGCCCTCCAATTCTTCTTTGTTCTCGCGATCCATGCGTCGATCCGGCACGCATTCGGCCACCATGGTCTGTAGAAGTTATCGTAAACCCCTTTATGCTGGTCATGATGTTACCTGCTCATTTGATTACCGCTCGTGTGGGGGCCAACCCTCTGGAGAAACCAAAGGAGGTATCACCTGGAGCTTTTCTGAGATTATGCAATCCGTTCTCACCCGGACGACCTCCTACCGGAAGATGAGATCCCCTCGCGACGAGGCGCTCTCTCCGCCTTTATCGCACGCGATCTCCCAGTGGTACGCACCGGGACGCTCAGGCATGAAGTCCACCGACAGCGTTCCCGTCCAGTCGTCGTTGAAGAACGGGGTGTCGTTTATGGACCATGTATCTACCGCACCATCCGGGCCTTCCAGCCGGAACTCGGCCATCTCTCCGATTGCACGGTTGGCGTCGGCGTATTCGCACTCCACGACGAACCGGTAAACCGATCCCGGTACATGGTTTTCGACGAACCATGAGCCTGCATATGCGGTGCAGTCTGTCCCTCCTCCTTCGTCGATGACGAGCGAGCCGCCGTCGACGGGTATGACATGGACCCATGTCAGGTTCCCGTCAACGGACATGATAGTGGTCAGGTCCGGATCTACGGGCGCAATGCGTGTCAGGTTCCCATCGACAGGTATGACGCGGGTCGGATCGTTCTCTGCGCTGACCGGCACCACCGCCATGCAGGCCAGGAGCAGGCCGATGACGGCGGCAGCACACATTCTGAAGATCTTGTTCTGTTTCATGATTCAATTCTCCTTTCACGCAGGCTCCAGGAGGCCACAGAACTGCAACGGCTATCCCTGTTCGCAGCCGCCAGCACCATCAGCCCCCGGGCACGCTTTGGGGGCCTGGATACAACGCCAATCGAGGTTCCCGGCCCCCGCAGGATACCGCTTGCGATATCATCGATTGAGGCTTTGTTGTTCCTCTTTATACCTTTTCTGTGCCAATCATCGACACGTCCGGGCACTCGAAGGCTCCGAACAGGGAATATGGCCCGTTCTGCAGATACTCCGTCACTCGCCCCGGATGCCGGCGGCAGGCGGGGTGAGTGCATTCCGGGCGGGCTGACCGCCCGGCCGTCACCGGATGTCCATCCGTATGAAACGGGTGTATGCCGCTCCGAAGAAGACCGCCGGTAACGCAAGCATCGCGACGATCGGCTGCCAGATGAGAGCAATCAGGTCGGGAAGGTCGGGGAGCGGTTCTTCCCCGGGGGGGTGTTCTCAAGGCGAAGGGGTCCGGGTTGATCCACATCGAGAACCGTGGATTGGTGATCGCTATCGAGAGTTCCTGGTAATTCCTTTGTGGCGAGAGGAGGCGGATGGTCGCTCCGACACGTTCCTTTTGTTCGAGATAGACTTGCTCCTCCTCCCGGTACTGCAGCCACTCCTCCTCGGTGGGATGCGGGTCGCTCATAAGATCCACCACATCCGGCGGCGTTCCGGCAACCGCATCGGTAAGGATGCCACCGGCCATCGGTACGACGGAGGAGAAGACGAAGATCGCGACCAGCGACCAGACAAGAGCGCTCCCGCTCTCGGCAACGACCGCCGAGGCGAGGAGAGCGACCGAGAAGAACGTGAAGAGGTACACCAGCGAAACAATCCAGAAGACCAGGATCGCTCCGAGCTCGGCTGGTGAGGGGACAATTGCAAAGAGCAGGAGCAGGGCGAGCGCGATGAGAACCGCGATGCTCATCGCCAGCGTCAGGGCGGCGAACCCGCCGAGCGCCTTGCCGGTGATGATCTCGTCGCGGAAAACCGGACGGGAAAGGAGGGTTTTGAGCGAACCCGACCAGCGTTCCCGCGTGATCAGGTCGAACCCGGTCGCGATCGCAAGCAGCGGGCCGTAGCTCAGGACCTGCGAGGAGAGATTGAGGAAGACTACGAGGAGTGAGGGTTTCTCCGGCATCCAGCCGGGGTAACCCAGGAATTTCGGCACCGGCACGGTACCGTCGGAGTATGCCGCGAGTTTCTCGCTATACTTCTCGACACCCTCGTAGAGGGAGACGGAACAGAGGATCAGGAAGAGGAGGAGGACAAGGGTGAACCGCCGACTCGCGAGGTGATCGGCAAACTCTTTCCCCGCCACGAGGAGCGTGCGGTTCGGACCGGGTACCCGGTCTGCCATTCTCTCGTCTTCCACCGGATCGTTACCTCCCCGGGTTGTAAGATGCAAAGAGAGCCTCTCCGGAATGGGCGTCTATCCATATCTGGGCCGTTCGCGGCGGGTCCTGCGAGCGGTACCGTTCATCGTCGAATTCGATGCGCCAGGCAAGAGGCACCGCGACCGGTTCCTTTGATGGGCGTTGTCGTGCGATCAGGTCGTACCACTGCAGTTCCGTCGACCTGATGACGATCTCGCCGGGGTCCGTGCCGTAGGTATCGTGAAGGTACGTCAGAACCCGTTCCTGTACCGCGTCTTCCGGGATCGAAGGTTCCGGATCGGCCATGGTGTCGTTGTTTGACACTTTCCAGAATTTAGAGTAAGAGACGACGCGACCGCTGATCGAATCGATATCAAGGATGATCTTGTCGGACTGGCAGAGGACGCCGTCGATCGAGCGCTGATACACGAAATGGTACGGGCCGTTTCGCAAACCCAGCGGTGTATCCACCGTAGAGAGTACTGCGACGATCTTCACGACGCCCGAACGCTCGTTTCGGTCCTGGAGATACGCATCGGCGATCTCCTCCGCCGCATCGATCGTGATTGCAGGGTCGGCAGACCGGTAATAGTCCCGGCTATCCTGGAAGTACACCATCTCTCCGTCGGCGGCATCGATCGATACCATGATATCGCCTTCCGGGTCGGGGTCGTCTTCCGCTTTCACCCGGAACCTTCAGACGTCGCCATAGGTCTGCACGTCGTTCGGCTCGGCGGCCATCCGTTCGATCCGGATCCCGGGATCTCCCGTTCCAGTGCGGCCGCGGCAAGCGAGCGCGCTTCCCCCTCGCCGATCCGGCCGTCCGACGGCGATTGGGCCGGTGTCTCCCGGGGTGACACCGTCGCCTCCGGCGACGTCGGTGCAGCCGGCCCGTGTCTGCCGGCATCCGTCCCGACACACCCCGGCGATGCCGCCGCACAGGCAAGGAGGAGAAGCACCGCCGCGAGTGTGTAACCGATTTTGTTGATAGTCATGCCACTGTATTGTTTCATCTGTTGCTCCCTATGAGAGATCTTTGCTGTATCCTCAGACATAGAGGAGGTAAAAGGGGAGAGTGAACTCACCCTCCCCTTACCCCTCGGCCGGCAGTTCGTTCATCTTTACGGATACGTTACCCATCCTGTCCACTCCTGATCTTCCACGTTCGCTGGGAGGGCGTAACTCCACGCATAGGCCCTATAGTTGTCATCCTCTGGATAGGCAATCATGTTCGTCGCCTCGACGTATTTCACGTTACAAGCGCTGCGTGAGGTTGATCTCACCGTCTGGTCAGCACTGTTCCTCAAAAACGCCTCCACATAGATGTAACTCGGAACCTCGTCGCCGTAGAACCGGTTACTTCCACCGAAATTAATGAAAGAGCTATTCTTCGATATCCATAGCATGGACCACTACTGACGATGCGGCTCGCGTGTTTGTACTCTGCAGATTGGTGGCCGACCATGTCATTTTCCTCTGGTACACATCCGCCTTTTCATCGTCGGACATGTCGGTGAGGAACTCAGGATGCACCTTTTCGAGATACTCTCCGATGGTGATATCCGTCCCCCACAGTTCGTCGATCAGGCTTAGTGTGGCTTCGTCGGTCGTGACGACCTCCACGGACTCACGGGGCTGTGCACTCACCGCCGGCACGAAGATCGCGCCGACGATCAGCAGCGCCGCAAACAGGGCGCCGATTCCGGAGAGGAATTTTGGTTTCATGGTTTCATTCCTCCTTTCATGCGTGTCCCGGGAGGCCATGGAACCGCAATGGCTATCTCTGATGGAAGCCAACTGCATCATTAGCCTCCGGGCACGCGGGACGTTCACCCATCCGATTCGCTAGTGGCCGGGTGAACCTCCGCACCGTTGCAGGCGTCGCCTGCGGCGCCTACGGTGGAGAACTAAACGTTTTTCTATATACTTTTTCCGGCCAGAACACCTACATGCCAGGGCGTTTCGACCCATTTTGCCCTCCGAAGGATGCCGTGATCGACCGGGACGCGCGTTGCACCGGCCGATAAGAGAATAAGCATAACCCCGGGAGTCGGGGAGATGCCGGACGGCGAAGGACGGGCAATCCTGCTGCCGGAGTCTAACCCGACGAGTCCTCGTGGCCTCTTGTGGCGCGATAATTCCCTGTGCTGGGATGCCTGGAGATAGGGAGGTCATCCAGACATTGATTGAAGAATTCCTCGGCATCTTCGGAGAGCCTGTAGCGGACGAACCGCCCGTCCCTGCCTACAGTGACGATCCCTTCGGTCTTCAGTTCCTGCATGTGCTGGGAGACGGTCGAACCGGTGAGCCCGAGCCGTTCCGCGACGTCGTTCCGCGTTGTTTCCGGAGACCCGAGGAGGTACCTGAGGATCGTTCTGGAGGGTTCTTCCCGGAGGCTGATGAGAATACGTTGCTCGAGATCGGTATGCCTCTGGTTACGCGCGAAGTGGCCCGTGCGGTTCCGGTAATCCACGGCAGCCACCTTTCCCTCCCGGATGAGCATGTTGAGGTGGTACCGGAGCCTTCCTCTCGATACACCTGTCATCTCGCCGAGCTCCACGGCACCGGCACCCGGGTTTGCGGCGATCTTCCGGTAGAGGTTGAGCCGGAAGTCGTCGTCGAGGATGGTTCGTTTCGTTACCCGCCGGAAACCGAACGGCAGGAAGATGCTGAGAATGTAGAGGAGTTCGCCGGGGAAGAAGCATGCGGGGAGAATCACGAGCAGGCAGTGGAAAAACATCACCAGGAGCGGTTTTTCCTGAAGTGTGCTCTTCTCAAAGTCGTATAGTTCTCCGGGGTAACCCTCCAACGCCGGTTCGACCGCGTAACCGGCGGTTGCCGTGCCCGGGAGCGAAATGCCCGCGAAGGTCACGGCAACGAAGAGAATGGAAAAGATCCGGCTCCACCGCACCATGCTGGATTGTCGCCGGAAGAGCTGTTCAACGTTTCGATATTCACCGCCAGCCAAACGTGTAGTCCTCGGTCCCGGTCACGTCATAGCCGTAGATCTCGTAGTCCCACGTCCCGGGGTACAGGCCGACGGAGTCCTTTATGCGCAGGCGAATCCTTCCGTCCAACGTGCCGTCGTACGAATCGTAGTACGGTCCGAGCACGGTGTCGGGAGCGTAGATCATCAGTCGAAGCGAGTCGGATGGGTCGCCCCAGTTCAGGTCGAGGACGAGCTCCGTTTTGCCCGGGGGAATGTAGTTCGAGAACTCATCCGTCTCACCCTGCGTGATGGTGTCGTAGCTCCTCAGTGCAGGCAGCGGTTTTTCTTTGAGCAGTTCGTCCCCGATCGGGGTTACGATGTAGTTATGACCTCCTGTCCCCTGCGCTGCCACGGCCGGGATCAGCAGTGCCGCGGTGATCATGATAACCGTTGCGATTCTGTAAGGTTTCATAGGGCGTCGTAGAGGGCTTTCAAAGACAACTATATGTTTTTTACGGCCACTGCAGCTACATGTCGAGCGATATGTAGCTGCAGTGGCCGTAAATTATATGGGGCCCTTTCCCTGACAAAAAGGCGTGGATACCGCATGCGGGATCCCACCGGGGGCTGAGACCCTCGATTGGCGTCGTGTCCCTGCCCCTGGGGCGTACCCGGAGAACATGGGGCTGCTGGCGGGAATAGTGGTTGTGAGCCCGTGTTCTCCGGGATGCGCATGAATGGTTGTTCGAAACCCTGAGGTCAAAATGCCTCTTCGGCATCAGCTCATCCACCGTGGCGCTGTCGATTGCGGCGTTATCTCCGTGCCGGTGGGATGGAACGTGTTCACACCGAACTGCCCGGAACGTGGGCGGCGGCCGGGGCGACGGGCAGGGGCCGCCCCTGTCCGTCCTCATGATCGCACGGAGGCCCGTTATGACAATTGAGCCGGGAACATATTTTCAGGAGCCGTGATTCCAGTCCTTCTCATCGCGGTGGCCTGTATGGCGGTTACGCTGTTCTGGCCGGACGGAGAGGTACACGTTATAGACACCGCGAGCGGGCGTATCGTCTTTTGCGAGAACATCACCGCCGGCACCCATCCCCTGGGGCGGGCCTGGATCGACTCGGACCTCAACGAGACGGTCGCCTCTTCCGGCACGGATGTCGTGGCCGGGCTCGGGAGGAACACGTTTACGGTGACCTGCGCCAACCGGAACTGCGGCATCTTCGATCCCGCCCGCGCCTCGTTCACGCTGACCGTCCGGGATGCCGCGGGCAGGCCGTACAGCGAATCCGTCACCATGGACCGGGCCGGTACAAAGGCCCTGTCCGTCTCGTTCGACGTGGAGGAAGCGGGTGAGGGGGCGTTTCGGATCTCCGCGACGAGTTTTCGTTAAGACCGGCAGCGACAGAAGGGGGCGACCCGGCGAGGGCATAGATCCTCCCCGCTCTGAGACCCCCACGCGACCGCTCGATCTCCTGGAGCATCCCCTCGTCGGATGCCGTATCACTGCAGTTCCTCGATCTTCCACCCCAGGTAGTCCCGGATCACCGTGAACGCCAGCCCCGGCGGGATCGCGCCCTGCTCGGTGACGATCAGGTCGACGTACTCCGCGGGCGTCACGCCGAAGGCCGGGTTCCTGACCCGGACGAAGGGGAGTTCCTCTGCCACCGCCCGGGGCAGAACCTCGTAGGGGTTCCGCTCCTCGATCGAGACATCGTTGTTCGTCTTCACACAGTTTCTGTGCCTTGTGCAGATGGACATCCGGGGCGAGTGACGGAGTATCTGCAGAACTGGTAATATTCCCGATCCGGGGCCTTCCAACGCTCAGACATGTCGATGGTTGGCACAGAAAAGGTATTAAGAGAAACAACAAAGCCTCAATCGATGATACCGCACGTGGTATCCCGCGGGGGCCGGGAAGCTCGATCGGCATCGTGTCCCGGCTCCCGTAGCGTGCCCGGAGGGCAATAGGGCTGTTGGCTGCCATCAGGGATAGCCGTTGCGGTTCCGTGGCCTTTCCGGGATGCACATGAATGGGGAAACGGAAATGACACCGGAAAAAGACACCTCGGATAGGGACTGTCACGCGTCGACAGGCGCGTATCTGCCCTTCCCGATCTCGTATTACCGACATGGGCTTCCCGACTGCGGGGGCGGCTCGGGATCCTGGTACAGTGCCGATTGTTTGCCGAACATGTTGATCCGGTATGCCCGGGCCCGGAAATGCCTCACATATCTCCAGAAATTGGCGGGCTGCTACTGGATGGAGAGGGACGGCTGCCCCGAGCACTGCTACATAGAGGGGACCTTCGATCTAGACTTCTATCTGGCGCGTGTCAAGAACAGCGCCCAGGGACTCAGCCATGCGATCTGCGCTGAATTCCTCGGAGGCAATACGGACGCATTCTCCAGCTGGAAGTTCTACCAGTATGCCAATCTGAATATCAGACCCGGGGACTGGCAGATGCCCTACGGGACGAACACAGAGGACACGACAGTGCAGATCTACGAAATAATTGGAGTATTTAATTGTGGCCTCCCTGACCACAGGACACAGCCTGAGGCGACGTTCTCGATCGACGCACAAGGAAATGTAACCAGGAGTTGAGAGGGGAGGAAATGAGAAAAACGGCTCTACGGTTCGCCATCGCACTTGCAATCGTTTGTTGCGTGGGAGCGATGATCGTGGCAGTACACCCTCCAGATGAGGAGTGCCGTCCGGAGATCGGGAACATGACGCCGGAGGAGCCGCCGACCGGGCTCGACTTGCCCGGGGATATAAAACAGAATGTAACGCCGAAACAGGTACCTGAAGCAGTACAGGAGGTTAGGAACATGACGTCGGAAGAGATCAGGGAACTTGCCCGGAAAATCTATGATTCCTGGTATAGGTCTAGAACCGTTGAACTGGCGTTGGAAGAGGCGAATATGACAGCGGCTGAGTTGCCCGATGACGTAAGCGAAGAGATGAAAAACACAGTGCAGTTCGAAGATATCATACGAACGTGGGAGATTGATCCTCAAAACAAACGGGCCCTCATCTATGCGTCCCCCGAATTGAATGAAGAGCATGAAAAAGAGTTGAGCGCCGTTCAGGGTAAACAGGTCGGCGATTGGAACTTTACCATTATCTGGGAACCCTATGTGCCCGCATTCGTGAGGCGGGCACTGGAAGAAGCAAACATGACGCTGGATGAACTTCCGGACGAAGTAAAAGAAGAAATGGAAAAAACCGTGCAAATTGGGGGGGTACGAAGGTGGGAGCTTGATCCCCAGAACAACCAGGTCATCGTCTATACGTACTTTTCGCGGGATGCAGAGCACGAAAAAGAGGTGAAGGCCGCTCAGGGCAGGCAGGTGGACGGCTGGACCTTTAACATCGTTCAGGAACATTATGTTCCGGAAGACGTGAGGAAAGCGCTGAAAGAGGCGAATATGACGGTGGACGAGTTGCCGGACGAAGTGAAAGAGGAAATCGAGAACATCGCGCGATTCATGGAGATCGGGGGTGTACGAAAGTGGGAGTTTGATCCCCAAAACAAACAGGCTACCATCTATGTGTACTCCATACCGGAGAAGAACAACATTGATGCTGTCCAGGGCAGACAGGTCAACGGCTGGGCCTTTACGGTCATCCATGATCTCGAGTATGAAAAAGAGTTGGAGCATCTTGGGGCTGAGTTGATGCAATTCAAGAAAGATCATCCCGAATTGCAGATATCGAGCTTCGCGACATCTTCCGAAGAGATCTGGGTATGGGTGCGCAATCTCACGCCCGAAAATGAGGCACTGAACGGCACCGTGATACACGACAGGACGGTTCTGATACAGTGGAGTCCGGTTGATTATGCGCTCAGGATGGCTAGAGAGCAGGTGTCGATGGAGCCGGGGACCGGTTGAGGCAAACACGGTCAGGTCGATGATCGGCACCAGGCCCCGTGAGAGGCAACCCGATCGGCACCTGTGCGTAAGTCGAGGGTGCCGCAACCATTTTCTCTCGCTGTGAAGGACCGTCACCGACTTGATCATGAGGATTCACGGTTGCCAGGGAACTACCCCCAAGGATGCGCCCGGCAGGATCTGATCGAGCGTTGCGGCCCGGACTACCTACCCAGAACCGCTCCCCGACCCTCCCGACCTGATTGCTCTCATCTGGCAGCCGATCGTCGCGATGCTTGCGTTACCGGCGATCTTCTTCGGAGCGGCATACACCCGTTTCATGCGGATGGATATCCGGTGACGGCCGGGTGGTCAGCCCGCTCGGAATGCGCTCATTCTGCCTGCCGCCGGCATCCGGGGAGACACCGAAGCACCGGGTTTTGATGCCAAAAGATCTTCACCCTGAAAATCTGCATGGGCAAATGTCATGCGATACGCTGTGAAGTCTTCCAGGGCTTGTTCTTGATGGGGTCACCTATTGACCCGGAGGAGAGTATCCGTTGCCGGGACCAGAATCCGGGAAGCAGACCATGACCATAGAACGCAGCCTCACTGTCGCCGCAAAAGAGCTCTCCGATCTCTTTACGAACCGGCGGTTCCTCCTGATCTTTTTCCTGTATCTCATCATCGCCATGGTCGGTACGGGTCAGGGACTCGAGCGCTACGATTCCGCCCTGACCTCGTACAACGACGCGCTGCAGGCGGCTGACGAGTACCGGAATCTGCAGGACCTTGGGGCCTGGTGGCTTGAGATGCCTGAGCGACCTTCGGTCCTGCTCATTTTCGATTCCATGGCCGGCACCACAGTGACGCTCGGAGCACTGCTCGCGATCGCCGCCGGGTTCGACCAGGTCACCCGCGAGAAGGAGAGCAGGTCGCTCAAAACCCTCCTTGCGCACCCGGTCTACCGCGACGAGGTCGTCGTCGGCAAGGCGCTCGGGGGTGCCGCCGCCCTGGGAGTCATCGTGGGGCTCGTCCTCGCCATCATCACCGGCCTTCTTCTCATCCTCTCGATCGTGCCGACGGCGGGCGAGGTCGTCGCCATCCTGATCTTCGGGGCGATCTCGCTCCTCTTCCTGGTCGCCTGGTTTGCCGTTGCTCTCGCGTTCTCGACGGTCACACGGGAGAGCGGGAACGCGTTGGTCTTCACTCTGGTGATCTTTTTCGTTGTTTCGTCGCTCCTCCCGGTGCTCGGGGCGATGGTTGGAGGGCTCGTCGCAGGCCCGCCGCCGCAACGTCCCGAGCAACCCGAAGTGATCCCCGTGGAGATGTATGTCTCCACCTCTGCTGGTGAATCGTTCGTCCAACGTGACGATTCCGGGCAGCAGGCTTCTGTATGGAGTGAAGCGCTGAGAGACTACCAGGAGGATCTGGCGGCGTATACCGCGAAGAAGAGACTCATCACCAACGTTGTCACGCTCCTCTCGCCGCAGAAGAGTTACCAGGACCTGACCGATTTCATCTCTGCGCCGGGAGAGGAATCATTCCTGGAACCGCTTGGCAGTGTCTGGGCAGGTATCACGGGGTTGATCGTCTTCCCGGCGGTCTTCTTCGCCGCCGCATACAGGAAGTTTGTGCGGATGGATATCCGGTGACGGCCAGGTGGGCTGACTGCCCGATACGTGCAACGGGCAGGTTCGCGCGCAGCGCCGGTCCGTCGCCCGGTCGGGCCGGATGTACTTCCGTAAAATAACTGGATTTCTGGATCAGGGAGAAATATTGCAAGTTTCAGTCCGAAACTTCTCCTCATGCTAACATGATGGAGAACATGGCCGATTCTCACTGGAGGGGGGCCGTATCACTCATGGATCGAGGCGATTGCTGCAGATAGGAGGGACACAAGGGGCCGGATACACCATCGACAATTCGAGAGTGAGCACAGAAACGTTAAGGGAAGCAACGCCGATGTCTCAATCGGCGGGGGCCGGGAAATTCTATCGGCGTCGTCTCCCGACCCCTGCAGCGTGCCCGGAGGGGCAATAGGGCTTTTGGCCGCCATCAGGGATAGCCATTGCGGTACCATGGCCTCCCGGGGCGCGTGAATGAAATGTTCGTGCCATGTACCGCCGAGGGTGTATCGACTCTGCGTCGCTGTCACCCGTACGTCTCATCCCGGATGGCGGAGCCGGGTTTTCGGGGCGGCCCTGCATATTATCGGAAAATGCAACATTGTTGTCATTTTGCATCCAGATTGTTACCGCAGGTCGAGTCGCATGAACCGCACATAGGCGACGGCGAGGAAGATCATCGGGAACGCAACGAGACCGACGATATTCTGCCAGAATCGGCCCAGCACATCTTTGAGACCAGATTCTTCCGCAACGGCTCCCCCGTCCCCGCCGCCGGAATGAAGGGACCCCAGCATCTTTATCATCGTTTCATAGTTGCCGTTGGGGCTGAGTGCCAGAATGGTGTTCTTGACACCGTCGTACGTCGCGCTGCGATCGTTCCTCTCCTCCAGGTACTGCTGTACCTCGTCCGGCGTGGGATTGTCGCCGGGCCACGCCGGGATGGGGCCGGCGGCTGAGACGGCCGAACTCTCTGCAACGACGGGCACTATCGCCGAGAAGAGGATGAAGATCGCCATCGCCCAGGCGAGCGCCCGGCCGCCGTCTTCGCTGAATGCGGAGAATGCAACGGCGACGCCGAAGTACGCGAGCAGGTAGAGGATCGTGGCGCCCCAGCAGAGCACCACGATTGCCGCATCATGAGGGGTGACGGTAAGCCCGGCGACGAGCACCGCACCCAGCGCCAGGATGAACGGCACGGCCGATGCAAGCACCAGCACGACGGCGCCGCCTACGGCCTTTCCGGTGATGACCTCGTCGCGATAGACCGGCCGGGAGAGGAGCATCCGGAGCGACCGGGTCGAACGCTCCCCGGAGATGAGGTCGAACCCCACGGCGATCGCGAGCAACGGCCCGAAGAGGAGGAACTTTTCCCCTACGCCGAGGAAGATCCACAACACCGATGGGAGGTTAGGAGAAGATGTAAACGGCGATGTCGATAAGTGGTCGGCACGCGCCGCCCTCTCCAGGAGAAACACATACCACTCCATTGCATTCGTGTAACTGGCAAGGCCTCGCTCCAGGGCAAAGAGAGTCAGAATGCCGAAGAGCGCGAGCACCAGGAGGAACGTCCGGTCGGTGAGGTGGTCGGCGAACTCCTTTCGTGCGATGATCGCTACACGAGAGAGGTCGATTTTCATTGGCGCATCACCGGACATCCATCCTCTGGAACGCTATATACGCGATCCCGAAGAGCACGAACGGTGCTGTGAAAAGCACCAGCACGTTCTGCCAGAACCTGGCGAGGGCGTCCGTCGGGCGGGCTGTTTCGTCATACGGGAGATATGTTATGGAGCCCTCGATGAACGAGTAACTGGTGAGCCGTGGTTCAAGGACGCTCTTTGCAACCAGTTCGTAGTTCCACTGCGGCGAAAAGACCGTCGCGACGCTCTCGAGCAGTCCGAGCCGGGCCTGGTAGTCTCCCCGTTCGGCGGGACTCGCGCCCGGGAGGGGGTGAGCCCCGACAACGACGTCCTTCGCAACCGCGCTCGCCGTCGGGACAAGGGCGGTGAAGATGAACAACACCACCAGCGCGTACAGGAAAGCCTTCCCTGTCCGGGGAACCACCGTCGAGATGGTCAGGGCGAGGCAGAAGTAGAATGCCAGAAAAGCAACCGTTGCGAGCGCAAAGAGCAGGATCGAGACCAGAGCGTCCATGTCGGGCACGATCCCGTCGACAAGGAGGAAACCCAGCGAGGCGGCAAGCCCGGCGAAGACGAGCGACGTCAGGGCAAAAAGACCCCCAAGCGCCTTGCCGGTGATGATCTCGTCCCGGAAGATCGGCCGGACGAGGAGCAACTTGAGCGAACCGGTCTGCCGCTCCCGTGAGATGAGATCGAACCCCATGGCGATCGCAAGGATTGCCCCGACGGTAGAGAGTTCTCCGGGGAGGCGGGTGTAAACGTCCGCGGCGTTCGGAAGGCTGCTACCGAACTCTTCGACACCCCAGGGGGTGATGGCGGGGCCGGCGGCGTATGCCCGGGCCGTCGCGTGGTAGCCGCCGAGACCCTGCTGGAAAGGGAGGATGCAGACCACGATCAGCAGGAGCGCAAAGGCAAGAAACGTCCAGTTCGTCAGGTGGTCGGTAAGTTCCTTACCGGCCACCGTCAGTAGGCCACTCGGAGCTGCTTGGTTGCTCCGGGTTATGGACATGGGTTGTCACCGTTCATATTCTCACACTCTATGGGGCGAAGGGACCGCAGCTTACGAGGAAGTGACGGTCCCACATTGGAACTACCAGGGGCAGGCTACTGCAGAGGTGTCCAGCCGTTCTGATCGAACCAGCTCTTCGATACGACACCGTTCCCGGCAACGCACGGCAACTCCGGGCCTGATACTGTCCTGATTCGGGATTGGAATAGATCCCATACGCACCGGCGTCATCCACGTTGTAGTAGTGCTCCATGGGGGTGCTTGCAACATGGCCACTCGCCGACGTTGCAGGCGCCGCCTTCAGCATTGATGGTTGAAAACTCAACGTTCCTCCATATCCCTTTTCCGGCCCGATCAGTTACATGTCGAGGCATCCGATCCATTTTGCCCCCTGATGCTGAACTCTAGTGATGTTGGTGTTCTCCGGGCCGTGTTCGGGTGGCCGCTCTCCTGCTTCGGCTCCGGAGGAGTGCCGTAAACGGCACTCGATACCTTCACGTCTGGAGTTTAACCGTTCCATCGAACCAGGTATCTCCGGCAAGACTGATTTTCTCGACGACAACCCGATAGATATCGCCCTCCTGGAGACGCTGGTCGTACCGCACGTGACGCTCACCATTCTCGGTGAACGGGATCCATGGCCCGTCATCCTGTGCGAGGATACGGTTGTTGCTGTCGACCAATTTTAGCCGCAGGTCACTCCATTCGCCATCGACCCGGTAGAATTTCATGTCGACCTGAATGGAGTTGTAGACACCGGAAGGCACAGCAAACTGGAAGGTCCGGCTTGGCTGCGATTCAGTGATGGTACTCCCAAAGGGGAACGTAGCGACATCCCGTATGCCGATTTCTCCAGAAGACTCTCCAGAAAGTACTTCAGCGTCCGTGGTATCGCTCACATCCGGCGACGAGGGCTGGGTACATACGGCCAGTTCAGCCATTCCCTCCGCCGAAACCCCTCCTATGCAGAGCAGCACGAAGAGTGCGGCTATGCCAATCAGGAATGTTCTTCTCATGGTTTTTCACCTCGTTCACGCGTGTCCCGGGGAGGCCACGGAACCGCAATGGCTATCCCTGATGGCGGCCAACAGCCCTATTGGCCCTCCGGGCACGCTGCGGGAGCCGGGACACGACGCCAATCGAGCTTCCCGGCCCCCGCGGGATACCGCGTGCGGTATCATCGTTCGAGACATCGGCGTTCCTCATCTTAACGTTTCTGTGCTCACTCTCGAATTGTCATCGCGGCCTTGACCCGCTGATTCCTCCCAGTTTACAACGTTCGCCCCGATCCATGACTGATATGGGGGGTTTTTGGTAGAAATCGATCCAAATCTCTTTCCTGGGGGCGTGGTGCATATTTAGAACTGAAATCCGCATACGTTCCGCTGATGCGTAAAATCTGTAATATTGTGGGTCTTCTGGCTGTATCCCGGTGCGCGTGCGCGTCGTCGTGGTTCGGGTCATGGGGATGGAAGACGATCTGGGTGTAGTATATCGACTCGGTGGCTCGGACCGATATCAGGGGTTGCGGCCTCCTTGATAGGCGCGCATAATCCCCTTGTCGCAGGTTGGTTTCTCCAGGGGCGCCTATGAAACTGCCGGGTTCTGCCATTCCCTGGAAATTCTCCGGTATCGATCCTGAACCTCATTCCGGCCTTCAGAATTGCGCCCAGGGATAATTTCCACTGGAAAGTCTCCATACCGTCCGTATTGCAGGTATCAGAGACTTATTCGATGAAAACGGTGATGCGGACTTCCCGATGACGATTCGACGCTCGGCACAGAACATTTAAGGTCAGGGATCTGGACATAGAGCATAGTGGTATCATGAATGTAACGAAGTGCAGTGCGCAGGTTGTTGAAAGAATCCTTGTTGCTGCGCTGCTTACCTCCCTCCTCCTCGTCTCCGGCGCTGCAGCCCTGCCCTGCAAGACCGCCGGTGGGATTGCGGTAGCGCCCGCCGACGATGTGAGCGACAGGGTGGAACTCCTCCGGTCGGTCGGCGGCACGATATACCCGGACGAGTACCAGACCGTCTGGAAGTCGGTGCCGTCGGGCGTGAGGACCCTGCAGGTCTACCTCGACTGGAGCGGTCACCAGCATCCCGGCACCGATTCTCTTGCCCTGACCATAACCCCGCCGGGCAGCGGTGTACTCGGCCCGTACCGTGACGCTGTCGACGGAAGGATGGACGAGAAGATCTCCCTCACCCTCTCAGGGTCCGATTCCCTGCCGTCCGGCACGTGGAAGTTCCTGATCTTCGGGGAAGACGTTCCGGAGGAGGGGACGGAGTATACACTGAATGTTATCTATTACTACTGATGGATGTAGAGGCACTGTAGGGGGCCGGACCGTGCACAGAGCGGCTGACCTGTTCATTGTCCTGTCCCTGGCCCTGCTCCTCCTCTGGAGTCCTGCGACGGCAAAGATCATCGTCGAGCCAGGTCCCGCTGAACTCCCCACTGATGGGATAAACGTCGACGACGAGTTCTTCATGCCGCTCTGGTCCTACCCGCCGATGGAGTTGCTCACCATTCTCCTCCTCCTCCACTGCCCGCTCCTCGCGATGCCCTTCGAACTCGTCTATTCTACCGGCGTCACGGCGTACCTCGGCTACCGGTCTTCACGCAGCCTCCTGGACAACAAGAAACGGTCCCGAATCTATGCCTGCATCCGGGACCGCCCGGGGATCGCGCCCGCTGAGATTGCCCGCATCACCGGGATCAACCGGGGAACGATCCGTTACCACCTCTCCTGCCTCCGGGAGGCCGGTCTGGTCAGTGCCCTGAATCGAGACGACAGGGTGGGCTACTTCCGAAACGGCGACTATGATACGGCCGAGAAGGTCGTATGCCTGCACCTCCAGAACGGCACGCGTCGGCAGATCTTTGCCCTTCTCCTTGAAAAATCCGGCATCACGCAGTCGGAGATAGCCGAGATCGTCGGCATCTCGCGTTCCACAGTCGCCTGGCATCTGCGTAGGCTCGCCGCAGACGGACTCGTCGAAGCGAATCGCGACGGCCGGACAGTGTGCTACACGCTCACCGGCGAGGCACTGGCGTCTTCCGGCGTTCTGGACGGGACAGCGGACATTACGGTATCTTTCCTTCCCTGGAACGGAACGGTTGCCGAAAACCGTGCCGACTCACTTCTCCAGTAGGCGATCCGGGCCCTACCGCAGTTCTTCGATCTTCCACCCCAGATAATCCCTTATCACCGTATACGCCAGCCCCGGCGGGATCGCGCCCTGCTCGGTGACGATCAGGTCGACGTACTCCGCGGGCGTCACGTCGAAGGCCGGGTTTCGGACCCGGACGAAGGGGAGTTCCTCTGCCACCGCCCGGGGCAGAACCTCGGCGGGATCGCGCTCCTCGATCTCGATCAGTTCACCCAGGATCGTCCGCGGCGCGAACTTATAGGTCTCCGCCGCAACGATGACGTTCGTCCGCGCCTCGTGTGCGGCATGCGCGATCTGGGCGGTCCCGATCTTGTTCACCACCGCGCCGTTCACCGCGATGGCGTCGGCGCCGACGACGACCAGGTCGACGTCGTTGATGAAGTAGCGGACCGCCGAATCGACGATGTAGTTCGTCCTGATTCCGGCGTTGTTCAGGGTCCTGATGGTGACGAGCCCCTGGCCCCGGGGCCGCACCTCCGTCGCGTAGACCTCGATCTCCTTGCCCTGCCGGTGGGCCTCCAGGATGCACCCGAGCGCTGCCTCGGAGTTGCAGTGAGTCAGAAGGACGTCGCCGTCGGAGATGTGGCGTGCCCCGATCTCCGCTATTCGTTCGACCGCGTGCTCCGAGTGGTCGACGAACTCCGCCGCCCGGGCAAGAACCGCGTCCCGTGCGGCTTCTACCGAATCGAACGAGTCCAGAGCCCGCATCACGGAGCGCACCGCGTTCGGGAGCGAGACGGCGGTCGGCCGGGTCGCGGTGAGGATATCGGCCGCCTTCGCCATCTCCTGCTTGAACGTGTCGGGGTCGGCTGCATCGAGATTTGCGGCATAATCGGCCAGCGCTTCCACCGCTGCCCGGGCGATCCTGCCGGCGCCCCGGATCTCCATACTCTTTATGTTTGCTGCCGTCTCACTCAATACCATACGTCCTCATTCAAGAGAGGACAAGAGACTACATAGACTTATTGACGTGAGAATATGTCGGTAGCCGTTGTTTTTGATAGTGCAGGCACACTTCTGCGGACTTACCGCGTAGCACGCGACATCCTCCACGACGAGATGCTGACCGAGGTCGAGACCACGACCATCACCTTCGGGGCCGAGGCGAGAGTGCTCGTCGTCCTCCACCTCCATTCCCGGGACGTCATCGAGGCGCCGGAGGATCAGCTCCTCTCCGAGTTCTTCCTAGAACATTCGATCGGGTTCGGGGTTGCGTGCTCCCGGCGGGTCATCCCCGCCGAAGAGGTCGGGAACCTCCTCTACAACGACGAGACTGCCCTCGTCAGCGATCTCCAGGCGTGCATCCGGCAGGTCTGGAGCTGCTGCAAGAGAGAGTCGATCGTCACCATGAACAGCGGGGTGATCCTGAACATGGACATCCCCGGCATCGAGTTCGCGGTGACGACCGGCGGAAGGCCGTTCGAGGGCGCGAAAGAGGCCATCACCGAGCTGCACCGGATGGGCGTTCCCGCATACATAGCATCCGGCGACCGGGTCGCAAAGCTTGAACGGATGGGCGATTACCTCGGAATCCCCAGAGAACGGGTCTACGGTGTCGCAACCCCCTCGATGAAGGCGCGGATCGTGGAGGACCTCAAAGAGCAGTATGATAACGTTGTTATGGTTGGAGATGCCATCAACGACCTGAACGCCTTTAGGAAGGCGGATCTCGCGGTGCTCACCGAACAGCAGTCGGATCGGAAACCGGCCGTCCTTTATGCGAGCGTGGATCGGGTGATCCACAACGTCGACGAGGTGCCCGGTATCGTGGCAGAACTCCTCACGGATACCACGGCGACCGGGAAAAGTGCAACAATATAAACCCTAATATGATACCAGAAGAAGATTAGTTTAACGAGGATCTCAAGATGACCCCACTTATTACGGTGAAGGATCTCTGCATGGAGTTCAACGGGACTACCGTGCTTAAAAATATCAATTTCGAGGTGGCGGAGGGAGAAACCGTCGGCATCATCGGCAGAAGCGGTGCCGGCAAGACCGTTCTCATGCACCTTATGCGGGGTGTCGACCAGCCTCCGACACAGGGTGCAATCATCTATCACGTCGTCACCTGCGGCAAATGCGAGTACATCGGTGTCCCGAGCGAGGCGGGAAAGCCGTGTCCTGTCTGCGGGGGCAACCTCGAACCGGCGGATATCGATCTCTGGGCCGACGAAAGCGCGATGATGAAACGGCGGATCATGCGGAGAACCGCCATCATGTTCCAGCGGACGTTCGCACTCTACGGTGACGACCGGGTGATCGAGAACGTCCTGCGAGCGCTCGACGACGTCGGCTACCCGGGCGAGAAGGCCGTCAGCAGGGCCGCCGACCTCATCGACCAGGTCAGGCTCTCCCACCGGATGATGCACATCGCCCGCGACCTCTCCGGCGGCGAGAAGCAGCGGGTGGTGCTCGCCCGGCAGCTCGCGAAGAACCCGTTCATGCTCTTTGCGGACGAACCGACCGGGACGCTCGACCCGGAGACCGCCACGCTCGTTCACCGGATGCTCATCGAGAGCGCCCGGGCGAACGACATGGGGATGGTCGTCACTTCCCATTTCTCAAAGGTCATCGAGGACGTAGCCGATCGGGCAATCCTCCTTGAGAACGGGGAGATCAAGGGGATTGGCGTTCCCAGGGAAGTCATCGGCCGGTTCATGGAGAACTACAGCGACGTCGAGCAGCACGAGGCCGGAGCGGTCGGCGAGAAGATCCTGGTCGCCCGGGACGTGGTCAAGCGCTATCTCTCGGTCGACCGGGGCGTCGTCCGGGCGGTCAACACCGTCTCGTTCGACGTCGGCGAGAAAGAGATCTTCGGGATCATCGGCAAGAGCGGAGCAGGCAAGACGACCCTCTCCCGGATCATATCCGGGATCCTCGAGCCCACCAGCGGCGAGATGAATATCCGGATCGGCGACGACTGGATCGATATGACAAAACCCGGCATCGAGAACCGCGGCCGGGCGAAGGGTTACATCGGCCTCCTCCACCAGGAGTACGACCTCTACCCGCACCGGACGGTGCTCGACAACCTCACCGACGCCATCGGTCTAGAGTTCCCGAAAGAACTCGCGATGAGGAAGGCGATCATCACCCTCGGGATGGCCGGGTTCACGCCCGAGAAGAGCAAGGAGATCCTGGAGCGCTATCCAAGCCAGCTCTCCGAAGGCGAGAAGCACCGGGTGGCGCTCGCCCAGGTGCTCATCCGCGAACCCCTGCTCGTTGTTCTCGACGAACCGACCGGCACCATGGATCCGATCACGAAGATCGACGTGAAACACTCGATCCTCCACGCCCGCGAAGAGATGGACGAGACATTTATCGTGGTTTCGCACGATATGGAATTTGTGAGAGATATCTGTGACCGCGTCGCCCTCATGCGGGGAGGCAAGATCATCCAGATGGGACCGACGGAGGAGGTGCTCGCTCATCTCACCGAGGACGAACGAACGGTGATGGGGGCAGGCGGGGCCCCCTGAGGTGCACGTAATGGAGATCCACCTGGACGGTAAATGCATTTCAGTTCCGGCGGGTTCCCGGCTCGGAGATCTCCTCCCCGAATGGGATGAACGGTGCAGTGTCGCCGTCATCCGCCCGGCGCTCGTTGAAGACGAAGCCGAGTCGCAGGAGGTCAGGTTCGCCACTCCGGCGGGGGATCTGGTCGTCGAGGTGGCAAAGACCGCGGCGGTCTCCCGTCTCCTTCGGCCGGATCTTGCAGAACGGCTCCGCCTGCACTGGCAGGACCGGTACGCCGCCGCTTTCGGCCCGTTCGAGTCCGGCATCCGCCCGGCACGCCGTCCGGGCCGGTACGAGCGCGGCGACGTGATCCTCGGGTGCGGGGGCTACGATCCTTCCCAGTCCTACCTGATCTTCGCACGCATGAGGCATACCGCCGACTACGGTGCGCCGGAGGACGGCGGCGTCATCGGCAACGTCGTCACCGGCCGCGGGCTGCTCGACCGGCTCGCCGAAGGCGATCGGATCACCGACGTCGAGCGGGTGTTCCGGCGTGTCGACCGCTCGAACGTCGTCGTCACCCGCGATGCCGAATTCCCGCTCGAAGACGGAATGCAGGTCGTCTCCTACGTGGAAGCGGAAGTGCAGGGCTTCGGGGAAGATGGGATCGATACCGGAACCGCCCGGAGCGTCGAGCACTTTCTTCTCTCCGTACAGGGCGGCAGATTCCAGGTGGGCCGCTCGAGCAGCACCCACGTCGCCGACACGCACCTGGTCCCGACGCGGGTTCCGGCGGAGTTCTCCGGCCCGAGGCTTGAAGGAACCGTCACGGTCAGAACCGCCGGGAAATCCTCGGGAGGGGTCTACATCTATACCCAGGGCGTCTCGGCAAGCCCGGTGCACACCGTCGTAGGAAGGGTCGTCCACGGCATCGAACTCCTCAGGTTTGCCGGAGAGGGCGACCTCCTCACCATCCGTGCGGAGCCGGAGCAGTTCGATCTCGTCGGCCTTTCGCTCGCCGATGCGGAAGCGGTCGCCGCCCGGTGTGGCGTCTCCCTCACCGCCGACGAAGCCGTTGGCGACCGCGTCGTGGTAAGCCAGATCCCGGCAACGACGCTCGAAGTGCTGGCTACCGGTGATGCCCGGGTCGAGACGGTGTCTGCCGACCACGTCGTCAGCATCACCCTCGACGAGGCGGCCGCGCCCCGGTCGGTCAGGATCTTCCGCGAGGTGACCGGGCTCAAGCACCATAGCGTCGGGAAGATGCCGCTCGTCTTCGTCTTCGAGGACGTCTTCCTCTTCAAGCCGAAGATCGGCAAGGGCGTCGGGATCATCCCGGAGAACACTCCCGAGGGCGAGGTGCCGGCCTACACCCTCGCGATGACGAACGATTCCCGGCGGGGAACCGGCATGGTCGGGATCCGCACGACACCGAGCGCCGAGTTCGGCCCGACGTCCGAACCGCTCACGGGTACGAACGTCATCGGGAAGGTGCTCGATGCGGGGAACCTTGCCGGGATGCGCGAGGGAGCTACGGTATACGTGAAGGAGGTGAAGTGATGGCCGAATATATTCCCGAGTACGTGGGCACGGTGACCAAATACGTCTTCGTCGAGTCCCCGTCCATGACCGCCGGCGAGCTCGCGCTCAGGGCCTACGAGGCCTCCGAGGGCGTCCTCATCAAGGAGACGTGCTTCGGGCTGCAGGTGACGGGCGAACCGGAGTCCGTCGACCGCCTCATCGAAGAGATCCGCGCGTTCGATCCTACCCATATCTTCGTCAAGGACCGGGGATTTCCTCCCGGGGACCCGAGACGCTGCCGGGCGAATCTCGGCGGAGCGAGGCCGGGCTACCTCGGCCACGAACGGGAATTCCGCATCCTCCGCTACATCAGCCGCGGGCTCGAGGAACTCGACCGGCGTGAAGAAGGTGAGGTGGAACCGGCACCGCCCGCACGCGGGAAGCGACCGTTACTTGATATCAAGCGACTGCAAGAACTGATAGATACAGAGGAGTCCTGAATTCAATGGCAAAGGTGTTTATCTACCCTGCAACGAGCCTCATCCTCTCCGACCTGGTGGCCCGGTTCGGCCATAAACCGCTCGGTGCAGCCCTCGGTATCCGGGAGAGGATACAGACCGCCGGGGTAGACTCCCCGCCCCTGCAGATCACTCCCGAAGAACCCAAACGCGGCCTGAAGTACGCGGCCGTCGAGGTGCCGTCCGGTGTTCGGGGGCGGATGGCGATCTATGGCCCCCTCATCGAGGAGGCAGAGGCCGCGATCATCGTCACGGACGCCGACCTTGCGTTCGGGTGCATGGGCTGCGCCCGCACCGACGAGCTGATTGTCTTCTCCCTGCGCCAGAGCGGTATCCCGATCCTGGAACTGAAGTATCCCTCGAACGAAGAGGAAGGCGTGCAGTTCGTCGCCGCCGTCAGGAAGTTCCTCGACGGTCTTCCAGAGGAGGAGGGCGGGGCATGAGCCGGAAGGTGCGGATCGCCCAGCTCTCCTGCGGGCCGGAGTACAGCGGCGTCCAGAAAGAGATCTACGATGCCGCCGAGTCGGTGGACGCGGAAGTCTTTTTCCCCGACATCGCGCTCGCCGATGTCGAGCGGGGGGTCGACGCGTTCGGCCTCGACGTCCGGAGCGCCGACCTGAAACTCATGATCGCCCGTGCCATGGCCCTCGTGGAGGGGAAGGTGGATGCCGACGGGGTCTTCATCGGCACCTGCTTCAGGTGCGCCGAGGCGGCGATTGTCCGAAACGAACTCCGGCGGTACATCCACGAGAACTCCCGGCTGCCGGTGGTGAGTTACTCCTTCACCGAGCGAACGACCGCGGGAACCCTCCTCACCCGGATGGAGGCCCTGACCACCATCGCCCGCCGGAGAGCGCTCCTTGCCCGTGAGGAGCAGACCGGGATCACGATGGGCGTCGACTCGGGGTCGAGCACGACGAAGGCCGTCGTGATGAAGGACAACGAGATCGTCGGCACCGGGTGGCACCCGACGACCGAGGTGATCAAGAGCGCCGAGAGCGCCGTCGCGGACGCGCTCGAGATGGCCGGGCTCACCCGCGAGGACATCCAGGCGATCGGCACCACCGGATACGGCCGGTTCCTGATCGGCAAGCACCTCGGGGCGGATCTCGTCCAGGAGGAACTGACGGTGAACTCCAAGGGCGCCGTCTACCTCGCCGATCACCAGCAGGGTTCCGCGACCGTTATCGATATCGGCGGGATGGACAACAAGGCGATCAGCGTCATCGACGGCATCCCCGGAACCTTCACGATGGGCGGGATCTGCGCCGGGGCGAGCGGCCGGTTCCTGGAGATGACCGCAAAGCGGCTCGGCGTGGACATCACCGAACTCGGGCCCCTCGCCATGAAGGGCATGGGGAAGAACGTCCCGATGAACAGTTACTGCATCGTCTTCGGGACGCAGAGCCTGGTGAACGCGCTCGCCGCCGGCTCCTCGCGTGAGGACGTGGCGGCCGCGGCCTGCCACAGCGTCGCCGAACAGGTCTTCGAGCAGCAGCTGCAGGAGATCGACATCAAGGAGCCGGTGATCATGGTCGGCGGCACCTCGCTGATCGAGGGGCTGGTCCATGCGATGGGCCAGCTCCTGCAGACCGAGATCGTCGTCCCGCCCCACTCGCAGTACATCGGCGCGGTCGGGTCCGCCCTGCTCGCGTCCGGATTCATCAAGGGAGAGTAGATGCCCCCGTTGAACTACTTCGTGGTCGAGTCCCCGGACGAGGTCGGGAGAGTGGCCTACGAGCGGATCGCAGGCGATGTCCTCCAGGACCTCGATCTCATCAAGGTGGTCGACCGGCTGCACATATACGTCGACCCGAAGATGCCGATCTTCGTCGCCGCCGGGCTCCTGCGCCATATGCCGCGCGCAATCCGCATCGCCGACTTTGCAAACGTCAACCGCGGCGAGAACGAGATCGTCCTCGATATCGGCGACGAGACCTACCTTGCGCCGCTCCTCCAGAAACTCTGGAGCATCTACGGCAAGGAGCACGTCGACCAGCCCGACCGGTTCACCGTCGTCCTCCCGACGGGGATGGCCGGGGACGAGGATCTCGATCGGCTGGTGGTTGCCGACCCGAGCGAGACCCTCTACAAGGACGTCATCTACGCGCTCCAGTACATCGCTCCCGAGGGGTTCAAGGTTCGCCGCCAGTACATCCGGGACGGGAAGTTTTACTACGTGGCGAGCGAGGATACCCTGCCGACCGACATCGTGGAGACGATGGTCGTGCCGCTCTTTGAGAAGATGGGGGTGACGCTATGACGACGCTGGTGCCGGTGACCTACAAGGGAGGCGTCTACCGGCACGACGAGATCATGGATCTGATCGACGACCTCGGGGGCTACATCGTCCAGAAGCACGTCATGGCCCAGGACGTCGTGCTCCAGTCGTTCGTGCCGCGAGACGATATCGAGATGATACGCCGGATCGCAAAACCGCTCGCCGGCGAGGTGGTCGAGGCCCCTCTCGTCGGGACCGAGATTGCCGTCGTGAGCCCGAGCCTGGAGATCCATCACCTTCCCCACATCTCCTGCGATATCGCCGAGTATCTCAGGCGGTCGGGCGCGAAGACCAACATGGTCGGGCTTGCGAGAGGATTCGGGAAACGGATTGCGAATTTGAACGACGAGGAGCGGGACGTCATCAACGAGCACGATCTCGCCGTCTACGCGCTCGGCAACTTCGAAGAGTGTATCCGGCAGAAGTTCCCGGCGATCCGCCGGGAGATCCACGTGCCGATCGTGGTGACCGGCGCGCCCGACCGCGAAACCCTGATGCGGGCGATCGACCCACCCGTCGAAGGATACGTAGGCGGGATCGGCAGGATCATGCACCGGTTCAAGCGCCCCGAGGAACTCGGGAAACTCGACGAACTGGTGGACGAGATCTCCCGCGTCCTGGATGCGCGGCGGGATGCTCTCGCAAAAGACCCGCTCTCCGTCTTCCCGCCCCGCCTGATGGCGATCATCGAGGAGCAGATCCACGAGGTCAGCCTGCTGACGCACCCGACGCCGGTGACCGCCCAGATGGAGGGGCTCCGGGTGAAACTCCCCTACGATTCGTACGCCGACGACGTGCGGTCGCTCGAGGTCGCCGAAGGGGTGACGGTCGGTGATATCGCCGACGTTACGCCGTCACGGATGCGCAACTACATATTGATCCGGATTAAACCTTTCTCGGAAACGAGGATACTGGTGTAGTTGCGATGGATTTCGAGAAGATACTCACGAGGATTGTCGAACGGGGGTCGGACACCATCGCGGAGGAACTCCTCCGCGAGATCGAGAGCGAGTACGGCAGGGTTCCGCTGATTTTTGAGCGGATGGCGGAACGGCCCGAGATCCTCATCTCGCACCTCCTCTACAAGGGCGCTGTCGTCGAGACCAGCCAGCTCGAGCCGAAGACGATCGAGCTCATCAGCCTCGCGGTGGGCGCCGCGCTCAAGTGCAACCACTGTGTCGAGTACCACATGCAGTCGGCGATGGCGAAGGGCGCGACCCGGGCCGAGATCCTCGAGGTGATCCTGATCGCGGGACTGCTCGCGAACTCCGCCGTGCTCGCGGATGCATACCGGGTGGTGAACGGTGCCCCCTGTCCCTCCTGCGACATCAACGGTACGGGCCTGGATAAGACCTGTTCTGATAAGTGACCGGGCCCGGAGTATGTGCGGTATTGCCGGGCAGTTTGCCCTGAACGGGGAGGAGGCGGATGCGGCTCTCGTCGGGGCGATGGCACAGCGGCTGGCTCATCGCGGGCCCGACGGCGAAGGAACGTTCTTCTCCGGGCCGGTCGGCCTCGCCCATCGCCGCCTCGCGATCATCGATCTCTCCGACGAGGGTCGCCAGCCGATGGGAAACGAGGACGGATCGCTCCAGATCGTCTTCAACGGCGAGATCTACAACTACCGCGAACTTCGTGAGGAACTCGCCGCCCTCGGACACCGTTTCGCTTCCGCAACCGATACGGAGGTGATCCTGCACGCCTACGAGGAGTGGGGGAGGGACTGCCTCGCCCGGTTCAACGGGATGTGGGCGTTCGCCCTCTGGGACGGGCGCCGTCGCGAACTCTTCTGTGCCCGCGACCGCCTGGGCGTCAAGCCGTTCTACTACGCCGTGGCCGGGGGGTCGTTCCTCTTCGCCTCGGAGATCAAGGCGCTCCGGGTGCATCCGCTGGTCGGCCGGCGGCCGAACGACCGGATGCTCTCGACGTTCCTTGCGTGGGGAGTTGCGGATCACACCGGCGAGACGATGTACGACGGCGTCTTTCAGGTCCCGCCGGCCCATGCGGTCGTCGTCTCGGAGGAGGGTGCCGGGGAGCCGGAACGCTACTGGGATTTTTCGATGAACCCCGCCTCGCGAGAGGCCGGCACTGACGACGAAACCGCCGCAAGGAGGGCGAGAGACCTCCTGACCGATGCCGTCCGGCTCCGGCTCCGGAGCGACGTCCCGGTCGGAACCTGTCTCTCGGGCGGCATCGACTCCTCGACGGTCACCGCCCTGATCAACGTCCTCCTGCGGGAAGAGAGCCCGGAGAGCGTCGGTGAGCGGCAGAAGACGTTCTCGGTCTGTTTTGACGATCCGAGATTCGACGAGAGCCGGCATATCGATACGGTAGTCGCGGCGACGGGCGTCGCGAACCGCCGGACGACGCCGGGCACGGACGGGCTCTGGGAGGATATCGAGAGATTACTCTATATGCAGGACGAGCCGTTCGCGTCCCTCTCGATATATGCCCAGTACTGCGTGATGCGGCTTGCGCGGGAGGAGGTGAAGGTGGTCCTCGACGGACAGGGCGCCGACGAGCAACTCGCCGGCTACATCGCCTACCAGGCGCCCTACATCCGCGGGCTCCTCCGGCGCCGGGAGATCCTCGCCGCTCTCCGGGAGGGGATCGCGAGTGCGAGGCTGCATCGGTCGTTCTTCGCGTGGGCGGCCGGGCAGTCCCGGGTCCGGTTGGAGCGGCGGGAACTCCTCCGCGGATCAGCGCCCGAGGTCCTCCGGTATGCGGGGTCGCTTGACGAGGTGCTGAAACGGGAGGTCACGGCCTCGAACCTCCCCCTCCTGCTGCACTGGGAGGACAGGAACTCGATGGCCTTCTCGATCGAGGCCCGGGTCCCGTTCCTCGACTACCGGCTGGTGGAGTACCTCGGATCGCTCCCGCTCGACCAGAAGATCCGCGGCGGCGTCACGAAGCACGTCCTCCGGCGGGCAATCCGGGGGCTGGTTCCGGACGCCGTCCGGTGCAGGATGGACAAGATGGGTTTCGTCACCCCCGAAGAGGTCTGGATGGAGGGCGAACTCGCACCGCGTATCCTCGACCTCTTCTCGACGCCGGAATTCGCAGAACGACCCTACTGGGACGCGGAGCGGGTGCTCGAAAACTACCGCGAGTTCCTCGACGGGAAGAGTCCTTATTCTACCGAGTTCTGGCGGATAGCCTGCGCGGAGATGTGGCTCCAGGCGTTTGACGCGTAGTTTCCTCTACAAACTTTTTCGTAAGCGTCTCCTGCAGTCTCTTCCGCTGTTTACAGAACACGTGGTGTCTGCTGGTGGTGGTCTTGTGCCGGAAGCATGGGGAGATTCTGGAGAAAAGGCGTGCACGGCTGCCCAGGCGGGGGATACTCGTATGCACTTCTTTTCGGAAAACCCAACTCCCACCGTGCCCAGGCCGGGGAATGCCCATATGCCCCTCTATGGTAGCCCCCCTCCACCCGCGCCTTCGGCGCTCCTCACTCGCACCTGCGGTGCTCATGCTCCGCTCCTTCGGAGCATCGCACCCCGCCCCAGGGGGCAGGGGGAGTCATGGCGATAGCCGGTGGAAAGCCGTATCCGGGGAAGCAAGTCAGGGAACCACCCTTTTTCAGCGTATCCCCATGCAGTGGACCGTGGGGATATCGCCATCGGGGGTGGGGCCGACGGGGAGTGCGATGGTTCGTAGAACCGGAGCTCGACCACCGTCAGGTGGGCAGGGGGGAGCATCCCCCCTCCCCTGTCTCAATCGTGCAAAAATCCTCCTGAAATCCCCGCCCGCGCTGAAAGGAAGCAATCATTGCACTACCTCCCCCCCCTCACTCTCCTCCCTCCTGCGGGCAGACACCCCCCTTCTCCCGCAGCCTCCTCCCCGCATACACCGCGAGCAGGACGGAGAGGACGCCGGTAACGAAGATGCCGTCGAAGATCCCCGCACCCCCGATGGAGAGGACGGTCGACCCCCCTCCTCCAACGAGCGCCGAAAGCACCTCGGGGTTTGCGAGGTTGAGGATGTCGGCGCCGAGCAGGGTGCCCATGGTCCCGCCGGCGTAGGCGAGGCCGGGGGCGGTGCGGCAGCCGCGGGCGAGAAGGAGCCCCGCTACGGCACCTGCGAGGGGCGCGATGTAGAACGGCATCGTGATCCCGAGGCCTGGGACGGGCGTCGCAAAGGCGTAGGCGACGAGCGATACCATAACGACGGCGGCGAGGGACTTTAACCACGAAACCCGGCCCCGCCCGACCATCTCGAGCGTTACGAAGAGGGGGATGACGGCCCCGCCCACGTTGACTGCGATGACGTCTTCCCCTACCGGAAGGAGCGGGATATCGATCAGGCTCCCGAGCAGCGCCCCTGCGGTCACCAGCACCGCCTGATAGAACCGGAGCCCGATCGATTCGAAGATCCCCTCGCTGATGAGGAGCAGGTTGAATATGACCAGGGCCGGTATGAGAACCGCGAACGCAATGAGAATCTGATCCGGGCTGAAGGGAACCGGTAAAATCGCGATCGTGGGCAGTTCGGTCTCCATAGGCCGGGTATACCGGGGGGTTCATGCCATAAATAGTTTCACGGCTCGTCCCCCGGCGAGGTATCGGGGGCGCTCTCTGGGGTGGCTCCCGTACTACTTCGACCTGATGGTCTTTTGGGCGGGCCAGTGCCGCCCAAATCAGCCCGCATCATCGTTCGATGAAGGATGAATATCGCTGATGATAATGTAAAAGGGAAAGCCAATAGAAAACAGAAATGTCTAATTGAGCATTTTATATTCATTTGAAAATAGATATTTTTATATAGGGATAATCAAAAATAGTGTTGATCCAATATTTCCTTCCTCGAATCGGATAACGGACACCGGACAACAACCCCCGGGAGCCGTCGCTCAAGGAGGTTCGGTGTGAATCCGGTACACGTTTCGAGGATGGCGAGCGGCCGGGAACAACTCCGTTCTCTCCGACCGATTACATCTGCGCAGAGGAGCATGACCGCCTTTACCGTTGAGGACCTGATCCGGCATCTGGAGCGGCTCCAGGCGAGGGGCCCTATCCCGTTCGACGTGAAGAGCGGAGAGATCTTTGGTGTTCTCTGCCCCTGCGGTCAGGACCGGCAGACCCTGCTTGCCATCCTCATGACAATGCTCTTTCCGGTTCCCGGATTTGCCGAGCGTTCACCGCTCGCGGTTCTTGGCAACCTCGGGGACGTGCGCAGAAGCATGGGCATCGTTCTCCGGGAGTCTGTGCTCGACCCTGCGCTGACCGGCAGGGAGAACCTGGACTTCCATGCCCGGCTGCACGGCCTGGGCGCCGATCTCCGGAAGAGGAGGGTCCCCGAAGCCATAGACCTCTTCGGAATCGCCGGAAGCGCCGATGCTCGTGTCGAGACCTACTCTCCTGTCATGGTGCAGCAGTTGGAGATCGCCCGGGCGTTTCTCACGCACCCGTCGGTCCTCTTCCTCGCCGAACCGACGGCCGGCCTGGACGATGCCGGGCGCCGGGAGATCTGGAACCTGCTCCGGCGGCTGAACCGCGAGCGGAGGGCGACGATCATCTTTACGACGCACGATGTGGAAGAGGCGGAAGCAATCTGCACCCGGGTTGCGGTGGTGGACCACGGCGAGGTCGTTGCCCTGGATGCGCCGGAGACCTTCCGTGCGGTGATGGCCCTCGACGATACGCCGCTCGAATTCGACAACTCCACCTGATCGTCCCGGCTTTTGCACCGGTGGACGAGCGGTCGGGGCGATCGAAACCGCTTTATCGTTGCGGCCGTGACATGGATGCATGGCCGTTCATCTCCATCCTCTGCTCGCGTTCCTGTCCGTCGTCGTGCTTGTGCTCGCCGGGGGGTGTTTCGAAGGCAGTCCGGCGCCCGACGACCGGGTCGTCCGGACTATCACGCCGTCCGAAGCATCCGCCCTGATCGAAGAGAGGGGGGATGATCCGGGTTTTGTCATCATCGATGTCCGGAGACCGGACGAGTTCGCCGGGGGTCACATCCCGGGGGCAGTCAACATCGACTCGGCGGAGTTCTCGGAGCATCTTAACAGTCTCGATGCGGGGGCGACCTACCTTATATACTGCCAGCGGGCCGGGCGGAGCTCCGGTGTCCGGGAACTGATGCGCGAGGCCGGGTTTTGTGAGGTCTACGAGATCGAGGGCGGTATGAATGCCTGGAATGCGGCCGGGCTCCCGGTGACCGGTAGTTGAGCCTCACTCCTCCTGCTTCACGTAGGTGACGCCCTCCGGCTCCTCCGCTTCGCGGGTCTCTATCACGACGGTGCCCGAGATCCGGTTGAAGAGCCGCTGTTTCGAACGCGGCATGGCGAGCCAGCCGATCAGGCAGTCGGGGATGAGGAGGAACGCTTTGCCGAAACTCTGGATTGCAGCGGCAAAAAACCCGATATCTTCCCCGGCAGAGCCGGCGACCCGGATTTTTAGCGCCATCTTGCCGATCGACTGGCCGCGGTAACCTTCGAGCAGCGTCCAGTAGAGGAAGAAGACGACCGAGGAGAGGCTGATCGATATGAGCCCGGGATCTATGCTGAACTGCCAGGAGGGCGGCAGCCGGTCGGAGATCGCCCAGGCGGGCAGTCCTACCAGGATGAAGTCGATGAGCCAGGCCCAGAACCGGGTTTCCCATCTGGCGAGGTAGAGGGTGACCATATCGATGATCTGTCGATCCCCGTGGTTCTTAACGGTTCGGGTGGATCGGTGGTTGACGGGTCGCCGATGGCCGCGTCGGACACCACGACGGCCTCTCTCCGGGCCCGGAATTAAAAAGGAGGTTATCCGATATAACTCAGTTCTTCCCGGCCCCGGGCTTCTTCGGCTTCCTGGATCTTTGCTATGATCTGCTCCATATCCTCGGCACGCTGTTGCAGCGAGGTATGATCGACCTCGATCGCGGTCAGGCGGGAGAGCACCGTAAGAAGGCCGTCGGCACTCTTCGGGTCGACGATGTAGCCGCTCGTCTCGCCCATCAGGCAGATCCCCTCGATGCCCCGCTCCTCGCCGAGGCCGAGCAGGAGCCCCGAGGCCCCCACGATCATTCCGCTGCTTCCGGCGTTCTCAAACGACCCGCCGGCCGCCTCAACCTCGGAGCGGAGGTGCTTCATGTTGACCGCCGAGAGCACCCTCGGGTTCTCGACCAGGCGGCCGACACCGTAGCCCCCGAGCGCGTAGACCCGCTTGACACCGAGTTCCTCGGCGATATCGAGGTAGCGCTCCGCGAGGACGTAGTGGCCTTCGGGCGAGTTGCTCTGGAAATCCCCCACCAGAAAGAGAACCGACTTACCGTCTTTCTCATGGCGGTAGATCTCGTTGTTGACGAGATGGGTGATGCCCTGCTCGTCCACGATCACCTGCGGCGGGAAGTGGAGCGAGGAGATCTTTCCGATCTTCTCGGCCCCGAGTTCGTGGATCAGGTGGTCGGCAACGAGTTTCCCGACGTGTCCTATGCCGGGGAGGCCCTCGATCAGGACCGGGGCATCGATATTGTCGTCTCGCAAAAAGGTTACTGTGACGTGTTCCATCCGCGTACGGCCCTCCTGTACTTACCGTACCTGTCCTCGGGTGAAAAACGTGCCGGATGGGCCGGCCGGCACGGCCGGCCGCAGACCGGGCAGAGATCGGAGAGCGTATATCTCCGGTCGTGCGGACAGCGCCGAATGCGGCTGCTCATATGGTTCTATCCGGCCTTCTGCTTCCGGATAAACTTGCCGGAGCCGCCGGCCCGCTCGACCACGCCGACGGCGGCGCTTGCCGCCTTCTCGATCGCCTTCTCGGCTTCCTTATAATCGGGTGCGGTTACTTTTATCCGGTATTTCGGGGCTCCGACATAGATCAGGTCGATGTCCACGTTCTCGACCTTCGGCTGCGCACTCCGGAGCGCCCGGCGGATCACGTTGACGCCGTCGGCCCGGGCAGACGTCAGGATGAGGTGTCCGGTGATCGTCACCCTCGAGACCTTCACGTTTTCGTTCGCGACGGTGATAAGCGCATTTTTGATCGTTTCGTCGAGGTTCAGCTTATCCGCTGCCTCGCCGCCGGTGGTGACGATATCCTCGAAGGCCGGATACAGCTGACCGTATTCGCGGAAGATTGCCTCCTCGATGATCTTCCTGTCCGCTCCCGATGCCTCGGAGGCGAACCCGATCCACTTCACGGCCTTCTGCTCGTTCTTCCACTCGTGAATCTTTTCGCGTCGCTGGTGCTCGTTTACGTCTTTTAACGAGAGATCGATGTGGCCGCGATCGGGATCCACGTTCAGGACTTTGCAGACGACCTTCTGTCCTTCTCTTACGAAGTCCCGGATGTACTTAATCCAGCCCCGCGCTATCTCGGATATCGGTATGAGCCCTCGCCGCTCGTTGTACTCGTCCAGGGTCACGAACGCCGCAAAGTCCTTGACGTCCGCGACCGTGCAGACAACGAGTTCTCCTTCCTCGGGCCACTCTCTCTCATTCATGGAATTATCACTCAAGTACTGCCATTATCTCGGCCTTTATATCAGCTTTCCCGCCGTGAGGCTCCGCAAGGATACGTCCGCAGACGGTGCACTCCACGACGGTACTCGCTCTCTCAAAGACCACTTGCTCGTTTTCACAGTCGGGGCACTTTACCCGAAGGAATGTGCTCCTGTTCTCTCTGTTTACCCGGACCATACCAACTCACTCCGTAAGCTCGAATTTACCGATCCGGAATCCCGGCCTGAGATGCGCCTTGCCGCAGACCGTGCACCGGTATCTGACGTTGATCTTCTTCGTCGGCTTGTCGCCGCCGGGCACCTTGTTGAATTTGCCCATGTTGCCCACCGTGCTCCTGCGCGCCTTCTGGCGGTCGATCCAGTTGAAGTGGCGCACTTTGCCCTTCTTTACCTTCACGACTTCGTGAACCTGGTGGTTCCTGCAGAACGGGCAGTATGTCTTGAATTTGGACGGCATTTTCATGATAGTAACCTCTATTCAATAGATTCGAGTACCTATATTACTTGTTAAGCCTAATATTTAAGGCTATGTCGTGCTCGCAGAGCACGTCTGCATTGTTTTCCGGCAGGGTGACGATATCCCCCATTTTTAATACGTAGGTCCTGCCGTCCATCCCCATGAACGACTCCACATCGGAGCGGATATGCACGAGGGCGTAGGGAGACCGGATGGAACGGGGAACGGGGGCCGCCGGCGTTCCGCGGGGTTCCGGGGTTCCGTCGGCTTCATCGCCCCGGGCGCCGGCGGCCGCACCGTCGCCGCCGAACGGGGCCGCCTCGCCGTGGACGAGCGCCTCCCGGCACTCCTCGATGGCGTTGATGATCCGCTCGTACATCGCCCGCTCCTCCGGGAGCATCTTGCGCCCCTCATCCTTATCGAAGTACTGCCCCTCGATCTGCTGGTACGCAAGGTCGAGGATCTGCCTCGTCCTGACCGAGAAGATCTCCTGGACGGTCTCGGTGACGCTCCCTATCTCCTCGATGAGCAGGCCCCCCGCCCGGCTCTCCAGGGGGTTTTTGAGGTCGTAGTAGTCCGTCTTGCGCTTCTCGATGTACGCCCGGGCGTCGTCGTAGAGGCCGGGCTCGATGTGCGAGAGCCTTCCCGAGTGCTGCATATCGAGCAGCATCTGGCGGAGTTTCTCTAAAAGATTGGCGGCCATCATGCACCTCCGGCTATCTCCGCCATGCCCCGGCAGCAGAGGAAGATCGCGAGCGCTTCGGGAACGCTCCGGATCCCTGCATCGAGCGAGTAGGAGTTCCCGAGCAGGGACGTGCTGAAGTTAGCCTTCATCTCCACCCGCACGTCCCGGTCACCGAAGACCACCGCGTCCACGAGCGGATCGAAATCCGCGAAGTCCCGGATATCGAGCGGCACGACCCGCATGCCGCTGCCGCCGTGCAGCGACCCCGGCGTCCGGATCAGCCGCTTGATATCGGTCGTGACCGGTTCGTCCGCACGCGCCCCGGCGTCCCGGAGCCTCTCCTCGAAGTCCGGTGCGGCTGCGATCGCCCTGACGACCCGGTTCTTGAGGAGTTCCTCCGGGGCCCTGGCGGCGAGGCTGCCGATATCCGCGAAGAACTCCGCGGCCGTCCGTTTCCCGATACCGTCGAGCCCCGCAAGGTAGGCCGTCGCCTCCGCCGGGTCGCGGGCCGCAAGCCCGGAGAGATGGGCGCGGAGCGCCCCCGCGTAGCGCCGCCGCCACCCGGTGCGGGCACCTTCGGCGCCCGCCCGGTCAGACCGAAGGTCTGACTCGGTCCCGCCGCCCCCCGGCATGAGCATCGCGGCTGGATCGAGCCCGATGCCGCAGACGTAATCGACGATCTCGCGCCGCTCCTGGCTTCCCCATCCCCGGACGCCGATGTCGGTGACGTGGATATGGTAGCCGCGCCCCCCGGAGAAGGCGAGCCTGATCTGGCTTCTGTCAAAGCCGAGTTCGTCGGTCAGCATCGCGAGCAGTTTCTCGGTCTCCTCCTTGACCCGGGCAAGCATCATCGCGTAGGGGCCGCGGACGATATGGTCGGCGTCGAGATCGAAGATGAGGTCGGCGCCGGCCCAGTGCTTCTCGTTCATCGTCGGCGCCGACGGCGTCTGGTAGTAGGCCGTCGAGTAGTAGACGTGGGCGGGAACCAGGCTTTTCACGTATGCCCCGAGTTCCTCGCGGTCGGCAAACGCCATGTGCCGCCGCATCCGGACTTCGGCCGCGGCGTCGAAGAAGATGAATCCCCATTCGCGCTGCTCGAGGGAGGACGGAACGGTGAGATTCTGCCTCTGGTAGTACTCGGCGAACCTCTGCTTCACAAACTCGAGCGTCGCGGGTTTCATGGGAACGTCTTGATCATATATGGGCCCACTCGTTCATATCCCTGTTTCCTGTAGTAGGGCCGCACCCCGACACCACTCATCACCGCGAGGCGCCGGTAGCCGTGATCGCGTGCCTCCTCTTCGGCCGCGGAGAGGAGAACGCTGCCGAAACTGCGGTGCTGCCACTCGTCGGCGGATGCCGGAGTGCTGATCGGCACCACGCTCCCGTAGACATGGAGCTCGCGCAGGAGCGCGGCGTCCGCGAGTTCGTCGCGGAAGGGGTTGTGCGGGAACCGGAGCCGGGCGAACCCGACGAGGCCGTCCTCGGAGCCCGCCTGAATGAACCTCTCCTCTCCGCCGCACGCCTGGTAAACCAGGGTCGAGATCGCCACCTCCTCCGGTTCGGGCGATCTGCCCACCTCGCGGCAGCGGATGCACCGGCAGCGAAGCCCCTGCTCATGGAGCCGCGCCTCGGCAAGCTGGCGGAAGTTGCTATGCCGTGAACCCGCGACGATCAGCTTTGCCGGGATATCCCGCTGGATCCGCTGGAGACGGACGTACTCCGGGAGGAGAGACTTCGCGTAGGCGACGAGGTCGATCAGTACTTCCTCGGTGTAGGGCAGATACTCTCCCCGTTCCCAGAGCGCCTCGATCTCTGAGCCCGGCGTCACCAGGGTCGGGTAGATCTTCAGGAAGTCCGGCCGGAACCGCGGATCAGCGAAGAGTTCCCGAAACATCCGCCGGTCGTCCTCAATGCTCGCCGCGGGGAGGTTCGGCATCATGTGGAACCCGACCTTCAGTCCGGCGTCGCGCAGGAGGCAGTTCGCCGCGACCGAGTCCGCGACCGCATGGCCGCGGCGGTTGTAGTCGAGGAGCCGGTCGTCCACGTGCTGGACGCCGAGTTCCACCTTGGTCACGCCCATCGAGAGCATCCGGTCGATATGCTCCTCCCGGCACCAGTCCGGCCTCGTCTCGAAGGTGGCGGCGACGCACCGGACCCGTGCCGACTCGTTCGCGGCAAAGATCGCCTCGAGATCGGGCTTCTCCTGCGGAGCCCCGGCCCGCGGGTAGTCGTTCATCGCCTGCACGGCGGCCCCGACGAACCACTCCTGGTACTCGAGCGGGCGGGCGGTCATCGTCCCGCCCATCACGATCAGTTCCGCCTTGTCGACGTGGTGACCGAGCGCCTCGAACTGCCCGAGGCGGGCCTGCACCTGGGCGTAGGGGTCGAAGGCGTGCTCTCTCGCCCGGAGCGCCGCGGGCTCTTCTCCCGTGTAACTCTGGGGGGATGCAAAGGGATGCTCCGGCCCGCCGGGGCAGGGGAGGCACTTCCCGTGGGGGCAGGGGTGGGGCGAGGTCATCACCGCAACGGGCGCCACCCCGGAGAGGGTCCGGGTGGGTTTCACCTGGAGGATCGGCCGGAGCCGCTCGCGCTCATCGGGGGCGGCGGCGGCGAGGACCGCGGAGTTTTTGGGCATGCTCGCACCGTGCTCGCGGCAGACCTCGAGTTTGATCTTCTGGTCGTGCGGACGGTAGCGACGCGGTACCTCCTGCCCGGCTGCAGGTTGTGGCAGGTCTTGCGGACCTTGCAGTTTTCGCACTCCGGGCACGAGTTGCCTTCGTAGACGAAATCAAGCCCCGGCTTTGCGAGCGCGGCGCCGATCAGCGTCACCTTCGTCTTCACTTTCGCCATCCCTCTTCACTCCCGGTAGAGCATCTTCACCAGATCCCGCGCCGACTCCTCGGTCAATCCCATATCCAGTATGGTGAACCGTTCCGGCCGGATAGTCCTCGCGGCGAGCAGCGCCGCAACGGCCGTCTCGTCGTCGACCCCGATCGCGGCGGGGGTCGTCGGTGCGCCGATCTTCTTGAGCGAGTCGCGGATCCCCTCCCAGTCCCCGCCGTGGAGGTACATCGTGATGATCGCCCCGATCCCGCACTTCTCCCCGTGGAGCCCCTTCCCCGGCGCGAGTTTCTCCAGCGCGTGGGAGAACTTGTGCTCGCCGCCGCTCCCGGGCCGGGACGACCCCGCGATACTCATCGCGACACCTGAAGAAACCAGCGCTTTCGTCACCAGCCAGGCACTCTCCTCGGAGTGGGGTTTGATGAGGTCTGCGTTCTTAAAGAGGATCTCGGCGGTCATCCGGGAGAGCGTCAGCGCGTACTCCGAGAGCGGTTCGCCCCGGAGACGGTGGGAGAGTTCCCAGTCGAGGATTGCGGTGTAGTTCGCGATGATGTCCGCACACCCGGACGCCAGCAGCCGGTGGGGCGCCGACGCGATGACGGCGGTGTCGGCGACGACGGCGATGGGGGGTTCGGCCGCGAGCGAGACGTTCCCGTCGGCGGTCGGCACCGAGGCACGCGACGAGGCGATCCCGTCATGTGATGCGGCGGTGGGAACGCTGATGAAGTGGCGGTCGGTGTTGTAGGAGGCGATCTTCGCCGTGTCGATGACCCGGCCCCCACCGACGCCGATGACGAACCCTGCCGTTGCCGCCGCTTCCTCGGCCTTCCTGATCGTCTCAAAGGGATTGCCATCGTTCGCGGCGAACGTCACGACGTCGTAGGAACCGGCAAGGAGCGCCTCGACCCTCTTCCCGGCGATATCCCTTGTTTGACCACCCGATACGATGAGCACAGAGTCGCCGAGGGCAAGATCTTCGCAGACAGCCGGGATCTGCTCGATGACATCGTGGCCGATGACGACGTCACGGGGGAGCTGCATCCATTTCGACTTGTCGAAGACCTTGGTTCTGAGTAGGTTTATGCGGTCTGCGCTCATTTAGATCAACAATGATTAGGGAGTTCCTCTACAAATACTACATCGATCCAATCCGTTACGGCGAAGCGTATACGCTCGTCGATACGCTGACCTACGCCCTGATCCTCATCGCAGCGGTCTATCTCGTCTATCGGGGACTCCGGCGGTACCGGATTGCCGTCGACGAAGAGCTGGTGCTTGCAACCCTGCCCTTCGTCGTCCTCGGGGGGCTTCTCCGGGTCGTCGAGGATACCGGGATGATCACCTCCGATCTCCGGTTCCTCCTGATCACGCCCCTGATCTTCTTTTCGATCTTTGCGGTTGCGGCGATCGCTCTCTTTGCCGGGAAACTCGCGGAGAACGCCGGGCTCGTCTCCCGCTACAGCCGCCTCTACGGGGGCGTCGGGATCGCCGCCTGCCTCGTGGCCGCTTCAGCGCTCGTCTGGTTCGGTCTTACCGAAGCGACGATCGCGCTCGACGTCCTCGCCGTCATCCTGGTGTTTGCCTCTGTTACGTCGCTCGCCCTCTGGGCATTCCTCGTTTACGTGCTGAAGTGGGATTACGCCTCGAACATCCTCTACAAACTCCTCATCTTCGGCCACATGCTGGACGCGAGCGCCACGAGTTACGGGATCGACATCCACCCCGTCGGCTACGTCGAGCAGCACGTCGTGGGTGCGGCCCTGATCGATGCGACCGGAACCGCCTTCTCGATGTTCCTGCTGAAGGTTGCGGTGCTCATCCCCGCCGTCTACATCCTCGAGATGTACCGGCGTGAGGGGGACCCCGGCCTCTGGCACCTCATCCTGCTCGCCATGATCGTCGTCGGCATGGCGCCGGGGATACGCGATCTCGCCCGGATGGTGCTCCATGTCTGAGACCTCGCTCGCCCGGGCCACGATCTTCGCAGGCGCCCTCTTTGCCGTCTCTATCGGCATCGGCATCGTTGCCGTGGTCCGCGACCCGGGCATAGGTGCACAGGCCGTGACTCTCTTCAACGAGCAGGTGGTGGGCCAGCTCCTCTCCGACTCCCCGCCCGTCCTTGCCGGGAAACTTTTCCTGAACAACCTGGCTGCCTGCCTCCTCCTCTTCCTCGGGGGAGCCTCCCTCGGCGTGGTCACGATGCTGATCCTCTCGGTCAACGGACTGTTGATCGGTGCATTGACGGAACTCGTGCGGCAGCAGCAGGGTATGCTCTTCATCGCGGCGGCGCTCGTCCCCCACGGCATCTTCGAGATCCCCGCCTTCCTCATCGCGGGGGGCCTCGGTCTCCTCCTCGGGAAGGAACTCGTCGCCGAATGGCACGGCACGGGCGATGCCGCTGCAGAAGCCCTGCCTCTCGCCCGGCTTTTTCTCCGGATAGTCGTCCCGCTCCTCGCGGTTGCCGCGGTCGTAGAGGCATTTATTACGCCGGCAATCCTAAGTATGATAGCTTAAAAGAGGCAGATCGACAGTTTTTGAGGTACGAGACGGATGGAAGAAGATACAGGAGCACTTCCCCGGAAAGAGAATTTTTCCGAGTGGTACAACGATATTCTCTGGCGAGCCGAGATCATGGACGTCCGTTACCCGGTCAAGGGGCTGTACGTCTGGTATCCCCACGGGTTCGGCATCCGGAAGCGTGCATACGGGGTACTCCGGGACCTGATGGACCGCGATCACGCTGAGACGATGTTTCCGCTCCTCATCCCGAAGACCGAGTTCATGAAGGAGGCCGAGCACATCAAGGGCTTCGAGGACGAGGTCTACTGGGTCACTCACGGGGGCAGGAACGAGCTTGACGTGCCGCTCGCTCTCCGGCCGACGAGCGAGACCGCCATCTACCCGATGTATGCCCTCTGGATCCGGTCGCACACGGATCTGCCCCTGAGACTCTATCAGGTCGTCAATACGTTCCGCTACGAGACGAAGCACACCCGCCCGCTCATCCGCCTCCGGGAGATCACGTCGTTTAAGGAGGCGCATACCGTGCACGCGACGCGGGAGGAGGCGGCGGCGCAGGTCGAGACCGCGATCGCCCTCTACCGGGAGTTCTACGACACCCTCCGCGTCCCGGTGATCCTCTCCCGCCGCCCGGCCTGGGACAAGTTCCCCGGCGCCGACTACACCATCGCGGCCGATACCATCATGCCCGACGGCAAAACGCTCCAGATAGGGACGGTGCACATGCTCGGCGACCACTTCTCCCGCACCTACGCCATCACCTACGAGGACGCGAACGGCGAGCAGCAGTACGCCTACCAGACTTGCTACGGCATCTCCGAACGGTCGATTGCGGCCGTCGTCAGCGTCCACGGCGACGACAAGGGGCTCGTGCTGCCGCCGGAGGTTGCGCCGCTTGAGGTCGTCATCGTGCCGATCATCGTCGGGAAACGGCGCGACGAGGTGCTCGCGTCGGCCGCGGCGCTTGAAGCGGAGCTCCGCGGCGCCGGGTTCGCCGTGAAACTCGATGCCCGGGATATGCGCCCGGGCGCGAAGTACTACCACTGGGAGATGCGCGGCGTCCCGCTGCGGGTCGAGGTCGGGCCGCGGGATATCGACGCGAACACGGTCGTCGCCGTCGCCCGCACGGGCAAAAAGACCACGCTCGACCGCCGGGGCGTTGTCGAGGGGATCACCTCCGTCCTTGCAGAGTTCGGGGAGGATCTCTCGCAGGCGGCGCGGCAGGCGATGGCCGCCCGGATAACCGCCGCCGAGACGCTCGAGGAGACCGCCGAGGCGGTGAAGAGCGGGGTTGCGGTCGTTCACTGGTGCGGATCACAGGAGTGCGCAGAAAAGATTGAGGCGGCGGTGGATGCGAGCATCATCGGCTCCGACATCCGCTCGGACCTGATCGCCGTCTCGGACGGGCCGTGCGTCGCCTGCGGCGGCGAAGGCACGTCCGCCCTGGTTGCCCGGACCTACTGATCAGCAGGACGGGCAGGTATACGATTTTACGTGTTCGGGGGACGCGAGGTCTCCCGAGATCACGGCTTTTCCGCCCAGGAAGAATATTCTTCCGCACTTTTCGCATCTCTTCGGGAGCAGCCGTTCCCAGCGGCTCATCGGAACTTCCAGAGTGAACTGCATCTTCTCCGCGTCGGCGGGATTGCACTGGGTGAGCTCCTCGTACCGGGAGAGGATCTGCATGACCTGGAGCGGATTTGCTCCCTCGCTGCAGAACCGTTTGAAGACGTAAAATTGGAAGATCATCCACCCAAGGTCGGAGCGCTCTATGGTCTCCTCGTATTCGCTGCACGTTCCATCGTCTTCGTCGAGGGAATACCCGCAGAGGGGGCAGCGCCCGCCCACGAGTTCGTCCAGGTAGACCTCTTCATGGCAGCTGGGACAGGTAGTGTGGGGGGTATGCATTCTGGAAGTCATGATTATACTGGCCTCATACCTCTAACTCTTCCAGGGACACCGGGCGCGGGGGCTTCGTGCCTTCCGGAAGCATTCCACGCGAGATGCGCGATCTCTACGATTGTCGTGAGGTTTACTACGTATTGCGCTTGGGGTGCTCTTATACGTGTCGAATGGGGCCGAGGGATCCGGTCGCCCACGGCGTCGGGACCCACCGCCGCCGGTCCCCCGTGCTCATCCCCGCGGGATCCGGCGGCCGTCCCGGCCGCGATCCCCCTCCCCTGCAAACACGAATACCTTCACATTGGTCGTGTTATCACGATCAGGGCTGTCGGCATAGACTTTTTATAGGTTGCCGTGGTACTCTGCGCGCATGGCATCCCCAGCGGCATCCGAAGTTTACGTCATTGATGCATCCGATCGTCACCATGCCGTCGAGGCGCTCTGGCGCGAGATTGGCCTCCCCTCCCTCGACGGGAAGGCCGTTGCGATCAAGGCGAACTTCAACAGCGACGACCCGTTTCCCGCGACGACGCATCCCGATATGCTGGAGGCGATTCTCGCACGGGTCCGGGACGCCGGTGCCCGGTCGATCGCGCTCGGCGAGCGGAGCGGAATGGGAGAGACCGCTCTGGTGCTGAAGAACCGGGGCGCCGCCGATGTCGCGGCCCGGGTGGGTGCGGAGGTGACGGTGCTCGATTCGGTTCCCCCGGCGGGGTGGGAGGCGATCCCGCCGGACGGACTCCACTGGGAGCGCGGGTTCCTGGTCGCCCGGCTCTTCCGGGAGGCCGATGCGGTGGTCCAGACCTGCTGTCTGAAGACGCACCGGTTCGGCGGCCACGTCTCCCTCTCCCTGAAGAACACAGTCGGGGCGGTGGCGGCGAGGAACCCGGGGAACGGCTACAACTACATGGCGGAGCTGCACTCTTCGCCGCACCAGAGGAGGATGGTCGCCGAGATCAACCGGTTCTTCCCCTGCGACGTCGCCATAATGGACGCGACGGAGGGGTTCTCGACCGGAGGGCCCGAGCGGGGCAACCGTATCGCCCCGAACGTCATCCTCGCGAGCACCGACCGGGTCGCCCTTGACGCCGCCGGTATCGCGCTTCTCCGGCACTACGGTTCGACGCCGGAGGTGATGCGGGGCCGGATATTTGCAATGGATACCATTGCCAGGGCTGTGGAACTCGGGATCGGCGTTACGTCGGCCGGGGATCTCCGGCTCGTCGCGCTCGACTCCGAGAGCAAAAACCTCGTCCTCGATATGCGGCGGATCCTGGACGAGGCCGCCTGAGGCTTAGAAGAAGAGGTGTTCGAGGAGGATCCGTAGACCGATCCCCACAAGGATTATACCGCCGACGATACAGGCCTTTCGCCCCATGATATGGCCGAACGCGCTCCCGAGGAGGACGCCGGCGGCGGAGAAGGCGAAGGTGACGACCCCGATCGTGATTGCGGGCAGAGCGATAGCGGTATCGAGAACAGCAAACGAGACGCCGACGGCAAGGGCGTCGATACTCGTCGCGACGGCGAGGAGAAGGAGGACGGTCGCACCGTTCTCGAACCGGACGCTCTCGCCGTCCCCCCGCACCGCCTCGGCGATCATCTTCCCGCCGATCAGGGCAAGCAGCAGGAAGGCGATCCAGGGGCCATAAGTCCCGACGAACGAGGCGAGCCCCATCCCCCCGAGCCACCCGAGCACCGGCATCCCCGCCTGGAACCCGCCGAAGAGCGCTCCGGCAATGACGGCCCACCGGAGCCGCTCCTCCCGCAGGGTGGCGCCTCCGCTGATCGAGACCGCGAACGCATCCATCGCAAGCCCGACGGCGATGAGGAGAGTCGTCACGAGATCCATTGCTTCCGTAAAGTTCCGACGCGGTGCCGGATAACGCTATGGCCCGGCGGTTGTTATAAAACGCTGGAGCGTCCTACCGATACGGAGAGATGATGGAGATGAGCACGCAAACGATCGGCCTCATCCAGACGGCGGTGAGCGAGGATCCCGGCCGCAACCTGGAACGCACCCTCGGTATGGCGAAAGCGGCGATCGCGAAAGGTGCGCGGATTCTCTGCCTGCAGGAACTCTACCGGGCCCCCTACTTCCCGCAGTACGAGGATACGGATGCTTCCCGCTACGCCGAGACGATCCCCGGGCCGTCGACCGAAGCGTTCTCGGCGCTTGCCCGGGAGCACGGTGTCGTGATCGTCGTTCCGGTCTACGAGCGGACTATATCCGGCGAGCACTACAACACCGCCGTGGTGATCGACGCCGATGGACGGCTGCTCCCTGCCTACCGGAAGGTGCACGTCCCCTACGATCCGCTCTTCTACGAGAAGATCTATTTTCTGCCCGGGGACCGCTACCGGGTCTACGATACCCGGTACGGCCGGATCGCCGTGCTCATCTGCTACGACCAGTGGTTCCCGGAAGCCGCGAGGGCGGTTGCGCTCATGGGCGCGGAGTTCATCTTCTACCCGACCGCCATTGGCAGGATCGCGGGCGAAGAGCCGCCCGAGGGCGACTGGCGCGAGGCGTGGGAGACGGTGCAGCGCGGCCACGCGATCGCAAACAGCGTCCACGTCGCCGCCGTCAACCGTGTGGGTGACGAGGGGGATCTCCGGTTCTTCGGGAGTTCGTTTGTCGCCGATGCGTTCGGGAACGTCCTCGCCCGGGCGAGCGAGACCGGTGAGGAAATCCTCATCGTCGAGGTCGACCTCGCGGGAAACGAGGCCGTCCGGGAGGGGTGGGGATTCTTCCGGAACCGGCGGCCGGAGACCTACGGGGCGCTCGCCCGGAGGCTCCCGGCGGGCCGAACCCCTGCGGTATCCGGCTACCGTATGCCGGCGGAGTGGGAGCCGCACGATGCCGTCTGGCTCTCCTGGCCCCACGACCGCGAGACGTTTCCCGACCTTGCGGCGGTGGAGGGGATCTACGTCGAGATCATCGCGGCGCTCCGGGGGTCGGAGACCGTCAACCTGCTCGTCACCGACGAGAAGATGCATATCCGGGTGAAGGCGATGCTCGAAGAGGAGGGCGTCGATACGGCTGGAATCAGGTTCCATCTCGCCGATTACGCCGACGTCTGGTTCCGGGACTACGGGCCGACGTTTCTGGTCGACAGAAAGGCCGGGAACCTCGCGATGGTGAACTGGACGTTCAACGCCTGGGGGGAGAAGTACACGGAACTTATGGAGGATACCCGGATCCCGCTCGCCATGAACCGCGAGATGGAGATCCCCATCTTCACCCCCGGTTTCGTCCTCGAGGGGGGTTCGGTCGAGGTGAACGGGTGCGGCACGGTGATCACGACGGAGGCGTGCCTCTTGAACCCCAACCGGAACCCGCACCTCTCCCGGGAGGAGATCGAGGCCTACCTGGAGGCTTACCTCGGCGCCGGCCACGTCATCTGGTTGAAGCAGGGGATCGCTGGCGACGACACCGACGGCCACGTCGACGATATCGCCCGGTTCGTGGACGAGCGGACTGTTCTCTGCGCGCTCGAGGAGAATGAGGACGATGAGAACTACGCTGCCCTGCAGGAGAACTACGAGTTCCTCCTCTCCTCGACCGACCAGGACGGCAACCCCTTAACGGTCATCCCCCTCCCGATGCCGGGGAGAGTCGGCGGCGCGGAGAGGCTGCCGGCAAGTTACGCGAACTTCTACATAGGAAACACCGTCGTGCTGGTGCCGGTTTTTAAGCACCCGAACGACGGGATTGCCATGGCAAGGATCCAGCAGGCCTTCCCCGACCGGGAGGTCGTCGGGATCGACTGCACGGCGATGGTCGCGGGTTTCGGTGCGATTCACTGCATCAGTCAGCAGCAGCCGTCGTCGGGAGAATCCGGAGCACGACCGGGACAATAAGATACGTTGCGGTGCTCCAGGTGATGCCAGTGGCGGCGATCGCGATTGCAAGCAGCGAGACGATGGGGACCACCATCGCCCGCCGCTTTCCCTGGACTACGTGGGAGCCCGGGCTGATGAGGCGGCCGCTCCCCGCGGCATACCACAATTGCGCCGCAAAGAGGAGGCCGGTGATGAGGAGGTTTGCCTCGAAGGTGATCGCCGCGAGGATGTCCTCGGGGAAATCCCCGACGAGCAGTGTGGAGATGGGGACCAGCGTGACGAAGAGGAGCGCGGTGGTATTCATGGCGAGGTACCGGCGGTCGATGAACCGGAGATGAGTTGCCTGCATATGGTGGCTGAACCAGAACGAGGCGAGGACGAAGAACGCGAGAGCGTAATGGAGAATGTCGGGGATCAGCGAGATAAGCATCGCCGCGACGTTCTCGTACGGCGACGAGTCGGGGATGATGAGGCCGACGGTAAGGAGTGTCATGGCGAACCCGAAGATGCCGTCGGTCAGGGCTTCCATTCTGGCCTTTGGGAATGTTTCCTTTCCCTGTACTCTCTCCGGCTGTCCCATAGCGGATTCTCCTGATGGAGCGGGAGGCTTAACCGTTACGGTCGTCCGCCCCTGCCGGCCGTTGCGGTGAACCCTGTCCTCGCGGTAGCGGCCCCGGGGGACGGACGGCCGGGTAGCCGACGGTCAAACCCCGCGGCGATGTACTCCCGCACGCTCCGCCGGGTCATGATGGTTTCGAGAACATCCATCGGGCTACCCTGTAGGCGGCCCGTGACTTCAAGCGTCCCCTGGACCCCTTCGCGGCTCCACATTGTGATCGTTATCTTTGCATGGCCAACCTCACGCGAAGTCCATTATTGGACAGTCACACCCCTTTGCGTTCTTCGCACCTCGCACCTTCGGTGCTCGAACTCCGTTCCTCTAGGAACGTCGTTCCTACCGGTGCTCACGCTCCTGCCCTTCGGCCAGTCGCGCTTCGCGTGCGATCGCGCCTCAAGCACCCGGAACAGGCCGTCCTACCGGCATGAGGTAGAGCGGTGTCGTGTTCTCCGGGAGCGCGAGGATCTCCCGGACTCCCTCCTCATCGAACGCCCCGATAACGACGGTGGCACGATCGAGCGCCTCCGCCTGGAGGTAGACGTTCTCCGCGGCGTGCCCGGCCTCCATGTACACGTAGCACATACCGCGTTCGCCGTATTTTGCGGTCGTCCGCTCCGGTACAGCCGTGATGACGATGGTTGCCGGGGCGTCGCCGACGGGCGTCTGGTTGACGGCCGCCGCCTGCAGCGCGGCCCGCCGGTCGCCTGCGCCGATCCGGACGAGCAGGTGTTCTCCCGGCCGGTAATGGTAGACCCCCGCCTCGAGGTCCATGACGCTGCCCGCGACGAGGTAGACCTCCAGCGGATAGAGACCCCCGGCGGAGGGAGCGGTCCGGTAGCCCCGGTCGTCCGTGATCCCCTGCGCCGCCCAGAGGATCTGCCCGGCGTCGTCGAGTTCGAGCGGCACGTCGGCGTAGACCCTGACCGACCGCCGCCCCCACAGCGCCTCCTCGACGGAGACGTCCCCCTTCTCGCGCGGCTCCGGGAGAGCAATCGAGTCTTCCGGCGGTTTCGACGTGCTGTTGCCGTCCGGTGCCGGGGGGATGCCGGCGCAGCCGACGGCGAGCACCGCCGCGAGCGTTGCGGCGATGGCGAGGACAAAGAAAGAGTACCTCCGGTTCATGACACCGGACTTCCTCTCCGGGTTCATGATGGTATCGGAGCACCCCCTACCGCTTCTTCTTCTTCCCGCGGCGGTTCCCGGCGGACGAGAAGGGGAACTTCACGAAGTCCCGGAGGCCGCCGGCGGAGGAGAAGTTGCGCATATCCCGCCTGACCCCCGCGATGAGCTCGTCGACGACCTCCTGCTCCTTCGCCTCCCCCTCCTCCTGCACCACCGTCAGGCGGTGGAGGGAGTAGAGCCCGAGGATGAAGGCGAAGAGGAAGAAGAACTCCCACTGCTGGATGTCGAGGGTGACGAAGACGAGTTCCTGCACCGGATCCTTCCAGATAAGAGTCCAGATCAGTTCCCGCTCGGCAAAGAAGTCCACGAAAAGCCCGCCGAGGATCGGGGCGACTCCTGCCGCGACCGAGTTTGCGAAGGTGCTCGCCGCAAGGTAACTGGTCGCCTGGCCCTGCGGCGCCATCTTCAGGCCGATGTTTCCCGAAGCGAGCGAGACCCCCGCGAGCGAGATCCCCATCAGGATATGGATGACGATGAGCAGCGGGTAGGTCAGGATGTAGACGTTCGGGAGCGTGACGAACATCCAGGCGAAGATCGCGAGCATAAAGAGCGGCCCGCTCACCGCAAGCACCGACTTGTTGGAGTAGCGGTCGGAGACGCGGCCCCACGATCGGTAGAAGACGATGTTCATGACCTGGCTGAGGACGCTGAGGGCGACGACGATCGAGATGTCGAGGCCGATCCTCTGCAGCATATAGACCGTGAAGAACGGCGACGCGAGGTTGACGGCGAAGTTCCACGACCCGAGGAAGACGATGAGGTTCTTGAAGTTGAGGTCCGCAAAAGGTTTCTTGATCGCGGCAAACAGGCCGTCTTCACCGTTTTCGACGATCATCTGGGGCTCGGGGGTGCGGGCGAGGAACGTGATCCCGACGAGCCCGGCGATGAGCCCGAGAAGAAAGAGGACGGAGTAGCCGTAGGCAGCGAGGTCGGGGAAGGCGATCTCCCACGAGTCGATGAAGAACCCGGCGACGAGGCTGATGACGAGCGCGATCCCCGTAGAGAGGGTCAGCCGGCGGGAGAAGAAGTCCCCGAGCCGGTCCTGCGGTATCAGGTCGCGCATCCAGGAGTTCCAGCCGCAGTGTGATATCGCCGAGAACGATGCGTAAAGGGCAATCGAGGCGATGAGCGCGAGTATTCCCTGCCCCGGCGAGAGGAAGAAGGGTATCAGGATGATGGGTATCCAGCAGAGGCGTGCGGCGAACGATGCCGCCACGACCACGAGCCGCCTTATCCTGATGCGGTCGACGATGTAGATGGCGGGTATCTGCAGGAGTTCTGCGAGCGGCGGGATTGCGGCGAGCAGACCGATGACGGTGTTGGACGCCCCGAGCTGCAGGGCGAAGGCTACGAGGAAGATGCCGCCGGTCAGCGTCACCATCGCCTGGGTGGCAAGCCCGTCCCGGACGACGAGTCTCAAGCCGTGGGCGACCTCTTCGTCCGTCAGGCTCTCTTTTGCCTCGAAGACCGTGCGTCGCCTGCGTCCTCTTCGTATGTTCACGACACCGTTCACCTCGATGGATCGCCCGGTGCCGGGACCGCCGTAGCAGATCCTGCGGCGGGCGATTTTCCGAGCCTAATTGTATAAAAATAGAATTATATTAATCTGCTTGAATGAATTGCATGGCTTTCCGGCAGCGGCACGGCGGGTATGCCCGTTGTGGGGGCCTGCCGCCCCTCAACTTCCCGACGACCACGGCATCCTGAAGTCGGGATAGAGCGTCAGCCCACCGTCCACGTAGATGGTCTGCCCGGTGATGTAGGCGGCCTCGTCGGAGGCGAGGAAGGCGAAGGCCGCGGCGATCTCTTCGGGTTCGCCGGCGCGCCCCATCGGGATATGGCCTTCCACGTCCGCCTTCTTCCCGGGGTCGTCCGTCCACTCCCGGTTGATCGGGGAATTGATTGCTCCGGGGGCGACCGTGTTGACCCGGATGCCCTGCCCGGCATACTCGAGTGCGAGCGTCCGCGAAAGAGCCCCGAGTCCCGCTTTGCTCGCGGCGTAGGGGGCGTACTGCGGTTTCGGGATGGTCTCGTGAACCGAGGTGTTGTTGAGGATGACGCCCCCGCCCCCGCGTTCGAGGAAGTGCCGAACCGCCTCCCGGGAGCAGAGGGACGCGCCCCGGAGGTTCACCGCGAGAACCCGGTCGTAGGCATCCATAGCCGTCTCGTGGGTCGGGCTCGCAGTCTGGATGCCCGCGTTGTTGACCAGGATATCGAGCCTTCCCCACGCCGTGAGGACCTCCCGGAATATGCGCCTCACGTCCTCTTCGCTCGCGATGTCCCCCTGGACCAGCATCTCCCGGCACCCTTTCTCGCGGATGATGCTGCAGGCATTTTTGGTCTCCTCAAGCGTGATCTCCGCCTCCGTCTCGCTCGAGTGGTAGTTTATGGCAACGTTTGCGCCCTCGTCCGCGAACCGGATCGCCGTTGCCCGGCCGATCCCGGTCGAGCCGCCGGTGACGAGGACGTTCTTTCCTTCCAGCCGTTTCATATCGCCTCACCTTCCGGGTGGTTTATGAAGGTCCCGGCGGGGTTTCACCGCCACTCCCCGACGACCTTCCGGACGAGCGCCCGCCTCTCTGCTCTCCCCGCAGCGAGCGCCCGGAACTTCTCCTCATAGATCGGCTTCTCGACCGAGTAGAACGTCCCGAGCGGGATCGGAGCATCCCGGTCGTAGTCCCACTCCCGGATCTTTCCTAGAGCGCTCTCGTACCGGCCGGTCTCGACTTCGCCTGCCTCTATCTCGTAGGCGTGTTCGTTGTAGTAGTCGGTCAGGTTGAAGTAGGTCGCGCAGATCTGGAGGACGTCGACGAACGAGAACCCCCGGTGCATGATCGCCTCCTTGAAGAGGTCTTTTAGGTGCCGGACCTTCTTCGTGTAGCCCCGCGCGATATGCGTGGCCCCGGTGGCGAGCATGACTTCGAGCGGGTTTAAGGGGTGCTCCGTGATGCCGCCGGGGGTGGAGCGGCCGCGAAACCCTTCGGGCGACGTCGGGGTGTACTGCCCCGTCGTCAGCCCGTAGACCCGGTTGTCGTGGACGATGACCGTGATGTCGCTGTTCCGTTTGGCCGCGAAGATGAGATGATCCAGCCCCTCGGCGTAGATGTCCCCGTCCCCGACGTGGCAGATCACCTTTAAGTCCGGATTTCCTAGGCGTATCCCGGTGGCCGCCGGGACTGAGCGGCCGTGGATGCCGTAGAAACTGTTGACGTTCAGGTAATCGACCAGTTTTCCGTGGCACCCGATCCCGCCGAGGAGGACGAAGTTCTCAAGGGGTATCCCCTCCTCTTCCGAGAGCTCGGCGACGGCCGACTTCATCATATGCTGGATCGAGAAGTTGCCGCACCCGGGGCACCAGGTGTTCTCTGCCGGGCTGATGAGCCCGCCCGCCGGCCGGCCGGGAGGCTGATCCGGGGTCATGCGAAGACCTCCGCAAGGCGGGCTTCCAGTTCATCGACCGCGAACGGCCGCCCGTCGTACTTCAGGACCGGGCGGCCCTGATCGAAGCCGTGCTGCCGGAGGAGGCGGGCAAGTTGCCCGGTGGCGTTGTTCTCGACGCAGGCAACCTTCCCCGCCCCGATCATCGCTTCCTTCCACTGGCGGGCGGGGAACGGCGAAAGCACGAGCGGCTGGACGACCCGCGCCCCGAACTCTTCGGCGGCCTCGATGCAGGCCCACTTCTGCGACCCCCAGCAGGCGATCGTCATCCCGGCGTCCCGTGCGCCGTAGGTCATCACCGCCGGGTAGGTGGCAAGTTCCTCCTTGAGGCTCTCGCCTTTCCTGAGCAACTTCTCCTGCAGTTCCCTTGCTTCGGTCGGATCTTCCGTCGTGAACCCGGCCTCGTCGTGGGCGTAGCTGCTCGCCTTGACGATTGCCCCCTCCCTCCCCGGGAAGGCGAGCGGCGATACCCCGTCCTCAGTTTGGACGTAGCGGCGGTACTCTCCTGCGCCGTCCCAGAGCACCGGTTCGCGATCCGGGGGCGGGATGATCGCCCCGATGTCGAAGGAATACGCCCCTTCGGCGAGCGTCTTGTCGGTCAGGACGATCGCGGGAACCTGGTATCGCCAGGAGAGCATCAGGGCTGCCGACGACCAGGCGTAGGTCTCCTCGAGGTCGCCCGGGGCGACGACGAGCCGGGGGAACTCCCCCTGGCCTGCGTTCAGGACGAAGTGGAGGTCGGTCTGGGAGGTGTAGGTCGGTATGCCGGTGCTCGGACCGGGCCGCTGGCCCATCACGATCGTCACGGGGATCTCCGACATCCCGGCAAGCGAGAGGCCTTCGGTCATCAGGCAGAATCCGCCGCCCGAGGTGCCGACCGCCGTCTTTTCGCCCGCGTAGGCGAGCCCGAGCGCCATCAGGATGACGCCGATCTCGTTTTCGGGGTGAATGACCCTGATCGCGAGGTCTTCGGCGCGGTTGGCGAGGAAGTGGAGGAGGCTCGACGACGGGGTCATCGGGTAGGCCACGTAGGAGTCCAGCCCGCCGTGGACGAGCCCGAGCCCTGCGACTTCGTTTCCGGTCAGGACCGGGAGCGCCGGGGCATCGAGGGGCTCGACGGTGAAAACTCCCCCCACGGCGTTGTAGCCCCGGCCGGCGACCCGGAGGTTCGCCTCCAGGTGCTTTTCAGGGACGGTTGCGCGGAGGACGTCCTCGAGCACCTCCCGGCCGATGCCCGCCACCCGGGCAAGCGCCCCGAGCATCGCTGAATTTTTGGTGATCGGGGGGGCCTTCTCCTCCTTGACGATCGCATCAAGCGGGAGGCCGTAGCCCTCGCCCCTCACCACCTGCGAGGCGTCATAGACGACCGTGGTGCCGTCGTGGATCCTCTGGCGGTGGTTCTCGATGCTGTTCTGGTCGAAGGCGAGGAGGACGTCGACCCGGGTGCGGTGCGCCCCGATCGCTCTGTCCGCGGCCCTGACGATCGCGAAGTTGTGCCCGCCGCGGATGAGCGAGGGGTAGTCGAAGTACATGTAGGTGCGGTAGCCGAGGTGGGAGAAGAGGCCGGCGATGGAGAGGCCCGCCGTGTTGATCCCCTCCCCGGCCTTCCCGCCGATCAGTACGGAGTATTCGGCCATGGTGATCGGGCGTGGCGTAGATTGCGTGGCGGTATATAGGTTGTGGCATGCGACGGGCCGAAGGGCCGGAGCAGGAGAAAACGCGAAGCGTTTTCGACTTGCGGGAATTACGAAGGGCCGGAGCAGGAGAAAACGCGAAGCGTTTTCGACTTGCGGGAATTACGAAGGGCCGGAGCAGGAGAAAACGCGAAGCGTTTTCGACTTGCGGGAATTACGAAGGGCCGGAGCAGGAGAAAACGCGAAGCGTTTTCGACTTGCGGGAATTACGAAGGGCCGGAGCAGGAGAAAACGCGAAGCGTTTTCGACTTGCGGGAATTACGAAGGGCCGGAGCAGGAGAAAACGCGAAGCGTTTTCGACTTGCGGGAATTACGAAGGGCCGGAGCAGGAGAAAACGCGAAGCGTTTTCGACTTGCGGGCGTGGTGCTCACGTTCGCCCTCCTCCCTGCCCCCGTTCTCTTACTGTACCACCGGCGACGCCGTCTCGTCGAAGGGGTTGCTCCGCATCGCAAGCGAGAAGAGGTAGGGGTAGTTCCTCTGGAGGTACTCCATGTAGGCGAGCCATTCCCCGATGAGCCGGCCGTACACCCGTTCGACGTCCCCTGCGAGGTGTTCGACGTCGCTTGCCGGGAGCCCGGTGAAGTCCCCCCGCCGTTCGAGTTCCTCGGTCAGGTGGAAGACCGCCCGGAGAAGGTCGGTGAACGATTCGTGCTCCATGAGGACGGGGTTCTCGAGCAGACGGAGGAGGAACCCCCGCTGCTCTTTGAGGTACCGGCAGAGTTCCTGCAGGTCTGCGGCACCGACGGTGACCCGGCAGGTGTGGTGCCGGAGACGGCTGCGCACCTCGGAGAAGTTCTCCGGTGTCCAGGCGTTCGTCACGACGAGGTCGTGCCGGATCTCCGGGAGGTTCGGGTCGCGGTCCGAGAGGATGGCGAGGAGTTCGGTGCCGACCTCCGAGAAGAACGTGCCGATGACCATGTTCAGTTTGTCCAGCCGGTCGCGCTTTGCCCGGACGCTCAGGAGCTGGTTTAAGATGAGGGTGACCAGGAGGACGTTTACCGGGAGGAACCCGAGAGCGTTGAAGATGTACTGGTAGGTGTTCTCGGCGTCGCCGAGCAGAAGGTGTTTCACGCCGTAGATGGCGACCGACGAAGCAACGAGGACGATCCCGAGCCGTACTTCCCAGGTCCTGAGGCTGATGCGCATGATACGATCACGTACTTCCGGCGGAGAAATAAAGGTTGGGGACCGGGTGCCCCTCAGACCCGCAGGCGTGACGATCCGAACGCCCTGACGGGCACAGGAACCTTCCGCCGCCCCGCGATCTCGGCCTCGACCCAGGCGACCAGGTCGAGCAGGCCCGCCTCGAGGGTGACCTCCGGCTCGTAGCCGAGAACCTCCCGTGCACGGCCGATATCTGCAAAGCAGTGGCGGATATCTCCGGTCCGGCTGGTTCCCGTGATCTCCGGGGCGAGGTGCTGCCGCCCGGTTATCGCCGCAAGAAGGCCGGCGACGGTTCTAAACGTACAGGGACGGCCGCTTGCGATGTTAAACGTCCCTCCGGCAGCACCGGGCGACTCGAGGGCCAGACGGAAAGCGCGCACCGCGTCGTAGACGCTCACGAAATCACGCTGCTGGTAACCGTCTTCGAAGAGGAGTACGGGGAGATCCTGGAGCAGGCGGGACGCGTACTCGGTCAGCATGCCGGAATACGGGTTTAAATGCCCCTGATGAGGGCCGTAGACGGGAAAAAGCCGGAGAATAGTCGTCGGAATGCCGTATACCTCCCCGATCAGCCTGCACATCTCTTCCTGGTCGTGCTTGGAGATGGCGTAGACCGAGAGCGGCGACGCCTCCTTCGTCTCCGGGGTCGGGAGGGGGTAGATCACCTCCCCGTCCGGGCTCCGGGGCTCCCAGCCGCCCCTTGCCGCCTCTCCCGGAGTCCGTTGGATCTTCGGGTAGACGGTGCCGTTGTACGAGCAGTACAGGCCTTCCCCGTAGACGGCGCTGCTCGAGGCGACGATGAGCCGTTCGACCGGCTGATCGAGCAGCGCCTCGAGGAGAACGGCGGTCCCGGCGGTGTTGACGCTCATGTACTTTTCGAGCCGGTACATGCTCGACCGCTCCCCGACGACCGCCGCCAGATGGATGACGGCGTCGGCTCCATCGAGGGCCTCCTTCATCCGGTGCGTGTCCCGGATATCCCCGACGATGACCTCCGCTCGCCGGTCGAGGTAGTCGGGTCGCCGCCGCTCCGGGCCGTGCACCCGTGGTATCAGGTTATCGAGGATGCGAACCTGATAGCCGTGCTGCAAAAGTTCCGTTGCGAGGTGCGACCCGATGAACCCCGCTCCCCCGGTGATGAGAATGGTCGGACTGGTATCCGTATGCATGGTGTATCAGGCATTCCTGATGCACTCTTTGCATTAAATATTATCGTGGATGCAAAATATTAATAAAAATTATTTATTTGGGGTATTTGTATCTTCCGAGGTTGTTGTCCTCCCCCGGTGGTGTGCGGCCAGCGGGGGAGGTTGTTCGTCTCTGCTCCGTCTTACGAGTCGAGGATCGCCTCGGCAGCGTCGCGGTAAGCCCGCATCACGTACGGGATGCCCGAGACCGCTTCTGCCTCCTCGGTCAGGGCCATGAGATCGCTCCGGCCGACTGTCTTGAGGCTGAAGTTCCGACTTCCGGCCATGATCTGCTGGAGCCCCGTTCTGAACTTCTGGGCGTAGGTGTAGATCCCGATTGCTCCGAGCGGGATCTCGCCTATCCGGCCGGGGTATCTCTCTTTGAGTTCCTCGTAGCAGACGAAGATCTCCTCGACGCTGCTGCCGTACTTCGAGATGGTCCTGGGGATCTCGCCGGTCTCAAGCCACTTTGCGATGTTCTTCCCGACCATGCCGGGGATCATCAGAGCGCGGCCCATGCAGACCGCCTTGACGTAGGGGCTTCCCATGGCGATCCCCTTGAAGACATTGGCCTCGTCCGCGAACCCGCCGGCTATGGCGATGTCCGGGACCCGGATGCCCCGCTGCCGGAGCCTCTCGGCGAACTGGTAGGCAAGCGACTCGATGTAGAAGGTCGGAATGCCCCACTCGTTCATCATCGGCCAGGGGCTCATCCCCGTACCGCCGGGCGCACCATCGATGGTGAGGAGGTCGATCTTCGCCTCGGCTCCGTAGCGGAGTGCCATCGCGAGTTCGACGGCCGAGTAGGCGCCGGTCTTGAGGGTGACCCGCTTGAATCCGATGTCGCGAAGCCGGTCGACCTCCTCGAGGAAATCTTCCCGGGTGACGAAGCCGAGGCGGGAGTGCCGCTCGAACTCTTTAATGGCGCCGTCCTGGAAGGCCGCCCGCACCTCGTGAACCCCCGGGTCGGGGAGGACGATGTACCCGCGGTCTTTGAGCTGGTTCGCCCGGTCGAGGCTGCCGACCTTGATCTCGCCGCCGATGCACTTTGCCCCCTGGCCCCACTTCAGTTCGATTGTCTCCAGGTTGTGCTTCGAGGAGACGTACTCCGCGGTTCCGAGCCTTGTGTCCTCCACGTTCAGCTGCACCAGGAGCTCGCCGTACCTGTCTTTGAACGCCCGGTAGGACTCGATCCGGCGATCCATCTCGGGCGATCTGGTGACCTTGCCGTTGTGGTCGAGCACCAGTTCCGGGTCGACGCCGCAGACGTTCTCTCCGCAGACGAGCGTGATGCCGGATATTGCCGCTCCTATGGCGAAGTGCTCCCAGTTCGCCCGGGCGATCTCGGTCGACCCGAGCGCTCCGGTGAAGATCGGAACCCGCATCGGCACCTTGATCTCCCAGCCGTATTCGGTCCGGGTATCGACGTCCTGGAAGACGGCGGTGTCGGGATTGGCCTCGACACCTTCCGCCATTCCTTTTGCGCCCCGGGCGTAGCCCTGGATGTTCAGGTGCGAGTAGTCGATTGGATAGTCTTTATCCGCCCCGGCCGTGATCTCACCGAACGGGCCGGGGTAGAGCACTTCTCTGCCGCGGAACGACGAGAGCCAGATCTCGCAGGATCCTTTGCACCCGTCGACGCACCGGCTGCAGATGCCGGACATCGGAACGACGTCCCGGGAGCGGTTTGTCGTTCCCGTCGCATCGTTAGCGTTTGGTCTTCGCAGATTCATCGGTTGCACCTTCTCAAATGTGGATAGAAGGTTCCTTCCAACAAATATAAATCTTTCTGATCTACAAGCCTCCTGTTCCAAAACCCAATTGAAATCTCGTTGTCCTCTGTTCCGTTTCTCTTCGGTCCGATGCGGTTTCCCCGGGTCGCGCCGCCGGGCCGGCAGCACCGTGGGTTATTTATACCCTTGTATCCTCAGCACGCCGCGAGCATGACGAAAGGGTGAAATACCTTGATGTGCATGAATCCTTTATGAACTTCAGGTTGCTATCAGCTCTGATTGTGCTTCTGCTCGCATTTTCGCTCTCCGCTGCCTGCACCGGCTCGGGCGACCCCGCCGACCCCACCACCCCGAGAGAGACGGCGACGATCGGGGAGACGCCTGAGCCCACGACGACCGCGGTCTCCCTCACCCCCGGCCCGACGCAGACGGCGCCGCCGGGCAAGGAGGTTGAGTTCGGGATCGAGCCTGGATACCCCTCCCGGTTCACGCACGACCTCACCATCACCTTCAACGGCGGTAAAGGACAGGATTACGTGACGAATATCGACGTACGCGTGACCAAGTCGACCGGGGAAGTCCTCACCGAAAAGATGCAGCCCGTAAAAGGCGACGAGTTCATCATTCAGCACGCGAAAGGCGAGAACCGGGTTGAGATAACCGTATCCTTCGTCACAGGAGGCACCTTCAAGATCAGGGACCAGATCGTGGAAGTCCCCTGATCCAAACAACCTTTTTTTCGATCGGCAGGCCGGGGGTGTCTTCGCCTGGGCAGGCGGTCGGGTTCCGTTTCTCTATTGTTGAAAAAATGATTATCGAGCGGAGTCTTTCCCGCCTCACGTTCTCTCCACTTCCCACCGCACGAGCAGGCCGTCGTCGAACCGGACGGCCTCGATGATCCGTAACCGTGGAAAATCTTCCTCCCGGAGAAAACCGGCGCCGTCGGTCGGTGTGGGAGCCTCTTTCCCGCCGATGACGATGTTTCCGACGAACGCCTGGAGTTCGTCGACGAGCCCCTGCTCAAAGAGTGTCCAGATCAGCGTCCCGCCCCCCTCGACCATCAGGCGTCGGACGCCCTGCCGGTGCAGTTCTTCGAGCAGGCCGCGAAGGTCGACGGTCTCTTCGCCGCCGACGACGACGGCGGCCTGCTCCCGGAGGGCCTCCACGGCTTTTTTGGGCGCTTTCTTCGAAACCGCGACGATACGCTTCCCGCTTCCCTTGTGGAGGATGTCCGCGTCCGGAGGTGTCCTTCCTCTGCCGTCCACCACGATGCGGATGGGGTTCTCATCCTTTCCGGCCGCCCTTCTTTCGGCCCGGAGTTCCGGGGACTTGACGGTGAGGGAAGGGTTGTCGGCGAGCACCGTGCCGATGCCGACCATGATGGCATCGCTCTCCGCTTTGATCCGATCGACCCGCAAGTAATCCTCGTTACCCGAGATCCTCACCTGTCGCCGCTCTCTCGTCGAGATCTTCCCGTCAGCACTCATGGCGATGTTGACGAAGACAAACGGGCGCATAATCTAGGGTTACACGCCGATCTTCATATATGCTCTCTTTTCGGGAAGTACCGAGCCCGCAGAAACTCCTGCCGCCCCTCTTCATGGGTTGAATAATATTCGAGTCCCGCCCCAAAATCTCAAATAATTGCACTTGTTTTTCAGAAACATTATTGTTTACCGGCCGGATGAATCCGAATTGCTTATATACATTTCCTGGGATATTCTCTCTATTGTCTATGCGCCTGAACCGGAGCCCCATGAGTTGTTTTCGACAGGACGTTTTTACCGGGACGGATATCGTCAAGATGATTGTGGTGGTATCGTTCTCGGCGGTGTCGCTCATGCTCACGGCGGCTGCACCGATGAACGCTCAGCTCTTCTGCCCCCTCATTTACTGCATCCCGATACTCCTTTCCGCTCTCTGGTTCCCCCGGCAGGCATTCCGGGCGACAGCGCTCCTTGTTGCCGGGTTTGTGATCGTCCGGGCGCACCTGTCGGCACTCGGCTTTGCCATCGACCCCGTGATGACGGGGCTGCACACGATGATCTTCTTCTGGGTCTTCGGGGCCACAACTCTCTTTTCGCAGGCTGCTCACCTGGCTGCCTCCCGGTGCAGGCGGATCGTCGAGGATACCCGGGATGCAAGGTTCCTCTGCGACCCTGAAACTCTCCGTGTTGTCTGCGCCAGCAGAAAGTGTGCGGATATGCTCGGTTACGCACCCCGGGAACTCATCGGTATCCCGGCAGAGGCGTTCTGGGCGGACGATTCCGGCAAGGCCCGGTTCATCGAGGAGATGAAGCGGGAAGGCTACGTCGGAAACGTGGAGATGACGTTTTATGCGCACAACGGCGATGCACGGAGGGTTCTTCTCTCCTGCAGGCTCCTTCGCTCCGAGAACCTCTTCGAATGCACGGTTGTGGACACCGGCAGGCTTCTCGGCGAGAACAACGAACTCATCCGGTCGAACGGGCGGCTGATGGAACTCATCCGGCAGACAAACGATATCTTCTTCATGCAGGATGCCGCGGGCTGCATCCTGCACTTCTCCTGGGTTCGTGCGCCCGAGTATGGGATTTCTCCCGAAGAGATCGTCGGGAAGGGCGTGGACGCCCTCCTGCCCGCCGACCTTGCCGCGCAGAACATGGAGCGGATCCGGAAGGCGATCGAGGAGCAGAAGAACGCCTGTTATGACCTCGACCTGGAAATAGCAGGCGCCCGGCACACCTTTTCCGTTACAATCGCCCCGTATAACGGGGTGGACGGCGCGTTCACCGGCATCGTGGGGTCGGCGCGGGACACCACCGAGGTGCGGCGGCAGAGGCTTGCGTGCAGGCAGCTCTCCTGGGAGGTTGAACAGTGGAAAGGGCTCATCACCAGGCTTTCCCACGAATTACGCACCCCGTTGCAGCCGCTCGTCGGTTATCTCCAGATGATCGTCGAAGATCCCGGTTATTACGGCCTCACGAAGAAGACGGAAGAGACCCTCAAGACCTGCCTTGGGTGCGCCGATCAGGAGCAGGCGGTGGTGGAGAGGGTGGTCGAGCTCAGTCTGCTTACGATGGACTACGTCGACCTGACCGTTCGGGACATCCCGCTCCGCGACCTCGTCGACGCCGTCGTCTCGGAAGGCGAATACGAACAAAGTGTCCAGATTTATAACGAAATACCCGATAATGTCCATATCCTGGGAGATCCCGACAGGCTTTCCATGGCGGTGGCAGGACTGGTATCGAATGCCGTTAAGTATAATGAACCGCCAGAGGATGTATGGATCCGGTATACGAGATCAAATGAGAACCATTATATTATGGTGCGTGATAATGGCATCGGTATCCCCGAGGATATTATCGAATCGATCTTTGAGCCGTTCTACATCGGAGACGCAAAACCGGATCACAGGGGCGGCAGCACCGGCCTTGGGCTCTCGATCGCAAACAAGTATGTCCTGCTGCATGGAGGGGATATAACGGTGACGAGTGAGGTGGGCGAAGGGAGCACCTTCACCATCAGGATACCAAGGGAGGTATGAGTTTTGGGAAACAAGATTATGGTCGTTGACGATGACCTGCCGACGCTGGAAGTAATGGAACTGCTGCTCAAGAAGATCAACCGCGAACCGCTCCTGGTTCACAACGGATGGGATGCGTTGCGGGCAATCAAGAAAGAGAAGCCCGCGCTCATCATTCTCGACGTGATGATGTCTCCCATAGACGGATGGCAGTTCCTGGAAGAACTAAAACGGAATGACGAATACAAGGATATCCCGGTCTTGCTCTTCACCGCAAAACATGTCTGGCCGGAAGAGTATTCGAGATACGCGGACGACATCGTCGGTGTCCTGGAAAAGCCCATCTCTCTTGCCGAGTTGAAGGCTGCCCTGGAGAGGGCTCTCCCCCGGGACGCCTCTTCTCGCACGGACGACGACGCTCGCCGTACCCTCGAGATCAAAAGCGAGTAACCTCTGTTAGCACGCATCCCCGCGGCATCTTCCCGGGTTTGCGCATCTCCCACCGAAAGGCATTTTATCGGTTGGGTGCGTATTGCCGGGTAGTGTTCCTCTCATGATCGTTACGGATCTCCCCGGGTATCCCTCCCTCAGGGAATACCAGCGAATCGTGGGTACAAAACAGTTTTCAGCGATCGAGGAACTTGCCGGGCGTCTCTCCGGCGTCAGGCTCCAGGAGATCAACTCGACCCGCTACGGCGGCGGCGTCTCGGAGATCCTGATCTCGTACGTTCCGTTTCTCAACGCGCTCGGCCTCGAGACGACCTGGAGCGTCATGGAAGCCGAACCGGCGTTCTTCGACGTGACAAAGACGCTCCACAACTTCCTCCAGGGCCGGGGGGGCGGTTTCTCACCGGCGATGATCGAGACCTACTGGGAGGCCCAGCGGCAGAACGAAGGGTTGATCGAGGATGATTCCGATGTCGTGACCATCCACGATCCCCAGCCGCTCGGCCTCGTCGAATTCCTGACGAACCGGGAACTCGAGCGAAAGAGGCTGCTCTGGCGGTGTCACGTCCAGCTGGAGACGGTACCCACCGCGACCGTCGGGAGCATCGGCAACATCTTACGAAGGCTGGTCGAAAAGTATCACGCCGGGGTATTCTCCAGTTTCCAGTATCTTCCCCTCTGGAACGTGCCGAGTTTCATCATCCCGCCGTTCATCGATCCCTTGTCCGAGAAGAACCGCGACCTCCCCTTATCCGAGATCGATGCAACCCTCGCGAAATACGGCATCGACCCGGAAAAGCCGATCGTCACCCAGGTCTCCCGGTACGACGTCTTCAAAGACCCGGTCGGCGTCATCCAGGCGTTCAAAAAGGTCCGCCAGAAGATGCCCTGCCAGCTCGTCCTCGTCGGCGGGCGGGCGTGCGACGACCCGGAGTGTTTCATCGTCCTGCGTGAGGTCCGCGAGACGGCCGAGGACGATCCCGAGATCCATATCCTCGATCTCCCACCGGACAGTCACCGCGAGATCAACGCGCTCCAGCGGGCGTCGGACGTGATCGTCCAGAAGTCCATCAAAGAGGGATTCGGGCTGACGGTGACCGAAGGGCTCTGGAAGGAGAAGCCCGTGGTCGCCGGGAGTGTCGGCGGCATACCGCTCCAGATCCGCGACGGCTGGAACGGCTACCTGGTCTCGACGATCCGGGAGACCGCCGACCGGATCCTCCATCTCCTCCGGAACCCGGAGTTGGCCGTGGAGATGGGCGCACGGGGCAAGGAGTTCGTGCGGGAGTACTATCTCCTCACCCGGGGCGTGCAGGATCACCTCACCGCCGTCGACCAGGTGGTCAACGGCAGGATCACCGCCAGGGACAGCGTCATCTGTTACCACCCGCAGGTGGTGACGACCCGGATGGCCGGGTGTGCGGCCCGGGACTGATGCGTGCCCCCTCCGGTCCCCGTCACCCGATGGGGATCTGTTTGCCGCCGGGCCCGGACGGTTTCCTCATCTTCTTCAGGCGCACTTCGAGGACGCCGTTCTTGAATCCGGTTTCGGCGCCTTCTTCCGTCACGCTCGCGGGCAGGCGTATCATCCGGCTCAGGGTGGCGTCTCCGCGTTCGTGGATGTAGTAGGTCTCCGGCTCCTCCTCGACCGGCCCGGCGCGCCTCGCCGTTATTCGCAGGGTCTGGGGGTTTGGCAGGTTGATCCGGATCTCGTCCTCTTCCGCGCCGGGCAGTTCCGCAACGACGATCACTTCGTCGCCGTGATCGAGAATGTCGACCCGAAAGTCTGCGGTGAGGCCCGGGAAGTCGCGGCCCCTCTTCCTGTCGTCTTCTCTCTGATCCTCATCCTGCCGCCGCCCGGGGCCGGAAGGGTCGTCTTCTCTCCCTGTCATGGTGCTTGCCTCCTGCAGTCAGGTTGCCGTCGGATGACCGGTCGCCATCCGCCGTTCCCTCTTGAGCCTGCATACTTAACATTTTGTACCCGGGTGCCCCGCATCGGGGGTCTCCTCCTGCAGCCGCGCCTCTGGTGATGTATACGTTGCGGTCTTCCCGGCGGCCCGGGACGGTGCCGGGCCGGATAATCCCCCGGACGTCGTTGGGCGGCTGTCGATACGCTCTCGGAGAGCGTTTTTTCTGCCTGCTTGTCCCGGCCGTTAGGTTTTTGTGGCGTGACCGGCATGGGGAGCAACCCCCCGGTTTTCCGGTGTGCGGGTGGACCGCAGGGTTCACCGCCCGTACCGCCGTACTGCCGGAGATGCCCGTGCCGATGGATATGCGGGGGTTATGGAGGAAGACGAGATGGCGCAATTCAAACCATTCGAGATGGAAGGCATGCCTATCGAAGAGCAGCCTATGAACTGGAAGGATATGGTTCCGGCCCCGTACGACAAAAAGGCGGTCGACGCCTACACCCGGACCCGGATCATCCTCATGAACGGCATCGAGAACAACGCCGTCCTGATGTCACACGCGATCGAGCGGATGCACCCCGATCCCGAGGTGAAGAAGTCGATGGCCCTGATGCGGCGGATCGACTCCCAGCAGCAGGAGACGATCAACTGGCTCAACCCGGCGGACCAGTCGATCGTCGAGACCACCCTCGGCTACGAGCAGGTGGCGGTCGACCTCACCGCGAACCTGGCAAAGAACGAGCCGGATCCTTACGTGAAGCAGACGCTGGACTTTGCCCTGCTCGAGGACTTCGACCACCTCTACCGATACAGCTGCCTCTACGACTACATCGAGGGCGGCGACCCCGACTCGATCGTCCAGGGCAAGACCGAGGTCAAGCCGGGCCGGCCGACGAGCATCGAGCACCGCCACCCCGACGACTCGATGCGCAAACACTACGACAAGGACACGGCCGATATCAAGACGAAGATGAACTACATCACGATCACGGCCGGAGAGCAGCAGACGATGCTCTACTACCGGTCGCACGGGTTCATGTATCCCGACGAGATTGCGCGGCAGCTCTACGCGGAGATCGCGGAGATCGAGGAGCAGCACGTGACCCAGTACGGGCTGCTTGGCGACCCGAACGAGACGATGCTCGAGAAGATGGCGATGATCGAGCTCAACGAGGCCTATCTCTACTATTCTTGTGCCCAGACCGAGAGCGACCCGAGGATCAAGGGGATCTGGGAGAAGTTCATGAAGATGGAGATCACCCACTTCGATGAGTGTGCACGGCTGATCCAGAAGGTCGAGGGGCGTGATATCATGGATGTCGTGAAGGCCGACGTCATCGAGCCCCTGGTCGTCTTCGAGGAGAACAAGGACTACGTCAACAGCGTCATCGACAACCAGCTCGACCTTGCGCCCCAAAACATGGAGTTCGTGCGGATGCGCGACCTCCCGGACAGCTGGGCGAGTTTCGGCTACCTGCGCGTCATGAACGCAAAAGGCGTCCCGAGCGAGGAGGTCGTCTCCAAAGCGGGCCCGAGCCTTGCGGAGCGTGACCAGGCGGCGAATATCCGGAAGGTCAAGCAGGAAGTGGCCCGCCGGGTCGAGAAGGGCATGGCAGCGGTGCCTGCCCGGTGAATATTCTTTTTTGAACGACTGGCGGGAGCGGAGCGACCGGCAGGAGTTCGAGAAAACGCGAAGCGTTTTCGAGTAACGGCGGTTCCGGGAATCATCTTCCACGACTGGCGGGAGCGGAGCGACCGGCAGGAGTTCGAGAAAACGCGAAGCGTTTTCGAGTAACGGCGGTTCCGGGAATCATCTTCCACGACTGGCGGGAGCGGAGCGACCGGCAGGAGTTCGAGAAAACGCGAAGCGTTTTCGAGTAACGGCGGTTCCGGGAATCATCTTCCACGACTGGCGGGAGCGGAGCGACCGGCAGGAGTTCGAGAAAACGCGAAGCGTTTTCGAGTAACGGCGGTTCCGGGAATCATCTTCCACGACTGGCGGGAGCGGAGCGACCGGCAGGAGTTCGAGAAAACGCGAAGCGTTTTCGAGTAACGGCGGTTCCGGGAATCATCTCTTACCCTCCCTCTTCCGGGGCTTCGCCGTTATCCCCGGCCTCCCTGAGCGTGAACACAAACGCTGCCCCTTCCTCCGGGCGGCCCGCCACCCGGTCTTCCACCCAGATCCGGCCGCCGTAACGGGCAGCAAGCATCCGGCAGATCGAGAGGCCGAGGCCCTGGCCGCTCTCCCGGCCCTTCCCCTGCTCAAACCGGGAAAAGATGGCTTGCTTTGCCTCGTCCGGAACCCCCGGGCCGGTGTCGGCGACGGTGACGAGGACAAGCCCGTCTTCCCCGGCATCCTCGACGGTTATGGTGACCTTGACATCCGGCCCGCCGTGTTTTGCGGCGTTGGCGATGAGGTTCGTAAAGAGTTCGGGCAGGAGGTCGTCGGCGAGTACCGTCACGCGTGGTTCCTCATACGCGATGCGTGTATCCGGGTGGTGCGCGATCTCCTCCCGGATCACCCGGTCGAGGTCGACCGGGCGAAACGCCGTCCGGCTCTCGCGGATCCTGCGGATCGTGGCGACGTTCGCCGTGATCTCGATGCTCTTTCTGATACCGGCCCGGAGTTTCTGCAGGTAATCCCGCTCCTCCCCGGCGAGCGTCTTGCCGAGCAGTTCGGCGTAGATGTTTGCGATGTTGTCGGCGTTTTTGATGTCGTGGGTGAGGATGTCGAGGTAGAGGTTCGCCTCCCGGTTCGCCGCCTCGAGCCGTGAGTAGAGCATCCCCCGGAGAACCCCGCTCCCGACCTCACGGCCGATCGCTTCGAGAACCCGCCGGGTTTCCTGCGGGATCTCCGGTGCGGCGGTGCTCCCGAGCACGAACGCCCCGACGACGGAGGATTCGGCGGCGAGCGGAATGAAGGCCAGGGAAGCGACGCCGAAGTCCGCGAGGAGATCCAGGTCCCGGCCGGGCGCATCTTCTGTCCCCTCAACGAACCACGGTTGCCCCGCGACGAATACCCGGTTGTAGGGCCAGTGCCGGACGTTGAGCCTCCCGTTATGCATCAGGGCGAACTCGGAGACCTCCCGGTGGCACCGGATGATCGCCTGCATCCGTTCTCCCTCCTCCAGCATGTAGATCGACCCGACATCGAACCCGAGGTTGTCGAGCGCCGCATCGAGCGTGTTTTCGAGCAGTTCGTCCAGGGTGAACCCGGATGCCGAGGCGGCGATGACCGCGTTCAGGACGGCGAGCCTCCTGTTCCGGATACGAAGCTCTTCCTCAGCTCGTATCCGTTCCGTGACGTCGGCAAGCGAGAGGACCAGCCCCAGGACGCCTCCCTTCGCATCCTTCACCGGCACGAGACTCCAGTCCCAGTAGGTCGTCCCACGTTCCGGCTGGTCAACGTACGCGAACGGTTTTGCGTGTATCCGGAACGGCTCGCCGGTATCCCGAACCCGCTCAAAGATCGCCTGGTTCTCCGGGTTCGGGAAGAGGTCGAAGTGATTGCGGCCGAGAAGTTCCTCCTTCGCATGCCCGGAACCTTCTGTGTAGGCGGTGTTCACGCGAACGAACCGGAAATGGGGATCGAGGTAGGCGAGGTGGACGTCGGTGTACTCCATGACCGTCCGGAGGATGTCGCGTTCTGCTGCGAGGTTGGCCGCGAGCGACTGGTTCTCGGCGAGCAGCCGCTCCTGCTCCGCGTCCACCTGAAATCTCTGGGTGATGTCCCGGGCGAGCCACCGGATCTCCGTAAGGCCGCTCCGGTCGTCCCGGATGGCGGTTGCCGAGAGGGAGACGGGGACGGGCTCTCCGGTCGCCGGCTGCACCCGGACCTCGATCTCCCGCAGGGGGCCCGGGGCTCCGCTTTCGAATCGGGCGACGAGGTCACGGCAGGCCTTCCTGTCCCCCGGGACGATGTGATCGGTGCCGGCCGTCCCGATCAGGGTTTGCCGGTCTTTCGCGAGGAGGAGGGCTCCCGCCCGGTTCACGTCGAGGATCGTTCCCTGCGGGTCGCAGACGAAGTAGCCGTCGGGGGCGAGTTCGAAGAGTTCCCGGTAGCGGTTTCGCTCCTGTTCGAGACGGCGGTAGTTCTCCTCGCTCTTTTTCCTCGCGGTGATGTCGCTGACGAGGAGGAGCACCGCGCCGCTATCCGGGACCCGGACCGAGCATGCCACCCACCGGTCGGGAGCAATCCGGCATTCCAGCCCGGAGATTATCTTCCTTTCCCGGATCGCCGCGATCAGCCGCCCGGCTGCCCCCTGATCGGCGATGAGCGGTGCGAGGTGGGTGCGGATGAGCGCCATCGCGTCCGCCCCGGTGAGATCCCTGTTGTCCGGCAGCGATAGAAGGCTTTGAAAGATCCGGTTGACCCGTACCACTCTCCTGTCGCCGTCGAGCAGGAGCACGCCGTCTTCGAGTTCGTCGAGGGTGGCGCGTGGGTTGAGCACTTCATCGGATGCAGGTGTGGATGACATGGTGGGTTCGGCCGTTCTGCGTATCTGGGGTGGAACCTGATCGACGGTAAGCTTTGGCATGGGATGTACCAAAAGGAGCCAGTTCCGTACAGGCTGGTATTTCTGGTTGTGCATGAAGATTTTACGGTCTGTTCATATCGGGCATATCCTGCGCAGATAGATACCTTTATATCTTTTAGCGCATATGAGTAATATGTTACAACAGAGGTGAACAGCAATGCCAGGATTTGATGGTACCGGGCCCCAGGGTATGGGGCCGATGACCGGGCGGCGCATGGGCCGGTGCGTCCTGCCGCCGCAGCCGCCGGCAGAGGGCAACCCTGCCGGAGAAACGAACGAGACCACCCAGCAGGCTCCGGCCCAGCAGCAGCCGGTTTACGGCCTTGGGCGAGGCGGAATCCCGTACGGGTGCGGCCGTGGCCGCGGCTTCGGCGGCGGACGCGGGCGCCGGTGGTGAACGCCTGATGCGAGCTGGTGCGGGCCGGATTGCCATCCGGCCGCCCCTCGCGGAGCCTGCCGGAGTACAGTGAGCATGGCGGCAATCATCGATCCGGAACTCTGCACCGGGTGCGAGACCTGTGTGGGTGCCTGTCCGGCCGGAGCAATCCGGATGGAAGACGTGAAGCCGAAGATCGACACCGGGCTCTGCATTGACTGCGGCACCTGCGTCGACGAGTGTCCGACAGGCGCTGTACGTCTCGAGTAGTGCCGGCCGGGCAGGGTCCTGCCGGTGGAAAACAACTATTTTTACGTAATTTTACACGAATTGCTACACCTGCAGGGTCCTTTGCCGTCAAACCCGGGTAGGATCATCCATGCCCGCATTCTGGAGCATGAGTGGAAGAGCAGGGAAAGAAGGGGTTTGGTGCCGTTAGCATGGCGAGGATCCCGGTGATGCGTGCAGACAGGATTCCCCCTGCCGGCCCGTGGCTACCAGCACCGCCGTCCGCGGCCCCGTCCCCCGCCGAAGCTGCGGCCGCGGCCGCCACCGCGTGGCAGCCCCCCGCGGCCGAGACCGTAGACCTGTCCCGGGTAGGGCGAGTACTGAACGCGATAACCCCCAACGGGGCCCCACACGGGCGGCCACGGTCTCCGTGCGGTAGGGTTGCAATAGCCGAACCCGCCGCCGGTCAGCGGCCCCTGCCCTCCTGGTCCTGTACCGTCAAATCCTGGCATGATTCATCTCCTTGCGGGCGTACTCTCGCCCGCCATTATTACTCATATGTTCGCAAGTATATATATGTTCTTGTAGCGGCGAGCGAAAAGGCAGGTGTTGGTGTTCTGGACGTTGCCTGCCGGGATAGCCCGGAGAACCATGTTATCGCGGCTGAAAAGTTCGTGGCTCCGCTCTTTCCCCATTATGATGATCTCTCGCACGAGAAGATCGAAGCCGTGCTGCCGGTTCAGGCACTTCGTGCCCTCGATGCCGGCGGTTGAGAGGGGATCTATTCTTCGTTCCCGGAGTTCGGCAGGGCGTTTCTTGCTTCGCGGGCAAAAGCAAGCGTCCGCTCAGGGTTGCGGACACCGTCTTTCCTGACGCCGGTATGCACGTCGACCCCGTAGGGGCGGACCTTCCGTATCGCCTCCCGAACGTTCTCCGGTGTAAGCCCTCCTGCAAGTATGACGGGAATTGTCGAGTTTGCGACGATTGCCGCGCTGATGTTCCAGTCGTGAGGGATCCCCGTTCCCCCGAGTTTCTCACGGGTCCTGGTGTCGAGGAGGAGTGCGTCGGCGTAAGGTTCGTAGCGTTTTGCCGCCGCGACGGCCGATGCGTCCGTCACGTGAACGGCTTTCACGATCGTTACGTACGGGAGAGCGTCGCGGACGGCGTCCAGTTCGGTGGGTTCAATGATGTTCTGGACCTGCAGCGTCGTGCAGCGCGACTCTTTCACCAGCCCGATAAGGTCCTGTGTCTCCTGCAGGTGGGTGACCGCGACCGGTTCGACGAACGGCGGGAGACGGCGTACCATCTTCGCGGCTTCTGCCGCCGTCACGAAATCGCTGCTCTGGTGGGTTACGCCCATGATGAACCCCACGGCGTCGCAGCCCGCGTCGATTGCGCACCGCATATCCGCAAGGCTGGCAGTTCCGCAGAATTTGATACGCATGGGGATCACTCTGTCGGCATAGGGGATAGGGTATTTGCACCTTCAAAGGCTGCGACGGTACCCTTCCCCCTGAACGTAGGAACCCCATGATGAGCTGGCGGACCCTAGGTTTTACCCCTCGGATGGAGACAAGATCGCCTCCTCCTACCACTATCCACCTGAGCCTGAACGAGTGTCCATCTGGTGGAGACTGCAGAGTGTATATCGAGAAGTTGTATACAGTACATGGCGATTCTGGAGATATATTAAGAAAAATTGGTTCTAGGTACTGGTGGTTCTCATCGGCATATACGTTCATCTCGTGGACCCGACATTCGCACTGTAGCGCGGCTAGTTACCGACCCGGTATGCAGATGACCCGAACATCTCCGAAGGTTTTCTTAATCCCCCGTTCCCACTCTAAATATCGCCTTTCGTTCACTTGCACTTTGAACAAGACGACGATGATGGAATTATAGTGCTGTGAATACCGCACCAGTTTATCGGCGATCGTTTGCAGGTCTTTGGAATACGTGGGTCCCTTCACCTCGATAGCAATATCCTGAACGACAATATCCGGCCGGGATGAGCCCGTCTGCACCTCAATCCGGGCATCGGGAAACATCCCCTTGAGATATCCTTGCAACTCGATATGGTACTCCCACTCGCTTGCGTAGTCGCGTGACGGCCTGAACGCTTTAATGCGGGTCACGAGCCGGTTCACCAGTTTCCGCGCCTCCGCCTCCTCCCGGTCCCTTTGGGCGACCTCCTCTAATTGCTCCCGTGGAACCCAGACAACCTTACCCTCTATCGTCCGGTACTCCTCCAGCCCCTGCTGCCGCTGGAGGTTCGCATACTCCCGCTCTTTACGTACCCGCTCCTCCCCCTCCCGCGCGAGGCGCTCGGCAGCGCGTGTATCTTCCCGCACCCAACAGTACCCTACCCCAACAATTACGACTAGGCACACGCCTCCGATCAGCATGAGAGGAAGTGCGTTTGCAGAGATCCAACTCATTATAGGTGGAACGGCAAAGACCCAAAAAACGTATAACCCAACAATTGCCAGGCCGATACCTCTCACGACATCGGCATATCTATCATCAGAGCCCATCAATCTGAGATTGTATTTTCCTAAAATAAAGGTAGTCAATTATTCTCTGGATTGCCAAATATATAGATCGATACAGAGATAAATTGGAAGAGCGGCAGGAAAATCTAGATAAAGATCCAGCAGATATCAAGAAAGCGTATTCCGCTAAAATTTTTGAGGAGGCCACTTGAAGGTCAAATCGCTGATTTTAAAGAAAGGAATAAGAAGTCTAGTCTTTTAGCCTTCGGCGGGAATTGAACCTGCGACCTTGTCCTTACCAAGGACATGCTCTACCGGCTGATCCACGAAGGTGCTGTCTCACGTACGCGATGCCTTGGAATGCAGTCTATAGAATAATCTCGCAAGGCTTCAGCACATGCTCTGTATCTCATGATTTCTTTCAGAAGCGAAGACATCAGAAAAGTTGCTCGAAGTGCCCCCGCCCGGATTTGAACCGGGGACAACCAGATCTTCAGTCTGGCGCTCTCCCAGTCTGAGCTACAGGGGCTTCTGCCTTACAGTGTTGTCGGTCGTTCCTAATAAATACTGTGTTGCCCCGGGACGGCGGGGCGGGAGCGGGCCCATAACCGCCTTTTTATCACGTCGTACGCCGATATAAAGAACAATGGGCGGAAGCGATCCAAAGCCGGATGCCCCGGGCGGAAACCTCATGCAGGCGCTCTCCGGGAGGACGGAGAACGTCGTGCACCTCACGCACAACGACCTCGACGCCGTCGGGAGCGACGCCATTCACCGGAGGACTTACGGGAAGGTCTTCACCGTCTGGTCTTCGGTCGGCAAATTCCTCTCCCTCTTCGACGCTGTTGCCGGCTCTCCGGGACGGGGGGACCTCCTCAGCATATCGGATCTCGGCTACCAGCAGGGTGTCGAGCAGCGGCTGGCGAAGGCGCGCTCCAACGGGTGGCGAATCGAGTGGCGCGACCACCATCGCTGGAAGGACGAGGAGATCCGCGCCGTTGATGCGAAGACAAGTCTCCTCCACGTCGACGTTTCCACCTGCGCGACCGGGATCGTCGCCCGCGACCTCGCCCCCGGCGACCCGGTGGCCGAAGAGATCGCGCGGGTCGTCTGCGACTACGACCTCTGGAAGCACCAGGACCCCCGGTCGAAGATGCTCGGCCAGGTGGCGATGCGGAAGGGCTGGCGGGAGTACGTCCGCGACAACTTTGTCCGGGGAACGATCGTCGACGCGAGGATCGAGAGCGAGTACAGCGAGATCGTCCGGGAGATGGAGCGGGACATCAAAAAGAGCATCCGGCACACCACCATCATCGAGGACGGCCGCTACCGGATCGCGTTCGCTCCCCTCTACGGCTACCCGAGCGAGACCGCTCACGCCATCCGCGAAGAACTCGGCACCGAGATCGAGGTGATCGTCTCTTCAAGCGGCCGGATATCCATCCGTTCCGTCTCCCCCGTCAGCCACCTCATCGCCCGGGAGTTCTCCGGCGGCGGCCATCCCCACGCGGCGGGGGGAACGTTTACGTTCACCCTCCTCGACCGGCTCCTCTTCTGGCTTATAAAGAGGAATCGCCACTACCGCCGCCTGGCGGAGAAGGCGGAGTCTATCGAGGAATGAACGCCCGCTCGACGAGGCTCTTCCAGTAGTCCGGGCAGTCGTCCTCGCAGTAGCCGCCCGCCTCGAGCATATCCGGGTCGGCGAGTTCGGCCGCGGCCGCCGCGAGATCCTTTCCCTCCGCATCGAGCAGGACGAGTTTCCGGACGCGGAACCGGTCCATCAGGTCCGGTGCCCGGTCGAGCACGGCCGCAGGGAGGACGAGAGTGTCCTGGTATTCGAGCAGGAGTTCCAGGTCGAAGGTTCCCGGGTTTCTCGGGAAGAAGAGGACTTTTCTCCCCGCAAGCACCTCGAGTTCGATCGCATCCGCCACATCTGCGACCAGAACGTGGCCCTGCACGCCCTGATCGCGCATTTCCCGCATCAGCCGGGCGTACAGGTCCGCTATCGTCTCGGAGAACTCTTCCTCGTCTCTGATACTAGCATCGCGAAACCCGAGCCTTTGAGGGGCGGGGAGAGCGACCCATGCATCTTTACGTCTTGCCCTGACAAATCGGGCATCGTCGGCCACGGTGGCCGGATCGATCCCCGGCTCGCCTACGAGCACCCCGTCCTCCATGCCGAGGAAGGCCCCGCTCAACCGCTCGCCGTAGAAGATGCCGCCGGCGGCCGGTACCGCCACGCCTTCCTGGACGTCGAGCGACCGCTCGAGCCGGTAGGTGGTAAGATCCGCTTCCACCCCTCTCTTCCCCTTCAGCCACTCCGCGAGCTCCGGAACGGCAGGCATTCCTACCTCGGAGCCGAACGATCTCACCGGGATTCTAATCTGTCGTGCCATGCGCTGGTATCTTTATTAGCATCGCAACCAGAGTAAATAAGGATGAGTGGTAAGCCGTTGCTGGTAACGTGCGGGCTCCCGTACACGAACGGTCCCTGCCATATCGGGCACCTGCGGACCTACGTGCCGGCGGATTTTTACGTCCGGTATATGCGCCGGTCCGGGGAAGAGGTCGTCTTTGTATGCGGTTCCGATAACCACGGGACGCCGATCGTGATCAGCGCCGAGCAGGAGGGTTCGACACCCCGTGTCCTTTCGGAGCGGTATCACGAGCACTTCTACGAGACGTTCCGGCGGATGGACGTCGTCTTCGACCGGTTCGGGATGACCGACGACGCCATGAACCACGAGACCACCCGCTCGATCGTCGAGCGGCTCATCGAGAACGGCTACGTCTACGCAGAGACCGTCAGCCAGAGTTACTGCCCGGACTGCGAGCGGTTCCTCCCCGACCGCTACGTGGAGGGGATCTGCCCCCACTGCGGGGCGGTCGCCCGGGGCGACGAGTGCGACCAGGGGTGCGGGCAGCACCTGGAGCCCGGCGAGATCAAGGACGCGATCTGCAAGGTCTGCGGGGGTAAGGCGGAGTACCGGGAGCAGGAGCACTACTTCTTCAGACTCTCGGCGTTCCGCGAGTTCCTCCTCGACTATCTCCCCGCCCTTGGGGGCACGTCCACCGCCCGGAACTACGCCCTCGGGTGGGTGAAGGAACTCCTGCACGACTGGTGCATCACCCGGACGCTGGACTGGGGCGTGAAGTTCCCCGGACGCGACGACCTCGTCGTCTACGTCTGGGTCGATGCGCCGATCGGCTACATCTCGTTCACGAAGGAGTGGGCACAGAAGGCCGGCGCCGACTGGAAGGACTATTGGTGCGGCGACGAGACAGGCGTCACGCACTTCATCGGCGGCGACATCATCTACCACCACTGCATCTTCTGGCCGGCGCTCCTCAAAGGGGCGGGCTACGGCCTCCCGAGTGCGGTGGTCGCGAGCGGCATGGTCACGATCGAGGGCAAGAAGTTCTCGAAGTCCCGTGGCTACGTCGTCTGGACGAACGACGACTACCTCGACCAGGGTCTCCCGGCGGACTACCTCCGTTACTACCTCCTCTCCTACACGAACCACACGAAGGAACTCGACTTCTCCTGGAAGGTCTACGGCGAGCGGGTGAACAACGAGATCGTCGGGACGCTCGGGAACTTCATCTACCGGACGATGTACTTCGCCGAGAAGGAGTTCTCAGGCGTGCCCGACCTCGCTCCGCGGCTGGAGGTCATCGAGGAGATCGAGCGGTCGCTTGCCGCTGTCGATGGCCTGATGCGGGACTACGACTTCAAGAACGCCGTCGATGCGATGATGACGCTCGCATCGTTCGGGAACGGCTACATCCAGAACAACGCCCCCTGGAAATTGATCAAGGAAGACCGGGCCGCGGCAGAGCAGGTGATCGCCGACTGTCTCCAGATCGTCAAGGCGCTCGTCCTCGTCTTCGAACCGCTGATGCCTGACGCGATGCAGCGGGCCTGGACGATGCTCGGCTACGGCGACGATATCGCGGACCACGCGATCGCCGAGGCCACGGCGCCGGTGGGAGCCCGGCCGCTCGCGAAGCCCTCTACCCTCTTTGCGAAGGTCGAGAAGGATCAGGTCGCCGCCCTCGAGGCGACCCTCAACGAGCGGGTGGAGAGGGCAAATGCGGCGGCCGCACCGAAGATGCCCGTCGTCTCGATCGAGGAGTTCGGCAACCTCGATATCAGGATAGCAAAGGTCGTCTCGGCCGAGCCGATCAAGGGCTCAAAGAAACTCTACAAACTCGTCGTCGACCTTGGAAGCGAGAAGCGCCAGGTAGTGAGCGGCATCGCGCAGTTCTACGCCCCCGACGAACTGGTGGGCAAAGACGTGGCGCTGATCGCGAACCTCGCCCCCGCAAAGATCTTCGGCGTCGAGAGCCGGGGGATGATCCTCGCCGCCGGCGACGAAGCGTCTCTCCTGGTTCCTCTCCGGCCGGTCAAGCCGGGGACGAAAATCCGTTGATCGGCTCGATCCGGCCAACCCTGTTTTTTCCTGAAAACGTGAATCGGTCTGGACGTCCTAGAGATGGCCGAGCGCCTCGCGCCCGGTCATGCCGACGGCGACCCCGCGCTCGGATGCATGCCTGTTCGCCCCCTTGATCTCGCCGCGGAGGAGGTCATCGACGGTCTCGATCGAGGATGCGCCTCCTGCGGGTTTGACCCGCGCTGCGGGGTAGCCGAACTTCTCAAGCGCATCGATGTCGAACGCGCCGCAACCGACCATCCCCGCATCCGTCACCACCGCCACGATGTTCACCGGGCCGAGGGGTATCACGTACCCGTCGGCGTCTTTTCCGGCCAGTCTGACCGTTTCGTGCTTCATGAGATGTAATTGGCCATCCGCCGTCATCAACCCCGCGGTTCTGCGGCACGCGGCGAGAAGCATCCCGTGGATCGGATGCTTGTATTCCTCTTACGGAAAATGGTATCAAAAAACGACGGGCCTGGGGGGATTCGAACCCCCGACGTCCGGGTTAGAAGCCCGGCGCTATGTCCTGGCTAAGCCACAGACCCCTGTGGTATTCCCATACATTTTGGTCGCCCGGGGTTATTAACCCTTTGAGGAGCCGGGACGTCTCAAGTTCCGTTCCGTTGGAACGTCGCAACTCGCACCTGACGGTGCTCATGCTCCGGCCTTTCGGCCCGTCGCGGCTCGAAGCCTGACGGCTTCTCGAGCTCCTTTCCCTTCGGGAAAGTCGCACAAAAAAAAGGAAGCGTATCATCCGGCGCGGTAACATGCCGACCGGATGATCTCGACCTTCGTCGGGTCACCCCACTTCCGCCCTTCGACGTCGCGGGCGATGGTCGTTCCCCGGAACTGGACCTTGATCCGGGCGGACATCCGCTCCCGCTCCTCGAAGAAGAACGGGTTGGCGACCTCGATCCGTTTCATGCCGATGTTGAGGACGAGGAGGTCGACCATGATCCCCGGGTCTCCGGGCGAGAGGTCTTCCTCGTTGACCGACGTTATGAAGATACACTCCCCCGGGGCGGTCTCGGTCAGCGTGATGATGTTGTGAGCGCTGTTCAACTCGAGGGTGCGGGCCTTGCCGCTCTTGAGTTCGGCAATGACCGACGGCGAGATTCCGGTTAACGCTGCGTACTTCATGGTCATCACCCGTACATCGGCAGCTGCTCTCTCCGGGGCGAGGCCTCGGTCTTCTGCACCTGTTCGGCGATCTGGGACATCGCAGCCTCGATCTCCACCGCCTGTTCGAGCAGCGGCTGGATGTCAAGATTGAGGCCGTAGATCTGGTTCAGAACCTCGATCGTGGCCGCGGACGACCGCGGGTCGGGGGTGTTCACCGTCTCACCGAGCAACCCTATCCCCGGGATGCCCCGCGTCTTGCACTCCGTAAGGATGCTTGCCGCGACGCCGGAGATGCTCCCCATCGGAAGGATGATCGTCTTCTCCTCGACGTGCTGCAGCGCTCCGCTGCTGGTCGCGACCCCGAAAACCCTCTTTTCCGGTTCGTTCGTGATGATCCCTGCGATCGTGACGACCTCCTTGATGTCGAACTGCGCGAGCCAGTCCATGATGCCGTTCGCCACCTCGTAGCAGATCGCCGGGTGGATGGGAACGTCGGAGATGACTGCGGCGAGGTGATCCTTCTCGTAGAGACGTACGGGAGCGTTAATCACGCCCTTCGACATAAGGGCGACCGGAGGGAAATATTTGCTCGTGATCGCCCCGATTTGCTCGAATTCCATCTGCTCGACGAGATATTGCAGGGCAATACTCCCGACGAGCCCGCTCCCGGGAAAGCCGATCAACACTGTTTTTTCGGCGCCGGCGAGCGCTCTGGATATGACCTTTATATCGTCCATGGGATCAATCACTCACTCCTGGATTAGTTTAACATAGCTGGATGTCCCTTAAAAATATTATGCAGGAATACCAGATCAAGCGTGGATACACAAAACAACTCGCAGAATCCATGATTCAGGGTCTCCGTGACCAGTTCGGGATCGAACCCCGTGCGGCGGAGGACGGTCATTACGCCATCTCCTACGGAGCGCTCCTGCGTCTTGAGGTCTGGTTGGGCGCAGGAGGCAAAACCCTGATCGTCGATACCGAGGCGGGCAAGGACGCCGACGACGAGACGATCATCGACACCAACCGCCGGTTCAGGACATATCTCCAGCAGGTGACCGGGTATACGGCGAAAGAGCGGGCGAAGAAAGCACAGCAGGCACTGAAGGGAAAGGAATAACCGGATTCTTCTCTCTCCGGCAGGGCGTTTCTTCTTTTTTTGCGGGCTATTACTCCGCATTCTTCATTCCGATTTTCGGTGCAACGAGGTAGCGTGCTCCTACCGCTCTGATGTCGTTGCCTGTCACTTGTACGCAGGTCATCTCCTGCTTCAGTTTTATGGCTGGGTACACAAACCCATGCACGGCTTTCCATTGGCTATCGCCACGCACTGCCCCCGCCCCTCAGGTGCGGGGAACAACTGCCGGGAGCGGAGCGGACGGCGGGAGTTTGAGCACCGTAGGTGCGGGGAACAACTGCCGGGAGCGGAGCGGACGGCGGGAGTTTGAGCACCGTAGGTGCGGGGAACAACTGCCGGGAGCGGAGCGGACGGCGGGAGTTTGAGCACCGTAGGTGCGGGTGAGGAGGCCGGAGGCCGGGAGGGGTGGGGATTACAACTATCCTCGTATGAGGTGGAGACAGGGGAGGGGGAGTTACCCCCCTTCCCACCTGACGGTGGTCGAGCTCCGGTTCTACGAACCATCGCACTCCCCGTCGGCCCCACCCCCAATGGCGATACCCCCACGGTCCACCGTACCGGGCTCTTCCCTCGCTTTGGTTGTTCAAGACGCATGTGACGGACAATGGCCTTCATCCTTATCGCATACCAGATCCTCTGCCCCGGCTCCACCGCCGACTCTCCATGGAGATACGAGGGACGTGGGGGATGGACGCTTAAAGAACCGTGCTCGAAAAACAAACGTAAAAAAAGTGAGTATCCTACTCAATCACGATCGCCGGCTTGAACGGCAGCGCCCCCGAGGCCTTCGGGTGCGTGCTCGCCTCGGCGCTCTGAACCTTCACCGGCACGCCGAACTCGTGCTCCAGGAACTCCCGTGCGCCCTCGAGGACGGTCTGCTCGTCGAGCGGTGACGCTTCGAGTTGCTTTACGAGGTCGGGCGGCAGTTTCAGCACGAGTTTCGTGATCTGCTTCGCGGCGTCCGTCGCCTCGCGGCCGCGCTTGCGCATCTCCTCGTTCTGCATGATCTCGCGCACCACTCTCGTCTTGTCGGCCGAGGCCGCGATGATCCGGAAGGCCTCGTGCTTCCATGCCGGGGCGACGAAGAGGCTGACGGACGCGGGCTCCATCGGGATGAGCTTCATGATCGACTCGATATCCTCGACCGTCCGTGCGAGGAGCTCCTCGGCGAGCTCGATCCCCGGGCTGACCCGCGCCTCGTCCACCTCCGGCCAGGGGGCGAACGAAACCATGCCCTCCCCGCCGACATCTTTCCAGAGCGCCTCGCAGGTGAACGGGACGAAGGGGGCAAGCAGCCGCACCCATGTGCGGCAGAGGTCCTGCATCACCGCCCCGGCGCCTGCGCCCTCGGGCAGGCGGCGGCGATACCACTTCAGGTCGGCCTCCACGCCGAAGAACGCCTCCTGCAGGGCCTGCCTTGTCTGGAATCCCTCAAGCGCCGCGGTGGCGTTCTCGATGCGCCGCTGGAGCCTGCTCGCGAGCCAGGCGTCGATATCGTGGGCGCCGGTCGCCCCTTTCGCCTCCGTAACGGTGTTCCAGAACCGCTCGATCTGCTTTCTCGTCGACGAGACGAGTTCGTTCCTCCAGTCGAAGTCCTGCCAGGGCTCGGCGCTCCCGACGAGGAACATCCGAACCGTATCGGCACCGAACTCCTCCACGGCGTCCTCGAGGAGGAAGACGTTGCCCTTGCTCGAGGACATCTTCGCCCCGTTCAAAAGGCCCATCCCGAAGACCACCATGCCCTGCGGCTGCAGCTCCTGCGGGAAGATCGCCCGGTGGTGGAAGAGCTGGAAGGTCAGGTGGTTCGAGATGAGATCCTTTGCCGAGAACCGGTAGTCGTAGGGGTACCAGTAGAGGAACTCGCTCCGGATCGTATCGAGGGTCTCGCGGTCGACCGTGGTCGGGTCCCCCTCGCCCTTGAAGATGTACTCGAAGACCTCGGGCGTCAGGTTCTCCGGCGGGATGGCCTTCAGGTGATGGGCGATCGTGTAGTAGGCCATGTAGATCGTCGAGTCGGAGAGCGGCTCGATGATCCAGGTCGGGTCCCAGGGAAGTTTTGTCCCGAGCCCCACCCGGCGGGTGCAGGCCCAGTCCTTCAGCCAGTCGACCGTCCGGTCGAACTCCGTCCGGACCTCGGGCGGGACGAGCGCCATCCGCTCGAGCTGGGTCTTCACCTGCTCCTTCCAGCACGGGTCGCTGTATTCCAGGAACCACTGGTCGTGCAGGATCTTCACAAAGACCCGCCCGCCGCACCGGCAGGTGACCTGGCGGTTGTCGAACTCGAACATCGGGATCGAGCCGTACCGCTCCATCATCACGGCCGCAACGTCGTCCCGGGCCTCCCGCACCGGCTTTCCGCCGTACTTCTCGAAGACCTTCCCGCGGGAGAACTCCGCGCTGTAGACCTCCTGGGTGAGCGCCTCCATCCCCGGGTCGTTCTGGTCGCGGATGCCCGCCCGCTCGACCGCGTCCTTTGCCGGAACCTCGCCGTAGCCCTCGACGGAGATGAGCGGGATCGGCCGGATGGACGTGTACTTCCCCTGCTGCTGCAGGTCGCGGAGCGCGATGTAATCGAACGGCGCGTGGGCGGGAACGCTCATGACGATCCCGGTCCCCATGTCCGGGTCGACGAATGTCGCCGGAAGGACGGGGACGTCGCCGGAGAGCGGGTGGGAGACCGTTCCATCGACGAGGGCCGTCCCGGGTATCTCCTCACCCACGCGGACGTCGTGGTCCTGCAGGGCAAGCTTCGCCGCCGCTTCCCGGCTCAGGATCCACTCCTCGCCGTCAAGCGTCACCCGCACGTAGGTGACGTCCGGGTTCACCCAGAGGTTCGTCACGCCGTAGACCGTCTCGGGCCGGAGGGTTGCGCAGGGTATCCTGGCGCCGTCCCAGGAGAAGACCACCAGGGTAAACTTGATGATCTCGGCCTTCTCGCCCTCGAGGAGGTCGTGGTCGCCGACCGGGTTCTCGCACTGGGGACAGTACTTGACCGGGTGGGCACCCCTGACGACGTGCTCTTCCTCATGCAGGTGCTTGTACTGCCACTCGATGAACTTGCTGTACTGCGGGTCGACGGTGATGAACCGGCGCCGCCAGTCGATCGAGAGCCCGCACTTCTGCATCACGCGCCGGTACTCTTCCGAGAAGTGCCGGACGATCTCCATCGGGTCGATGAACCGATCGAGGATGTCCTGCGGCACCCGGTAGAGGTCACGGTAGAGCCCGATCGTCGTCGTGTCCCCGTTTGCGATCCTCTTCGAGATCCCGATGACCGGGGTGCCGGTGACGTGGAACGCCATCGGGAAGAGAACCTCTTTCCCCCTCATCCTCTGGTAACGGGCGAGGACGTCCGGGACGATATAGGTCCGCCCGTGCCCGACGTGCATCGCCCCGCTCGGATACGGGTACGCCACGGTCAGGTAATACTTCTCTTTCTCTGCCGGGTCGGCCTCGAACGCGTGCTCCCACCGGGCGATGCACTCCCGTTCGTTGCCCTGCATATCTAATCCGCTCACTCTAAGCCTCCAGATTCTGGTTCCTCATGTTCGGCCTGTATCATACCGGTCTTAACCGGATCGTCTCGCCCTCGTTGTAGCGCTTGATCATCTCCTGGGCGATCGTGCTGTTCTTGGCGAGGAGGATGTCCCCCTCCTCGTTCACCGTGGCCGTGAAGAGATACTCCTTCCCGGCGAAGACGTCCACGATCTTGCCCCTGTTCTCGGGGGATACGATCGTCAGCTGTTTTTTGTCGAGACGGATCTTGATGCCGCCGACAAGCTGCATCTCTTCCTCGACGGGTTTCTGCGCCTCGAGTTCGCTTTTTGGCCGGATATCGATCCCGATACCGAGTTTGTTCACGATCGCCGAGACGTTCTTGCCGCCCTTCCCGATCGCCGCCGGGACGTCCTTGTCCTCGATGTAGACGACGGCCTTGTTATCGCTGATGATCCGGACCTCGACCGGGCCGGTCGTGTACCGCCCGATCTCGCGCTGGACCTCTTTCTCGGCAACCTTCCAGGTGACGTTCTCCTCGGGCTCCGCAGCCGGTGCCGCGACGACCGGCGGCTCCGCCGGTGCGGCGGCCGGTCCTGCGGCGTTCCTCTTCCGGCCGAGGGGCATCACCAGGGTCTCTCCCTCGTAGCGGAAGATCTCGATCTCGGGTTCCCGCCGGGCGTGGTCGCGGACGACGATCACCGGGCGGATATGCACGTCGCCGGGCATCCCTTCAGGTGCCTTGATCGCCAGCTCGAGGTCGTAGATCTTCGTGATCGCGCCCTGAACAACGTAGATGACGGTGTTGATGATCTGCGGCAGGATGCTGTAGTCCACGCGGTCGCAGAACCGCCGGAGGCAGTCGTGCACCTCCATGGCATGCACCACGCCGACCATGCCCATCCCGGCGAGGCGCATGTCTGCATAGACGTTGAAGTCCTCGCTTTTGCGGATCTCGTCGAAGATCACGTAGTCGGGCCGGACGAGCAGGAGGGCTTCGGCGGTGTTCGCCATGCTGCCCTCGAGCGCCGTGTACTGGGTGATGTGGTCGGGCACCTGCAGGTCGCGCGGCGCCTCCATCGTCTTCACGACGAAGTTGTTGTCGGCGAGGAACGTCGCAAGGCTCTGGGCGAGGGTGGTCTTCCCCGCGCCCGGCGGACCTGCAATCAAGACACCGCGGCGGTTCCCGAGGATCCGCTGCTTGATCTCCGGTGCCATGTCGTAGTCGTCGAGCGAGAGGTCGACGAGCGGCCGGACGACCGTGATCTCCATCCCGTCCGAGAACGGCCGCCGGGCAATCGAGATCCGGAGCGACCCGATCTGGACGACCGTGATCCCCCGCTTCTCGAGTTCGATGAAGCCGTCCGGGTCGCGTTTCGCCCGCTCGAGGAGTTCCTGCGCCATGCCCTTGAGCTCGTACTCGGTCATCGGCGCATCCCGGAGGGTTACCAGGCGGGTATCCCGGAGTTTCCCGATCTTTGCCACCGGCTGAGCCCGCTCCTTAAGAGTTATCGCGATCGTCTCCTCATCGAGGTACTGGTCGATCGAGAGCGGCGAGAAGTCGCCGATCTGCGGCCGCAGGTAGGTGACGTCGAGACCTTTGGCCTTTGCCACCTCCGCCTGCACGAGATCGCTCGTGATGAACCGTGCATCGTGGTCGATCGCGACGTTCCGGATCAGGGCATCGATCTCGCCCCCGCTGGAGAGTTTCACCTGGTCGAGGCTCGGGCGTTCTCCGGAAAACCGGAGTTGGATGACGTTCTCTCCCGACATCCGGAAGAGTTCCTGGAGTTCGTTCAGACCGGAAAACCCTATCTCCCGCCCCTGATTTGCCTGGGCCTCCAACTCGGCGACGACGGCTTCCGGTATGATTATTGTTGCGCCCTTATATTCTCCGGTTTTTATCAGCGATGTTATGCGTCCGTCTATCACGACGCTTGTATCGGGTACAATTTTCATAAAAAATCACCATAGTAATGAGGTCATTCACCCTTATTAGCGTATACCTTCTCCGGATCGAAGACCAATCCGGCGATCTCCTCCCCTTCGACCGTCCGGTAGAAACACGAGGCGTGACCGGTATGGCAGGCGGCGCCGGTCTGCTCCACCTCGTAGAGGATGGCGTCCTCGTCGCAGTCGACGAGGATGCGGCAGATCCGCTGGACGTGTCCGCTCTCCTCTCCTTTCTTCCAGAGTTTCTGTCTGCTCCTGCTGTAATAGTGTGCATATCCGGTGGTCCTGGTGAGTTCCAGCGCCTCTGCGTTTGCATAGGCGAGCATCAGGACATCACGATTCCGTCTTTCCTGCACGATGACAGGCACCAATCCGTCCTTGAACTGTATCTCCATATCTATTCACATTCCCGCGATTGCCTTCATAATTACAAAGAGGATATCTCCCATGAACAGTGCGGTCAGAAAACCCGCAGTGATTGGTATGATGAATGGAATGCCGTAGGATATCCAGACCCTGCCGGCCTTCCTGTAGAGGGCAATCTCCCTCTGGTAGTCTTTTGGGTGCAGCCTGAGATCTTTTGTGTATAACCGCCGCTCCCCCCGCACGATACGCCCGAGCGATTCCGTAAATCCGACGAACCGTCTCACCAGTCTGCCGTCCTCCCCCTCCTCGATATCTTCCATGACGAAACCGAATTCGTTCTGGATCGATCTTCCGTCTACGGGAAAGCCGAGCAGGAGGCAGGGCAGCGGGGCCCGGTTCCCCTCCAGGATGTTCTTCGCGAGTATTGCGACGGGTGCCGCGATATTGATGAGCACGGCGTTCGTCAGCACGCTGAACGGGAAGAACCCGAGGGGCGATGCACCGAAGAACGGCTCGAGCGGGTAGAACGGGATGCATGCGGTTATGATGATGAGCGCGTATGCATCCGCCCCCCCGAAGAGGTTTACGGCCTGGAAGAGGTAAAAAAATCCGCAGAAGACCGCGACCAGGACGAGGTACCCCACCGCCGCCTGCCAGTCCGCGAGGATGGTCAGTCCGTATACCCAGACGGCCGCCGGGATCGCGATCGCGAGTGCGGGACGCCAGGTTTTGTGGGGCACCCGCCGCTCCTTTGCATCCAGGATGGACGCATATATGAGTGTGATCCCTACTGCAGCCGCTGCAATCATAAGGGGAACAGTTACCACGGGCGGAAGAATCATGGGCGGGTACCTTATTCACCTGTTATCTCTTATTTCTGGCGATCTTTCTTTGTGAAGGATCGCTGCCGTTTCGATGCATTTTCCGGCTGGATCCGGCACCATACGGCCACCTGCCGCCGGCCGGAGCGGTTCATGCGTCCGGTTCTTCGGCCGCAATTCCCTCCGCGGTCGGAAACCTATCAGGGACTGTTGCGCGTAAACGGTCTCCTCCCGACTTCTGGATACGTCTCTTTCTCAAGAATATTAGTTAGAATCTTGATTCCATTATCACAAGGTATTAATAATAGCATACTGATGTGATATATTGTGATAGGGGGTAAAAATCCCCTCTCCGGCATAAAAACCACAAAATATCGTACCTGAAGATCTGCATGGACATAAACGACCTTATGGACGAGATCCTTCAACAGTCGACGAGCGAGGGACACTTCACTCTTGACGAGTTGCTGCACTACAGCAGCAGCCATTCCCCGACCGGAATAGGGGTTTCGAAAGAGAAGGGACAGACGTTCTTCCTGATTTTCTCCGGAGGCGAACCGGACGGTGCCATGTTCGTCGATACGATGGGGACACTCTTTGGAGACTCGGCCGTCCTGCGCCTGACCGGGGGGGAAGAGTTCGAACTCTTCCCGGTGACGCCGCCGATTGTCGACGCGCTGGTTTCACGGTGCAGGGTCTTTGAAAAAAGCCACCTGAAGAAGAACGGTTGCCTCGACATCCCGACCGTCGGTACGCCTGCCCGGCAGCGGATAGGTGTGCTCAGCCTGATCGTGCGCGACGGCCGGACGCCTCTTGCCGGAGCCCACGTCGCGATCCGGAAGGGAAAACTCGTTATGACGAGCGATGTGACGGATTCCGGGGGGAAGGTCAGTTTTCGACTGCTCAATGGGCGCTACATGTGTGTGGTCTCGGATCGGATCGGAGAGCGGACACGGTGCATCATCGAGTTCCATGAACCTCAGGTAGAAGCGTACGTTGATATTGGGGGCACAGAGGATGAGTTCAGGTGAAGATGAAGAACGTGAATTGATAGCAGCAGTCAGGGGCCTTCTCGCACAGCCCGGGAAACAGGAGACCTGCGACGGAAAAACCACGGCGGAGAGCGTCGATATGGGTTTGCCGTTCCAGTCCCCGGAAGAGGATGTGCGGGAAGAGACGGTTCCGGAGGAGGTTGCAGAGCCCGTTACCGATGATATGAACGAGCAGCCGGAGCCTTCGCCAGTGCAGGAGCAGAAGAGCGCGGAGATCCCGCAAAAGAGCGGGGGGATCCGTTCGCTCATCGACACGGTGGCGAGGTCGGGCGACACCGCCGCACCGCGTGCAGCCGGCAGCAGAGATCCGGTCAGGGCGCTCCTCGACCGGATCGGTCGGGGCAAGGGGGGCAGCGCCGAAGAGGTCGTGTCCACCCCGATGGTAGAGACACACGATCTCCATGCGGAGCCGAAGATGCCGGGCGATCCGCCGGCGGCGGTTGAGGATTTCGGGGCGGAGCAGGATGTGCCGGCTTCTTCCCCCGGGAACCATACCCCTGCGGGAATCCTCGATCGGGTGAAAGGGTGGAGTGAGGGTGATGAATCCGGCACCCCCAAACCGAAACCCCGCGTTGTGGGAGACGTCGATGATCCCGGAATCGGAGGAGATCTATCCGACGGCGTGGTAACGGTAGAGGAGCTCGGGAACCTGGCGGATCTGATCCTCCCGAAGAGCGCGACGTTCACGATCGATGAACTGAGCATCAACCGCAATGAGCACCATTTTGATTTCGTCGACAATGCCAGGGTCGTGTCGGAGTTCGACGATATCTTCTCCCAGTCCCTCTCCTCCACTTCACTTGCTGCGGCTGCCGCACAGGTGGTGACCCCCGCCGAAGAAGTTCCGCAGCCCCGGTTCGGATTCCTCAAAAAGATCCAGGTGCCGAAAGTCGGCGCCGTGGTCGAGGAGTACAACCCTGCGTTCCACGGTCAGCTCGTCGAGCTCACGATGCGACCGTCACCGGGGGTGGAGGAGATCGAGCTCTACCCGGTGAACGAACCGTATGCCTATGTCCGGGTGACCTACGACAGCACGACGCACGAGTACACCTATAACGTCATCGAGCCCGTGCTCACGCCCGGGGAGGAGCAACTCTTTTCGGAGATCAAAGAGCGGCTCTTTGAGACGCTCAACATTACTTCCCGTGACCTCACCCGTGACGAAGCGAGGACAGCGCTCCGCGAAGCGGCGAACATGATCATCGCCGACTACGGAATCCGCCTCGAGCCTCTCGGGCGGGAGAAGATTCTCTATCACGTTGAGAAGGAGTTCCTCGGCGACGGGCTGATCGACCCGGTGATGCACGACAAGTACATCGAGGATATCTCCTGCGACGGCGTGGACAGTGCCATATTCGTCTATCACACGACCTACGAATCGATGAAGACGAGCCTCGTCTATCACGACGCCGTGAGTCTCGACTCGTTCGTCACGAAACTTGCGCAGCGGGCCGGGAAATACATCTCGATCGCCGAGCCGATGCTGGATGCCACGATGAGCGACGGATCGCGTATCCAGATGACGCTCGGGGCGGAAGTGACCGCTCACGGTTCGACGTTCACGATCCGTAAGTTCCGGGAGGAGCCGATCACGCCGACAGATCTTATCGAGTGGCACACCTTCTCGCCGCTTGGGATCGCCTTCATCTGGCTCGCGGTCGAGAACGCCAAGTCCTGCATCTTTGCCGGCGGGACGGCGTCCGGAAAGACGACGACCCTGAACGCCGTATCGCTCTTCATCCCGCCGCTGGCAAAGATTGTCACCCTCGAGGATACCCGGGAACTGAAACTGCCTCACCCGAACTGGATCCCGAGCATCACCCGGGACTCGTTCTCGCAGGACGGGCGCGGCGAGATCGATATGTACGAACTCCTGCGTGCTGCGCTCCGGCAGCGTCCGGAGTACATCCTGGTCGGTGAGGTCCGTGGCAAGGAGGCCCTGACCCTCTTCCAGGCGATGAGCACCGGTCACGTCACCTACGCGACGATGCACGCCGACTCGGTGGCAAGCGCCGTCCACCGTCTGGAGAACCCGCCGATAGACGTGCCGAGGAACATGCTCTCTGCACTGAACCTGATGTCCATCCAGGTGCAGGCCCGTATAGGCGGTCAGCGGATCCGGCGGAACAAGCAGCTCATCGAGATCCTGGATATCGATCCCCGGACGAACGAACTGATCACGAACGAGGTCTTCCGGTGGCATCCGGCAACCGACGAGATCCGGTATTCCGGCAAATCCTACATCCTCGAACAGATCATGGAAGACCGGGGCTGGAGCGAGGAGCGGATGCGTGAAGAGCTGAAACGCCGGCAGGAAGTCCTTGAATGGATGCGTATCAAGAAGATTCGCCATTTCAAGGACGTGAGCAAGATCCTGGTCTCCTACTTCCGCGATCCGGAGACGGTCGTTCAGCGGGTGCGTGCCGACCTCTACGGGGAGGGTGGTTCCGCATGAACAGTTACGAGCGGTTCTGCTTCAACCTGATCGGGCACGGCCTGAAAAAGAAGCGGGGAGACTACATCAGCCTCCGAAACGACCTGATGGGAGCCCGGATGAATACGCCGTTCGAGGCGTATCTTGCGACCGCTTACGTTTCCTCGGTCGCCGTGGGGCTGGCCGCCGCCGCGCTCCTCGGGCTCCTGGCCTACCTCCTGCGGATTCCCGATATGATCGTCTATCGCGGAGCGGTTCCGGAAGTCCTGTATGCGTTGAACGACTACAAGATGCTGCTCGGCACCGTTGCCATCACGGTCATTTCTCTCCTGGTGTTCGGGGGGATAACCTACCTGATCTACCTCCTCTATCCGGGTATAAAGGCAGGAGAACGTCGCCGGAATATCGATGCCACCCTCCCGTATGCCATTAACTACGTCACCGCCATGTCTTCGGCCGGGATCACCCCCGACGAGGTCTTCCGGCTGCTCGGCCAGAGCACGATATACGGGGAAAGCGCCGTCGAAGCGCGCTACATCTCCCGGGAAACCGATTTCTTCGGGAAGGATCTTCTCGATGCCCTGCGGACGGTCTCGCAGGCGACGCCGAGCGAACGGATGCGGGAGTTCCTGCAGGGAGCCGTTGCGAGCATCTCCAGCGGGAGCAACCTCACGGAGTACTTCCGCAACAAGGCTCACCAGTACACGCTCGAGAACAACCAGCAGCAGAAGTCGTTTTTAGAGACGCTCGGGCTGATCGCGGAGTCCTACGTCACCGCGATGGTCGCCGGCATGCTCTTTCTGATCATCCTGCAGTCGGTGATGACGATCCTCTCGGGCGACTCGGATCCGTTCTTCCTCTACGTCATCATCTACATGATTGTGCCGTTCGGGAGCATGATGTTCGTCGTCCTGATCAGTTCCATGACTCCGGAGGTGTGATATGGGATTTAAAGATCTTTTCAATGATTTCTTGAACAGGAGACCTTCGGATCAGGAGAGGATCCCGGAGGATACTCCGGATGCCGACCGGTTCGTGGAGCAGGACCAGGAGATCTTCGGCAGGATTGAGAACTGGCAGAAGTACCAGGAAGGGTTTTACCGGTTCCTCAAACACCCGTTCAGGGTGATGATGGAGGAGCCCTACACCGTCCTCTTCGTATCCGTCCCGGTTGCGCTGCTCCTCTTTATCGGCGGGTTCGTGAGCATGGTGACGTCCTACGGCATCGGCGCCCTCTTCACGACGACGATGATCGACGACGTCTTCGTCTTCGCGCTCCTCATTGCCATCGTGCCGCTTGGCCTTCTCGATTTCAAGGAGGCGTGGCGCGTATCGAGCGTCGAGGCGTCCCTTCCGAACTTTTTCCGGGACGTGGCCGGGATGAACGATTCAGGTATGACGCTCCCGCATGCCATTCATATCGTCTCGGAGGGCGAATACGGGGCGCTCACACCGCACATCCGCAAACTCGACACCGAGATGTCCTGGGGTGTCCCGTTCGTGGAGGCCATCCGCCGGTTCGGAAAGACCGTGAATACCCCGCTCGCGGAGCGGAGCGTCGACCTGATCGCCCACGCGAGCTCCGCCGGCGGTGACGTGAGCGAGGTGCTGCGGGCGGCGGCACACGATGCTTACGAGTTCTTCAACTTAAAGACGGAGCGCAAAAACGGGATGATGATCTACATGATCATCATCCTGATGTCGTTCTTCGTCTTCCTCTTCGTCATCGGGGTGCTTTCGGGCACCTTCCTCACCACGATGGCGGAGGCGGGGGAGGCGGTCTCTGCGTCGGGCTCGAGTTCGGCCCAGTCGTTCATGGGCAACGTGGACCTCTTCCTCTACAACCGGATCTTCTGTCACTCCGCGCTGATTCAGGGATTCTTCTCGGGGCTGGCGGCGGGCATCATGGGCGAAGGCCGGGTGGTCGGTGGGCTGAAGTACTCGGCGCTGATGGTCATGATCGCCTGGATCGCGTTCCGGTTCATCATCTGAGAGGGCATTTAAGAAGAATGGATCTTCGGGCTAACCCGGTCCGAAGCGAAGTCGGGTGTTGGGCATCGAAGCCTAACACCGACCGACATCGTATTTTTTCCAGTACCATCGTAACGCGTCACGTTCCACGCATTTTACGAAACCATCTTTGCCGTTGCAGTATCCCTCTCTATCCCCGGGATACCGCACGGCAGGTTCCGACTTGAGAGCGGCGTATGCGCAACCGACATCGGAATGGGATCTCAGATAATCCCGAAAGGCCAGATGCCTTGTAATGTTCTGGACATTATCGTACTGGAAGGCGTGTATCTGGTGGGTGCGGTTCTCCCCGCCCTTGCGAAAGTAGCGTCTTCCGGGTATGCCGAGTTCGCCCATGGCTTCATAGCCGATAGCCTCGAATTGCCCGGATCTCTCGTCAACCCGCTCGATGTCAAGGACAACCGGCATGATATCGATGATGGGTTTTGCCCGGAGGCCCGGCACCGACGTGCTGCCGATATGAAAGATCTGCACCAGATTCTCTTTCAGGATATCTTCTATCCGGCGGGCTTCCGTGCGAAAGAGATCCGGCCAGACCGGATCGTAATCGACGACCCTTACGTGTATGTAATCGAGAACGGTTGCGTCCGATGGAGAGATCTTTCTTTCACTCATTCTCTATCACTCAGACCGGCGATCAATGAAATACTTCATGATCGCATCCATATCCACGTGCTCCTCGAAGTGTCGGGCCAGGTCGTCGTAGGATGCCGCGGCCCCGAGGGCGGTGCTCTCCGCCGTCACCGGCTCGAAGGCTACGCCCCGCCGCTTTGCGAGGTAGGCAAGGAGGGCGTTTGCCGCACCGGGGTTCTGGAAGAGGCCGTGCATGTAGGTCCCGAAGACCAGGCCGTCGGGGGTTGAGGCTCCTTCCCCGGCGAACGCTTCGGAGAGGTCGCCCCGTTCCGTCTCCCCCATGTGGATCTCGTAGCCATCTACCTCCCCCATCGCCGGGAGGATGGGGCCGGGGCCGGTCGCCCGGCGCCGGACCTGCACCGTCGTCTTGCGGTAGCCGGTAAAGGCGGTGACGACATCGAGGAGCCCGAACCCCGCATACTCTGCAGGGTTCTCAGACTCGATGCCGGCATCGACGATCCGGCGCCCGAGCATCTGGTAGCCGCCGCAGATCCCGATGATCGGGACGCCCCGCTCCCGGGCGAGCCGGAGTTCCTCCCCCACGCCGTGGCGGTTCAGCGCGGCGAGGTCCTCGACGGTGTTCTTCGTTCCAGGGAGGATGATGCAGTCGTAGCCGGAAAGCGTTCCGCCGGGCGGGACGTAGTCCACTGCAACGTGCTCTTCGAGGAGTTCGAAGTCGGTGAAGTTCGAGATCCGGGGGAGGCGGACGACGGCTATCCTGACCGGCGTTCCGGTCTTCCGGTCCCTCTTGTCGGCGATCGAGAGCGAGTCCTCGCTCGGGAGGGGGATGTCGGCGAAAGGCACCACCCCGAGCACCGGGACGCCCGTGAGTTCCTCGAGTTTCGCGACGCCCGGGGCGAAGAGCCCGGGATCTCCCCGGAACTTGTTGACGATGATCCCGGCGACGAGGGGGCGGATATCCTCCGGGAGGAGGGCGAGCGTCCCGTAGACCTGGGCGAAGACCCCGCCCCGCTCGATATCGGCGACCAGGACGATGGGGAGACGGAGCGAGCGGGCGAGCCGTATATTCGCGATGTCGCGGTCGTAGAGGTTCACCTCCGCCGCTCCCCCGGCCCCCTCGACCACCACGTTCCCGAACCGGCTCCGAAGCCGCTCGAACGCGGAGACGGCCTCGGCAAGAAGCGTATCGGTCTCCCTGTAGTAGTCCCGGATCTGCACATCCTTATATGGGCGGCCGAGCAGCACCACCTGCGAGACCGAATCCCCCTTGGGTTTGAGGAGGATCGGGTTCATGTCGGCCTCCGGTTCGATCCCGGCCGCAAAAGCCTGGACGGCCTGGGCGATCCCGATCTCGCTCCCGTCGACCGTGACGTAGGAGTTGAGACTCATGTTCTGGGATTTGAACGGCGCAACCGGGATCCCGCGCCGGTAGAGCGCACGGCAGAGCGCCGCAACGGTCATACTCTTGCCTACGTGGGATGCTGTTCCGAGCACGATGAGAGACATTGCCGGCAGAAGAGTTGGGCACGACGGGTTATTAAGGGCGGGGTTCCATCAGGTATCGTATGGAGATCTCCCCGATAGCCCGCCTCCTCCTGGAGGGGCGCTACCTCCTCCCGGGAGAGACGCCGGCCGGCCTCTTCTCCCGGGTCGCCGACGCCGTGGGCGGGACGGCACGGTCCCGCGAGTTCTTCTCGCTCCTCTCGGCCCTCCTCTTCCTCCCAAACTCCCCGACCCTGATGAACGCGGGCACTTCCGCCGGGCAGCTCTCGGCCTGCTTCGTCCTTCCGATGGAGGACACGCTCGAAGGGATATTCGGGACGCTCGGCCACATGGCGCTCATCCACCAGTCCGGGGGAGGAACCGGATTCTCGTTCTCCCTTCTGCGGCCCCGGGGCGACGCCGTCAACGGGGTCACAGGCGCCGCGACCGGGCCGGTCTCGTTCATGCGGGTCTTCGATGCGGCGACCGGAGCGGTCAGGCAGGGCGGCCGGCGCCGGGGGGCGAACATGGGGGTGCTCGCGGCCTCCCACCCCGACATCGAGGAGTTCGTCACCGCAAAGCAGGAAGGGGGCCTCTCGAACTTCAACATCTCTGTCGGCGTCGACGAGCGGTTCTTCCGGTGCCTCGCGACGGGGAAAGAGTACGACCTCATAAACCCCCGCGACGGCAGTGTCTGGAAGAGCGTCGACGCCGGATCGCTCTGGCGTCTCATCGCCGCCTCCGCCTGTATCTCCGGCGAACCGGGCGTGCTCTTTCTCGACGAGATCAACCGCCAGAACACCACCCCGCATCTCGGCCGCATCGAAGCGACCAACCCCTGCGGCGAGCAGCCGCTCTACCCCTACGAGAGCTGCAACCTCGGAAGCGTCAACCTTGCCCGGTGTGTCAGGCAGCACGACCTCGACGAAGACCTGCTTATAACGGTCGTCCGGTGCGGCGTCGACTTCCTCGATGCGGTCATCGACGCGAACCGTTTCCCCCTCCCCGAGATCCGGGAGAGGACGCTTGCGACCCGCAAGATCGGCCTCGGGGTCATGGGGTTCGCCGAGGCGCTCATACGCCTCGGAATACCCTATGAGTCGGAGGAGGCACTCCGGTTTGCCGGGAGCCTGATGGAACATATAGAGGAGATGGCCCGGGAGCGGTCGGAGGAGATCGGAAAGGAGATCGGGTCGTTTCCGGCGATCGAGGGCTCGATCTTTTCGGGAGAGATGCGGAACGCCACCGTCACCACCATCGCCCCCACAGGCTCGATCCACCTCATCGCCGGGACCACAAGCGGCATCGAGCCGGTCTTCTCGTTTGCCTACGACCGGACGATCGACGGCCGGCCGGTCAGCATCGTGAGCGACCTCGTCGCCGGGTTCCTGCCCCGGACCGCCGGCGGGAAGGACGTCGCGGAGCATGTCCGCCGTCACGGCACGGTCGCCGGCCTCCCCCTCGACGACCATGCCCGCGACCTCTTCAGGACGGCAACCGAGATCGCACCGGAACACCACGTCCGGATGCAGGCGGCGTTCCAGAAACACGTGGACAACGCCGTCTCGAAGACGGTAAACCTGCCACAGAGTGCAACCGTCGACGAGATCGCCTGCGTCTTCTCCCTTGCCCACGACCTCGGGTGCAAGGGCACTACCGTCTACCGCTACCGGAGCAGACCCGACCAGATATTCTCGCTAGGGTGCGATGTCTGCCTGATTGACGGATGACCATGCCAAATAATATATAACGAGAGCTGAAAGGTACAATGCAATGAACGGTGGGATATGTCCGACCTGCGGACTGCCAAAAGAACTGTGTATCTGTGAAGAAGTAGCCAAAGAACAGCAGAGAATCAGCGTAAAGATAAACAGACGTCGGTATGGAAAAGAAGTCACGGTCATCGAGGGCCTCGACCCCTACGACATCGATCTCGAAGACCTCTCCAAGTTCCTGAAAGCGAAACTGGCCTGTGGCGGCACGGTCAAGGACTCCTCGATCGAGCTGCAGGGCAACCATCGCGAGCGGGTGAAAGACCTGCTCGCCCAGAAAGGATACAACATGGAAAATATCAGTTGACCGGGTTGTCCTCTATAGAGGACCCGGACATTTTTTTTGCGAAGACGCTGCACCCTGGAGGTCGACCCATTCCCGAACGGCAGACACTATAATCAGCAGAGAGGTGCAATAGTGGGAGTGGACGACCTATGGTGATGAGATGTTCGTTTGCGCTCGATCCCGACCTGATGGATCAGATCGATCAGTTTGCCAGGGATCACGCGTTCGACAGAAATGAGGCGATTCTCGAGTTGATCGAGGCTGGCCTTGCCTGCAAGGAGGCGGGGATGGCGACAGTCCGGCAGCCGCGATCGTTCGAGGAGTTGAACCGGCTCCAGCAGGAACTCGAGGGCGTCAAAGAAGTTCTTACCGAGCTCCGCAACGAAGTCCGGCTGGTCCACCACACGATCGAGACCGACTGGAACAACGAGGCGAAGGGCGTTCCGTTCCAGACGAAACACCCCTGGGAATTCTGGCGGAAGTAACCCCGGTTAGCTGATGATGTTCGCGATGTTCCGAAACCCTTCTCCCTGCTTATCATCGCAGAGGATTGCTTCGACCTTCGCCATATCGATATCGGGTGCGTCGCGGCACCGGCTGCAGTAGGCCCGTGCCGGCGACGGCAGTTCTCTTCCCCCGATCATGACACGGGCGGAATGGACGCAGAGTCTGCACTGGTCGACGGGGACGCTCTCTTTTTCCGTACACTGGACCCGGCCCCGGATAACGGGAAGACGCCGGGGTTCACTCATAGGCCTCGACCCGGTAGCCGGAACGCCCGAGGATCGCGGCAACCTCGCTCTTCCAGGCGATCTCGTCGTCGGTCGCGAGCGGTGCGACCCCCTCATCCCAGCACCGGGCGAGGTCGGCATCCCCGGTGACGAGGCTTCTCCTCCCCTTCACCTTCCCGGCCTCCTGCCCGCCGGAATCGAAGATCCGCATGGTGCAGCAGACGTAGGAACGGCAGATCAGCGGACGGCTGTTATGGATGGTGCAGATGTATTTCCCCTCTTCCCCGGGAAGGCCCCGGAGGAACGGGCACCAGGCCGGATGTCTATCGTTCTCGGCGGTATCCCTGAAGGCGTCGAGGAACCGCTCCTCGACCCGGGCGCGGAACGTGCCGCCGACGACCTTCTGCCGGCAGAGGAAGTCGCGGCTGGTGAGCCGCTTTTCGATCTCGATGAGCGCGTCTCCTGCGTGCATGCAGCACTTCCCGCAGAGTGTACATTCGAATGCCGTCATTTCTGTAGATTCTTTGCATACCGGAGGATAAAGGTTGGGAACGGGTGCCCCGTGCTGCCCCAAGGGTTAAATCGATACGCATACAATGGAGTGGCATGAAGGTGTGCATTATGTGCGGAGGGGAGGGCACACGGCTCCGCCCCCTCACATTCGGGCGTCCTAAACCGTGCATCCCGATAGTCAACAAACCCTCGATCCAGCACCTGGTCTCACACCTCGCGAACCTCGGGTTTAACGACGTGGTGATCACGCTCGGTTACATGAGCGAGTCCATCGAGGCGGCCCTCGGGGACGGCTCCCTCTTCGGGGTCAACGTCACCTACGTCCACGAGAAGACGAAACTCGGAACGGCGGGGAGCGTCAAGAACGCCCAGAAATACCTTGAAGAGCAGCCGTTCCTGGTCGTCGGCGGCGATCACGTAGTGGGCCTGAACCTGCTTGAATTTTACCGCGAGCACCTTGGCAACGACTCGATCACCACGATAGGGCTCATCAGCATCGACGATCCCACCGAGTACGGGATCGCCGAGATCGACGCCGATTACCAGATCAAGAGGTTCAAGGAGAAGCCGAGCCCGGGGGAGATCTTCTCGAACCTGGCGAGTACCGGTATGTACGTCTGCGACCCGGAGATCTTCGACCATATCCCGACCGGCGAGAAGTTCGACTTCGCCCGCAACCTCTTCCCCGAACTGATGGAGCAGGGTTACCCCCTTAAAGCCTGGCTTGCCCGCGGCAACTGGTCGGACGTGGGAAGCCCGAGGTCGCTTCGCGAAGCCGAGCGGTGGAAATTGCAGGATATCGGGTTCACGAACATCTCCGGCGACCTCTATATCAAAGGCGCCCGGATCCTCGGCCCGGTGCAGATAGGGAGCTCGGTCTCGGTTGCGGCGAACTCCCGGGTGATCGGGCCGGTCTCGATCGGCGCCGGGACGATCATCGAGGAGAACGTCGTCATCGGACCGTACACGAGCATCGGAGAAGGCTGTATCATCAAGAACAGCGCAAAGATCTTCTCCTCGTCCATCTACAACCGGGTGGTGATCGGGAGCGACAGCACTGTCAGCGGGAGCATCATCGACAACGATACGCTCGTCGGCAGCGGGTGCAACATCGAGCACGACACGGTCATCGGGCCGCGTGCGGTGCTGAAAGGCGGTGTGGTCGTCCACTCCGGGACCCGGCTCTGGCCGGAGGTGATCATCCCGGAAGGGACGGTCGTCAAAGAGCACGTCTTGAACGAGGACTACGATACCCGGACCGAAGGGTCTTAGGGTATCCCCGATCATTTTTTCCTCCGGGCTCGCCGGGGTACTGTCACCCTGTATACGGCCCGGTTCCCGGTTTCCCCGCCTTACACTCCGAGGTTCATGACGATGAGGTCCGAGCCGTCAACCCCGTGGGCCATGACCACGACGTCCACCGGCGTGCCGTTGTTTAAGACTCCGGTCCCTGTCCAGGCGGCCTCCGATCCTTTGGCGGCCGAAAGCCCCCCGGGCGGGTCGACCGTCGCGGCAAAACCGCTTGCGGTGCACGCGGAAGCATCGGAGACGTCGACTCCGTTCATCATGACCGAGAACGGCTTCCTGTGGTCGAAGATGGTGGCGGGAGGCCCTTCGCGAACCGTGAGGACGATTGCGTCGGGCGCGGTGCGTTCGGCGGAGACGAGGGTCGTCATCAGCGCCGTTCTGGGGTTTACGTCGATCATCCCGACATCGAGCATTGCATGGGCGGCGAGCGGGGGGAGAACCACGATGACGAGGATGATGGCGGCCGTGGAGCAGAGGAGGAGCCGGGATGTCGCGGCCCCCTCGTTCGGTCCGGCTGCTCTCTCCCGGATGAACGAGATGACGAAGGCCCCGAGGGCGGCGAGGGCCGCCATAGCGAGGCCGATGGCCAGGAGGGGGAGAGCGTGGTTCGCGAAGGGAAAGATGATTGCAGCAAGGATGTCGGAGAGCTCAGGAGCGTATCCATGCCCGAAAATCGATGTGATCTGGGAGTGAAGGTAGTTGACCAGAATGGCCACGCACCCGGCGATCCCGCCCGCAAGGACGGCAAAGTCCCTCTTCATCCCGCTCTCCCGCTGCAGGGCGACCGGGAGCATCCCGGTAAGGAGGAGGGAGAGAATGCCGAGTACCAGGCCCTGGAACGTACCGATGGTGTCGAAGAGTCCGTGGTTGTAGCAGACGATCCCCCCCCAGAACCATGTATGGACGTAGGTCGGGAGCACCACCAGCAGTCCGCCGCCGACGAGGCCGGCGAAGAGCGAGGAGGGGAGGAGGCGTCTGAGGTTCTGCAGGGTCGTCTGGCGGTCGGGTGTCATGGATCTACACTGAACGTATGGTTGCCGATAACTGCCTTTACCTTTCCGGAATTCACCTGCAGGGTGGTGACGTTCACGGCGATTCACCCCCCCGCCCCGCCGCTGCCTGGACTGCGTAGATCACCACCGCCCACGCGGCGGCAAGGCAGAACCCGAGGGCTATCCAGACAAGAGGGGAGAGCCAGGGGGCAGGACGCAATCCCTGCCAGACGGCAAGCATCATCATGAGCGGGTAGATGAGGATGCCGAAGACAAGGGTGCCCGAGACGAGAACAGCCCGGAAAGGCCGCTTCAGGGGGAGGTAGCGCCTGAGGAGAAGGTACGGCGCGATCGCCCCGAGACCGATGAGCGTGAGGGCCGACAGGAATACCATGAGGTTCAGCAGGGCATCGAGAAGAGTCGATACGCCGAGAGGCTCGCTCGTGGGGAGGTAAAACGGCGGGATTGGCATCCATGTCGAACCGGTCAGGTAGGCGGAGATGAGGGAGAGGAACAGGAGGACGGCGGCGAGGAGCAGAACCGCAGCCACGAGTCGCCTTTTTTGGGTCTTCAGTTCGGTCAGCGCACCCGCAAAGAGGAGCGCGACGGAGCACCCGAAGAGGAAGGGCGTCAGGAGGAGGATGCCGGCATACCGGATCATCTCGGAGATGTAGAGGAACGGTTCCGCCTCCGGCATCCGGTTCAGGGGTACTTCCTCGTCGAGCCCCTCGCCGGGAGCCCGGATCGCCGACGGGGATAGCCGCTGTGCGATCAGCGCTTTGAGGGACCTGTCCGGGTCGGGGCCCATGGTGTTGTATGTCCCGTAGTAGACGATGAAGAAGTCGTTGCTCCTGCCGTCGTCGAACGGCCTCTCGTAGGTGAGGATGTAGCCCCTCGTGGTCTTGTCGACAAAGAGCCAGGCGGGGTATTCCCGCTCCGCGTCGGAGCGCTCGAACCCGGTGGCAAGGAGGTGGTCGCCGAGATCGAGCGTCGTCTCCGAAATTTCTCCGAAACTTTTCAAAGATTCGAATGCCGTTTTTTTATCGCTTCTGAACGTCCGTTCGTTCTCGTACCACCACTGTTCGACGATGTATCTCTCCTCCGTGTGTTCCCGGGTGTATACTGTACGGTATACCTTTCCGGAGAGAGGGGAGAGCGAAAGAGGGCTACCTCCAAGACAGGTTTCGTCGATGAGATAGTTGCCTTCGATCGTGGGGACGGTGGACCACGGGTATTCGAGATCCCCGGGCCCCTGGGGGACGAACCACCCCCTCTTCAACCAGGGATTGGGGTTCGAGTGATCGTAGCCCGTAAGAAAAAATCCGGGGTCGAGATACCCCGGGACGAACCAGACGAGGAGGAGGCAGAGGAGAAGCAACCCGAAGACCCGGGCCTGCTGCGGCGGGTTGCCGCCCCCCTTCAGGAGATGGCGGACGACCAGGGGGATGGAGAGCACCGCCGCCCCGGCGACCCCGAGGCAGAGGACGGAGAGGGTCGAGAGGGAGAGGGAGAGCCAGGGGATGAGGGACGGCACGGGATCGACCATAAAGATCGCCGCCGCCAGACTGGGGAAGAGGAGGATGCCGAGCGCTGCCGCGGCGGCATACGGCCGCTTCATCGGGACGTACCGGTCGATGAGGAGGATGGGCGCGATCGTCGCGAGAGCGAGGAGGGCGATGCCCGAAAGGGAGATGGCGGCGCTCATCAGGACGTCGACGGCGGGCGATAGGCCGAAGTAGGCCCACCCGGGAACGTAAAACGGCAGTATCATCTGCATCGATCCTGCAAGATAGGCGGGGACCAGGTAGAGCAGGAAGAGCGCGACGGCCAGGGCGATTACCCGCCCGCCCGCTCCGGTCTTCCTCCTCACCAGTGCGAGGAGGAGTGCCGCGGAGCACCCGAAGAGAACGGCCGCGAGCAGGTATACGCCGCCGTATTCGAAGATGATGAACGGGTAGGTGTTGCCCCCGCCGAAGAGTTCCGGCGCGAGAAAGCCTGGAAGGAACCAGATGAGCGATATGCAGAGCAGGTAGAGTCCGGCGATCGCCGCCGGGTGCGGCGGCTGTTCCCTGAGGTAGTTTCTTGTCCAGCGGGTGATGGTTTCTCGTATTCCTCTCATCTCGACGCCCCGTTCAGGCCTCCATGCCCCTTCTCGTCCGCGAATAGGCATGTCGGCTGCGAAACGGTCTTCTTGAGGTGCCTTCAGAGCATTTGAGGTCCACTGGCCCCCTGAATCAAGAGCGGCCGTTTCTGGTTGTTCGAAATGCTATTTAATGTTACATATACTTTCTGATATATTCAAGCAGGTTAAGTAGACCTTATGCGAATTTGACGCCTGTCACCGGCGCACCGGGGCGAAATCCGCCTGGGACGACTACGGCAACCTCGGCATGACCGTTCGCTACTACGACTCGGGCGGCTCTTGCGACTCCATGGTCAGCGATCTGGTGGTCTCCGCCCCGGTCCTTCAGTTCACTCACGCGGGCGGCCAGATCGGGATGTGGAACCATGATTCGGGTATCCTGAGCGACAACGACGGCGATGTGACCTATACCCTGCGGTTCTACCAGGATATCGATACCGACGGCGACGGCATCCCCGACTGGCTCGAAGTGGCCGGCTGGTGGGACGGCTTCGGGAACCGGTACTTCACCGACCCGTACAGCGCTGATTCCGACGGCGACGGCCTGACCGACGGCGAGGAGGCCGGACAGATGGTCCTGGTCAACGGGAAGATCTACTTCATCCTCGTGAGCGACCCGAACAGCGTCGACGGGGATGGGGACGGGATCAGCGACGCACTCGAACTGGACGAGTTCGGTACCGACCCGCTGGCGCGCGACTCGGATCACGACGGCCTGACCGATGCCTACGAGCTGGACAACGGTACCAATCCCAATAATCCCGATTCCGACGGCGACGGCTGGGTCGACGGCAAAGACGGCGAACCTGGCGATGCCGACACGCACGAGTACAGCGCCGGGCGCGCAGCGGCCGAACTGGTCCTCGGGTTCACCCTGGGCGCCTACGCCGAGGAGAACCACGACAACGTCTACTACCTGATCGGCTCCTCATTGAGCGGAATCGTCTTTGTCGGCGACATCCGGGACGCCGGGGTGTACATCTCCCAGGGGGACAAGCAGATGGCGCTCGTCTGCCTCGTCGGGCTGGTTCCCACGGGTGGTGATGGAGCACGGTACATCTCGAAGATCGGGAAAGAAATGGCCGAATACTCGGCGGAAAATGCTGCCAAAGTGTCCGCGAAGATTGAGTTCCGGCGCACGGCCGTTGAGGCCATCCAGAAGAGCGGTGCGGGTGAGGTGGAGAAAGTCGCCTTGCTCGACGAAGCGTTCCTGGGGCTGGGGACAAGAGTTGTCAGAGCAGCGGATGGTGTTACTGCCGATGACGTGCTTGATCTCGTTGGCGATGAGACAAAGAAACTCACGCCAACCGAGATGCTGCGAGTGACCAAACGTGGGGACGGAACTGCTGTCTGGCTGGAGGAAGGTACACTTGACTCGGCTGGTGGTGAGGTTCTGGGAACCGTATATGACAATGGTGGATCCGGATGGGTTCATATCCAGAATAATCACATCTACTATCATGGTACCAACCAGTTTAGAGATGTCTTCGGCCCTGTGTATGAGGATCAGGATGCAATAAAGAATCTTATCCTGGATGGGGCGAAGAATGGGCAAAAGATTAATGATAACGGAGTCTACCACTACGTGGAGCCGAATTCTGGGGAAATATTGTTGTTGATTATTGGAAGTAATGGCTATATTGTAACGGCACACCCCTTGAGGATGAACTAACATGATGGATGAGTTGAAGGAAAAACTCAAATTTCCAACTTTTATTCGGGGTACGGTACCTGATGCTGTATATCTAGATAGCGTCTACACACAGCTTGTTCTTATCGAATTTGCTAGCGGGCAAAAGGCATACGTCTTTGATGGTGCCTTCGAAGGTCATATGCTCTGTACCCCTGATATGATTGGGGGGATTAGAGAAGTCATCTTGGCCATGTTAGTATCATCTCTGGAAAAAATGGAGGCCGCTGAGAAAAGTGTAGATGCACCATTAGACCTTCAAGGAGATTACGCCGGACCTGACCTCGACATCAATGGCTGCATAGAAGAGATCATCATTCCAGATGACCCTAAAAGAGCTGAACGATGGCACGGTGCCATCGTCGATTTTGAAGCTGGAAGGATGCTAATTGACATTGATAAAAAAAATTCCTACCTCCAACTCGATGTAGGAGACTACGTTCACGCTTACGGCCGTGTAGACCTCCGGGGAATTGAGTAGACTTTACCCCGGTATTTCTTTTTTGTACGATTTTCATCATAACTTGTATCCAGCAGGAACTGCTGACTCTCAGAGACCTTTTTGGGCATCCCCGTCGGCTTTCACCGGGTCGACATCCTCAAGAGCAGCTACGCCCTGCTTACCATGACCTCGCGCAGCGTGGCTCCGGCTGGATCGACGGCAAAGACGGCGAACCGCTTGATGCCGACACATACGAGTACAGCGCCGGGCGCGCAGCGGCCGAACTGGTCCTCGGGTTCACCCTGGGCGCCTACGCCGAGGAGAACCACGACAACGTCTACTACCTGATCGGCTCCTCATTGAGCGGAATCGTCTTTGTCGGCGACATCCGGGACGCCGGGGTGTACATCTCCCAGGGGGACAAGCAGATGGCGCTCGTCTGCCTCGTCGGGCTGGTTCCCACGGGTGGTGATGGAGCACGGTACATCTCGAAGATCGGGAAAGAAATGGCCGAATACTCGGCGGAAAATGCTGCCAAAGTGTCCGCGAAGATTGAGTTCCGGCGCACGGCCGTCGAGGCTATTGCAGAACCTTTGTTTGGGATGGCTTCTAGGCCTTCCTATCCTCGATATTAACCGGAGGCCGGGCTCGCAGCCTCCGGGCTGAAAACCCCGGGGTGCCCCCGACGGGAGGGGTGCCTGTCACCCGTGCCGCACGAGCCGGTGCGTCAGCGCGACGAGGGGATGGCGGGCGTAATCGAGCACCTTGATGTCGTCGAGCGTTTTGAGGTTCAGCGTCCGGGCCGTCCGCTCCATCCCGAGCTCGATGTTCTCCCGGACCTCGATGATGTAGGCGTCGAGGTTCTTGATCCCGAGCCTCTTCGCCGCGATCGCCCGGTGGTGGCCGTCGACCAGGATCCAGCGGCCCGGCCGCCTGACCACGATCAGGGGTTCGGCAAGCCCCTTCTTGATCTCGTACATCCTCCCCTCCAGTTCGTCCTCGTAGATCTTCGACTGGGTGGGCAGGAGATCATTGATCGGGACCGAGCCTCTTCGTAAGGCCGGCTCGACCCCGTAGAGTTTTTTGAGGGTCTCGATGAACTTGAAGACCTTCTCCGGCGAGACGTGCTCGATCTGGGACCTGATGACGTCGGCGTTCGACATGATCCCGATGAGCTCGTTTTTGTCGTTGACGACCGGGAGTTTCTGGATGCCGGAGCGGAAGATGACACGGGCGGCGTCGTTCACGCTCATGTCCGGGTCGGCGACGATGAGGTGGCGGGACATCATCTGCTCTATCGGCGTGGACGGATGGGCGAAGAGGAGATCCCGTGCCGATATGTAGCCTACCACTTCTTTCGAGTTCTCCACGACCGGGAAACCGTCGTGATGCGTCTTTTTTATGGTCTCGATGACGTCGCGGACTGTTCCGTGGGCGTTGACGGTGACGACGTCGTAGGTCATGTAATCCTTGACCTTCTTCTTATCCATCATGATAGTGTCACGCTGGCCCGACATGAAATGTTCGGTCAAACCCGGCAAAGTCCCAAAAAATGGTTATTCAATGGGGATCGCGGTCCCGGTCTCGGTCGGCGCCTTCTTCAGCCGGACCTCGAGAACCCCGTTCTTAAACGTTGCAGCGGCACTCTCGTCTGCCACTTCCGCCGGAAGCAGCACCGTGCGGCTCATCAGCCCGTAGATGCGTTCCCGCATGAAAAAGTCCCGGCTCTCCTCCTCGGTCTCTCCCGTCCGCCTGCTGGTGATCTCCAGGTGCTGGGGATCGATGAGCCGGACGGCGACGTTCTCCTTCTCGACGCCGGGGAGGTCGGCAACGACGATCACTTCGTCCTCGTGGTCGCGGACATCCACGCGGAAGTCGCGGACCGCCGGGACGACCCGGCCCCGGACTTCCTCTCCGCGTGAACTGATCCCCCCGAGCAGGGACTGGAACCTGCTCTCCATCTCGGCCATAAGGTCGTCGAAGTCCTGCCAGATTGTCCGGTATGGCCCTCGTTCGATTCTTGCCATCGTAATCACTCCTGTAGACTCGGATCGCCCCGGGTGAGCGGGTCGCCCGAGGCTAACCTTAAGGTAGTGTCGAAACGATATAAATTTATCTTCGGCCTCTCTCCTCCCCTCTAGAACAATACCATTTTATTTCACCAAACGGCGAATTGTACGTGTAATGAAAAAGACACAGCAGAAGACCTCGAAGGACGACAATGCCCCCTGGATGAAATGGGCCTATGTGGGGATTGCCGTTCTGGTTGCGGTTGCCATGGTCGGCACCTACCTCGCCCCGATGTTCGAGAAGAAGGCAGCCGCCCAGGTAGGAAACATGGCGGTGATCGACTACACCGTTCTTGCCGAGGACGGGCGCCCCCTCATCACGACCGACCAGAACCTCCTTGAGAGCGAATACAAGAAGGGGAACGTCGTCCTCCTGACCCAGCGTCTGGAGATGCCTGTCGGCGGGCAGGTCTCAGGCGAGAATATTGCCGTTATCCCTGTCTTATACCCGGAGATCAGCGGCTTCTCGGGATTCGGTCTGCTCGGCTTCGAGACCAACGCCATCTCCGTGGGGCTCGTCGGGATGCGGCCCGGCGAGACGAAGACCATCAGCTTCTCCTACGGGGAAAACGAACTTGCCATGAACCTGAGCGAAGAGGATGCAGACGGGATCGGCCTCAACTTCACCGGGACGGAGGTGGGCGAATTCGTTCCGCTCGGGCTGACGGCGTCGCCGGATATTCCCCTCGGCAACGAGACCAATGAGAGTCCTGCGCTGCGCTTCGGCAAAGTCACCGCCAAGAATCCCGACTCGATGACCATCGCGCACCGCTACGGCAGCGCCCGGGTCACGCTCGGCGTCATAACGGGGTGACGGCACCCCCACACTTTTTTATAATCTCCCCGCGACCTGCCGTACATGGCGGTAAAGGTGATCAGTTTCTACCAGGAAGGGTGCATGGGGTGCAAGGAGCAGACCCCGATCCTCCTCGAGGCAGCGGCGGATCTCGGGATCGAGATAGAAGAGATCGATGCCGTGAAGAACCCGGAGTATATCCAGAAGTATAACCTCCGGGTGACGCCGACGACCCTTGTCCTCGATGGCGACGAGATCAGGGAGCGGATGGAAGGGCTCGTCCACAGTGAAGACCTCGAGGCCGCAATCCGGCGCCACCTCCCCGAGCCCCTGCCCCGGTGAGAGATCACCGCCTCTGGTAGCGTCCCTCGAGGTACCCGTAGATCCGCTTCACCCTGCGGGCCACCGTCTTCCAGCCTTCTTTCCGGATGACCGGGCCGTCGCGGAGTTTTATGTGCGAGATCCGGATCCGCCGGCCTGCAAAGGTGTAGGACTCCCCGACGACAAACTCGTCCTCGCCGTCGGCGGTCTGGTAGAGCGGGAGGGTCGTGCGCCCGGTATGGATCGACGCCTTCACCACGACCTGCTCGATCCCGCGGGTCCAGAGGGTCGTCACTTCGTCGGCCTTCGCCCGGCGGACCCGCCTGGCTCCGGCCTCGATGCCGGTGACCTCGACCCCGAAGACCTCGTCTCCGCACTCCGCGACGATCCGGTCGCCGAGGGCGACAACCTCGTCCTCGAACATCTCGACGCTGCAGACCATTGATTCGGTCTCCTGGCTCACGATGGCCTTGATGGTGAGGATCTCGGGCTCGGGGGGTTTCGGCACCCGGTGGACCTGGCCGCACTCGCAGCACTGGACCACCAGATCGGCGGCTTCCCGGAGAACCTGATGTTCGCACTCCTCTTTACAGACGGGGCAGACGATGCTAATCATTCATTAGCAATAGCATCCCTCTCCTAATAAGCATGAAGGCGAGGGATATCGTGCGGGCGCGGGGGCACCCGCTGGTCCGGGGAACCCATCCGACGACGTTTGAGGTGACGAAAGACAAGACGCTGACCGAGACCGGGGACTGCATCATCGGCGTCGCCGCCGACAGGGGCGCCGCCGACCTCGACTCCGGTTTCAAAGCGCTGCTCCGCGACGATCGGGCGGTGCTCACGACACGGCTTACCGCGGGCGGCGAGACCGTCGAGGTGACGTCGCGGGGCAGCGCGGCGTTCACCCTGGATCACCCCGCCGACCTCGTCTGGCGGCGGAGCGATTTCGTCTCCGACCGGACGGTGGGCATCCGTTCCGACCGGGTGGCGGCGACCCTCCCCCGGGAGTTCATCGAGGCGCTCCGGCGAGAGGAGGAACTCGTCGTCGAACTCGAGGTGGAGATTCCCTAGGGTTCTGAACGGGACCTGTCACCGGGCGCCCCGCATCCCGTCCCGGATCTCGCCGAGGAGCAGAACCGCCGCGACGACGCCCACGACAAAGACCCTTATTGCCGCCCACGCCTTTTCGTCCACCATGATGCATGGCGCCCCGCTCTGTGCGATATACGCTTTGAAAAGGGTTCGCGATCGCGACCGGTTCCCGAACGCGCATGCCCGCCCATGATGCCGCCGGGGATAGGTTTATGCATTCAGGGTGTGGGGAACAGGTCAGGTATGCAACCGCTCACCCCGGCGCTTGAAGACCTCCTCGAACACCTGGAGGATCTCGATCGCCGTCTCCGCCCGCTCAGGGCCGGCGAAGATGCGGCTCCCACGGGGAACCTGCTCCTGCTCAAACCCGTTCTTGCCGAGATCTACGATCAGGTCGACGCGCTGATCGCCGGCATCCGGAGCATCGACGCCGCATACCAACGATATCGCGACCGATTTTTCCACCTCCCGGCGATTTGCCTCTGCACGGGCGCGGACAGCATCGTCCTGGAGGCGAACCGGGCGGCGGCACTCCTGTTCGGCATCGCTCCCGACCGGCTGCAGGGTTCGCCTCTCGGCGCACATCTCCACCCGGAAAGCATCCCGGCGTTCCGGTCGGCCGTTGCAGCGCTCGGCCGGGGCGATGATCTGCCTGCGCAGGAGTTCCTGCTCGTCCGAGCCGACGGCGGCACCGTTCCGGCGACTGCGGCCGTTTCGACCTCTTACGGGCCAGGCGGCCGTGCAGCCGAGTACCTCTGGGTGTTCCACGACATATCGGGAGAGAAGCGAGTCGAGGAAGCCCTCCGGGAGAGCGAAGACCGGTACCGGGAACTGACCGAGAACGTCAGCGACGCATTCCTCGCCCTGGACCGGGACGGCCGCGTCCTCTCCTGGAACCGGGTGGCCGCCCGTCTCTCGGGCCGCACGGTGGAGGAAGCGGTCGGACAGAGCATCTACGACCTGTTCCCGCAACTCCGAAACGACGAGGTTATCGGGTTTTTCCGGCAGATTGCGGAGACCGGCCGACCCGGCGTGAGCGAATGCAGGTTTGACCTCCACGGGCGGGAGCATGCCTTCGAGGTGCGTGCCGTCCCCACCCGTGCGGGCGTCTCCGTCTACATCCGGGACATTACGGCCCGGCGCGAGGCTGAAGTTGCCCTCCGGCGGAGCGAGGAGCGGTGCCGGATGGTCGTGGAGAGCCAGACCGAGTTGATCTGCCGCAGGCTCCCCGACGGCACCATCACCTTCGCGAACGACGCCTACTGCCGTTACCTCGGCATCCCGTGCGGCGACCTCATCGGGCGGCGGTACGCCCTCACCGTCCCGCCCGACGACCAGGCCCGGATCCAGGAGAGTCTCGCCTCCCTCACCCCCGATCACCCGGTATCGACGGTCGAGCACCGGGTGATCATGCCGGACGGCAGGGTCCGGTGGCAGCAGTGGACAAACACGGCGTCCTTCGACGACGAAGGCTCCGCCGCCGAGTACCAGTCGGTGGGCCGTGACATCACCGATGCGCGGATGGCGGGGGAGGCGCTCCTGCTTGCGAACCGGAAACTCAACCTCCTCTCCGACGTGACACGGCACGACATCTTAAACCGGCTCAACGTGCTCTCCGGCTACCTCGACCTCTTCCGCGAGCGGGTGAGCGACCCGGAGATGCTCGAGTACTGCCGGAAAGAGGAAGAAGCCATCCGGGACATCCGGCACTACATGGCCTTCACCGCGGAGTACCGGGATGTCGGCGTGGCCGCCCCCGCCTGGCAGGATGTCCGGCGTATCGTCCGCGAGGCGGCGGCGGGGCTCGACCCGGGACCGGTTGCCGTCGAGGTGCGGACGCGCGATCTGGAGGTGTATGCCGACCCGCTCATCGTCCGGGTCTTTGAAAACCTCATCGACAACTCGCTCCGGCACGGCGAACGGGTTACCCGGATACGCATCTATCCCGAAGAGTCCGGCCGGGGGATCAGCCTCGTCTACGAGGACGACGGTATCGGCATTCCCCATGCAGCAAAAGAGAACCTCTTCGAGCGTGGGTTCGGGCGGCAGACCGGGTTCGGGCTCTTTCTTTCCCGGGAGATCCTCGGCATCACCGATCTCTCCATACGGGAGACCGGCGAGCCCGGAAAGGGTGTGCGATTCGAGATCGACGTCCCGCCGGGGTTCTACCGCTTCACCGGTCGCGTCCAAGTTCGGTGAGTTTCATCTCGGCCGTGCCGAGGAGGTCTTCGCACTGTTTGACGAGGAGCGCGCCCCGCTCGTAGATGGCGATGCTCTCCTCAAGGCTCGTATCGCCGTCTTCGAGTTTCCGGACAATCCCCCGCAGTTCTTCCAGTTTCTCTTCAAAGGTTTTCGTCATACGTTGTCTCCTCCACGACGGCGACTGCCCGGCCGTCCATCATCCTGATCGTCACGCGCTCGCCCGGTGCGAGGCTCGCGGCGCTCCTCACGACCCTGCCGCCCGCCTCGACGATGCAGTATCCCCGCTCCAGGATGGCGAGAGGGTTCTTTCCTTCGAGGTTGGCGCGGAGCTCCGCGAGGGCGGAGCGTTCCCGCTGCACCCGGGCGACCGCCGCCCGCCGGAGCAGGTCGTCGTGTTCGGCGAGGCGCTGCATCCGCTCGTTGATGCGGCGCGCGAGCCGTCCGGGGCGCATGCGCTCCCGGAGTTCCTCGACCTCGCTCTGTGAAGCGGCGAGGCGGCTATGGACGAGCAGGTGCATCCTCTCCTCGCACCCGGCAAGTTCCCGGAGCACCTCCCGGCGTTCCGGAACCGCCCGTTCCGCCGCCGCGGACGGCGTCGGCGCCCGGAGGTCCGCGGCGAAGTCGCAGAGGGCGGTGTCCACCTCGTGCCCGACGGCGCTGATCACGGGCGTCCTGCACGCCGCGACCGCCCGCACGACGTCCGGGTGGTTGAAAGCGAAGAGATCCTCGAAACTCCCCCCGCCGCGCCCGACGATGATCACGTCCGCGAGCCCGTCGATCCGCCGGATCGCCTCCGCGATCTCGACGTGCGCCCCCTCACCCTGGACCGCCGTCGGGGAGAGGATAACGTCCGCCGGATACCGCCGGGAGATGACCGAGAGGATATCCTTCACCGCCGCGCCGGTCGGTGAGGTGACCACGCCGATCCGCTGCGGGAAAAGGGGCAGAGGCCGTTTCCGCCCGGGATCGAAGAGCCCTTCGGCGTCGAGTTCCTGTTTCCAGCGCTCGACCATGAGGTGGCGTTCGCCGAGGCCAGCCGGGAGCATCTCCCGGACGATCAGCTGGTACCTGCCGTGAGGCTCGTAGACCTCCACGGAGCCCCAGGCGAGGACGTCCATGCCGTCTTTGGGCGCGAACGCGAGCGTTGAAGCGGAGGTGCGCCACATGACGCAGTTGATCACCGCGGAACTTCTTCCGTTTCGCTCGGAGAGTGAGAAATAACGGTGGCCGGAGGCGTGGTTCTTGTAGTTGGTCACCTCCCCCCGCACCCAGATCCGGCGCAGGCGGGCGTCGTCGAGGAGGTCGCAGATGAGCCCCGAGACCTCCGAGACCCCGAATATCGGGGTGCCGAACCGTTCCGGGCCGGTGGAATGACCGCCGAGCATCATCACAATCTATTAGACCGATGGTTTATATCAAGTAGTGTTATGGGTCGTTTCGCCGTCTCGACCATGTTCTTCCACGAGTATCCCTGCGACCATATCTTCGACTACGTCGCCGAGTCCGGCCTCGACGGGCTCGAGTTCTGGGTCGAGACGCCGCACTTCTGGCTTCGCGACCGCCCTGAAGACGAACTTGGCCGGTGCATCGCGGATCATCCGGAACTCTCGCCGATTACCGTTCACGCCCCGTCGCTGGACCTGAACCCCTGTTCCATCAACCCGCGGGTCGCCGAGATCTCTGTCGACTACGCCCTCGAGGCCGTCCGGATGGCGGAGCGGATGGGTGCCGCCGTGGTCACCGTCCACCCGGGGAAGCGGACGGCGAAACGCCACCCGAGCGCCTACGACTACCGGCGGTTCGAGGACTACATCGCCCGGCTCCGCGAAGCCGCCGAGGGGACGCGGGTGAAGGTGGCGATCGAGAACATGGAACCCCGGGTCAACACCCTCCTCTCGACGGCGGAGGACGCGGCCGAGGTGCTCGATCGGGAACCCTGGCTCTGGTTCACGCTGGATATGGGGCACGCCATGATGACGTCCTGCGACGAGGTAATCCGGTTCATCGATCTCTGCATCGAGCGGATGGTCAACGTCCACGTCAGCGCGCTCGGCGGGAACGGGCGGCCTCACCACCCCATCCACGACGACCCCGAGGCATTGCAGGTGCTTGCGGAACTTGCCGACCGGGGCTACGGTGGATACCTCACGCTGGAACTCGAGGACATGGTCTTTCCCGGGGCGCTCTCGTCCGAGGAGAAGGTCGTGCTTCTTTCGCAGGAATCGGAGGCGCTACGAGTGGTATTCCCGTGAAGCGCTGGTTTTATAACATCTGCCCACGACATAATTCATAAAATGCCGGGAATCATTCAATACCGGATGCTGCCGCTTGATGCGGCGTGGAGTCAATGGTAGTCGTAGACCTTCTAACTATAGAGATCATTTTATTCGTTGTTTGTCTGCTCCTTTCGGGCTTCTTCTCGAGTTCGGAAGTCGCCCTCATATCGATAACCCGGGCGAAAGTCCGCGCCCTCTTAAATCAGGGTCGAAAGGGAGCGAAAGCACTCGATACACTGAAGAAATCGACCGACGGCCTCCTGATCACCATCCTGATCGGGAACAACATCGTCAACGTGGCCGCGGCATCGCTCGCGACCGCGATCGCGATCGCCATCTACGGCGACGTCGGTATCGGGATAGCGACCGGGGTTACGGTCATCCTGATGCTGGTCTTCGGCGAGATCGGGCCGAAGATGTATGCCTCCCGGAATACCGAGACACTCGCGCTCCGCGTCGCCCTGCCGATCCTCTACCTCTCGAGAGTGCTCTACCCGGTGCTCTGGGTCGCTGACCGCATCAAGCGGCAGTTCGCCTTCAGGCCCGGCGTGACCGAGCCGGTCGTCACCGAGGAGGAGATCAAGGAATGGATCGACGTCGGCGAGGAGGAGGGCACCATCGAGGAGGAGGAGCGGGACATGCTCTACTCCGTACTGCGCTTTGGAGACACGACGGTTCGCGAGGTGATGACGCCGCGAATAGACGTCGTCATGATCGAGGACGCATCCACGCTCGAGAACGCCCTCTCCATCTTCAACGAGACGGGTTTCTCCCGGATCCCGGTCTACCACGAGCATATCGACAACGTCGTCGGGCTCCTGAACGTGAAAGACGTCTTCTCGGCGGCCTTCCGCCAGCAGACGAGCGCGACGATCCCGAGCCTGATGTACGAACCCTACTTCGTTCCCGAGAGCAAGAAGATCGACGAGCTCTTAAAGGAACTTCAGGTGAAGAAGCAGCACATGGCGGTCGTCCTCGACGAGTACGGGTCGTTTGCCGGGATCGTGACCGTCGAAGACATGCTCGAAGAACTGGTCGGCGAGATCATGGACGAGTTCGACGAGGAGGAGCCCGAGGTGCAGCAGGTCGAGGAGGGTGTCTACCTGGTCGATGCGCGGGCGTGGGTGGAGCACCTCAACGAGGACCTGGAGTTATTCCTTCCGCTGACGGATGCCTACGAGAGCATCGGCGGCCTCGTCATCGACCGGCTGGGACATATCCCCCGCCGCGGCGAGGTGGTCAAGATCGAGGAGAGCAACATCACGCTGGTGGTGATGCAGATGCGGGGCCGGCGGATCGTCAAGGTGAAACTGATCATCGCGTCTCAGAACGCGCCGGGCGAGGCCCGGTAAGGTGCCCGGAGAACGGTAGTTATGAGTCCAGAGACATCTGTCGATAAGAAACGGATTGCGTTCCTCGTCTCGGGGAGAGGATCGAACTTTCAGGCGGTGATCGACGCCATTGCGGCCGGGGATATCCCCGCGATCTGCGCGGGGCTCGTCACCGACAACCCCGGGGCGTACGCGATAGAGCGGGCGAAGAACGCCGGCATCCCGGTGACGGTCGTCGACTACGCGCGGTTCCCAACGAGAGCCGCATACGAGGAGGCACTTCTTTCCGCGATGCGGGGCTGCCGGGCCGACCTCTTCGTCCTCGCCGGCTACATGCGGATCCTCGGGGCCGGGATCGTCCGCGAGTTCTCGGGCAGGATGATGAACATCCATCCCGCCCTGCTCCCGGCGTTCTCCGGGCTGCACGCGCAGAGGCAGGCGATCGAGTACGGGGTGAAGGTCGCGGGCTGCACCGTCCACCTGGTCGACGAGGGGATGGATACCGGGCCCATCGTTGTCCAGCGGTGCGTGCCGGTCCTCCCGGACGACGACGAGACGACGCTCGCCGACCGGATCCTCGCAGAAGAGCACGAAGCTCTCCCGCTCGCCGTGAAACTCTTCTGCGAAGGCCGCCTGGAGGTCGACGGCCGGCGTGTGCGGGTCTGTTGACCGGGCCTATCAACCTCTTATATATTCTCACGCCTCCAATCTCAAGACCCACCACTGAGACGGATCGCACCATGGCAGATACAACACGTAAATCAGGCTCCCGGAGACTCGCTCGCGAGAGGATCGCCGTTCTCTTTGCGCGTGCAGCGGAGTTCTACCCGGAAAGCCCCGACAGGAGCAACCGGTGCGTGGAACTGGCCCGCAAGATCGGGATGCGTCATCGGATTCGGATAGAACGGCCGCTGAAACGCCGCTTCTGCCGCCGGTGCTACACCTACCTGGTCCCGGGGTCGAACGCCCGGGTCAGGGTTCACCGGGGGCGCGTGGTCGTCACCTGTCTTGCCTGCGGGCACCGGTCGCGGTTCCCGGTCGGGAGGCCCCGGCAATGAGCAGAGAATCGTTTCAGGATCTCAAGCCCACCATCTGGATCGGGAAACGCGGCATCACGAACGTCATGATCGACGAGATCCGGCGGCAACTCAAAGATCGGAAGGTCGTCAAAGTGAGATGGCTCAGGAACACCGAGGTCGATCCGGAGGAGATAGCGGCATCGGCCGGTGCGGTTCTGGTCGAGGTCCGGGGGCGGACGCTTGTCCTCACGGAGCGGCGGAACCGATCGCCCGGGCACAATCCTCGAAATATATAAAACATCACTGGACGAATATGTAAAGACTGTTAGCGAGAGTGAGGTTCATCTATGACGACTGTATATGACATCCCTGCCGATATGCTCATCCGGCAGGTGGCAGAAGAATTCAAGACAAATTCGCAGATTCAGCCCCCCGACTGGGCCGCTTTTGCAAAGACGGGGGTACACAAAGAGATGCCCCCCGAGAATGACGACTGGTGGTACGTGCGTGCGGCGGCGGTTTTCCGGCGCATCTACATCGACGGCCCTGTTGGCATCCAGAGGATGCGCTCCGCCTACGGCGGCAAGTATAACCGCGGCGCGGCTCCGAACCGGTTCAAGCGGGGGAGCGGGTCGGTCGTTCGGAAGATCTTCCAGCAGCTCGAAGCGGCAGGGTACGTCGCCCACGGTAGTGGGGGACGCACGGTAACCCCGGCGGGCAGGTCCTTCCTTGACAACGTTGCAAACGGCCTGAAATCAGAGGCCGCCACAACCGCCCCGGGCCTTGCGAAGTACTGATCGGCAGGAGGTATGACTGATGGTAGACGACGAACTCGCCGAACTGCGCCGCCGCAGGATGGAACAGATGCAGCGGCAGGCGATGGATCAGCAGGGTATGGAGGAAGAGGCCGCACGCCAGCAGCAGATCGATGCGCAGGTCCGTGCTGCGCTCATGGAGATCCTCGAACCTGAAGCGAGGGAGAGACTCAATACCATCAAGTTGACCCGGCCGGAGTTTGCAAAAGCGGTCGAGCAGCAACTGGTGATGCTCGCGCAGAGCGGCAGGGTCAGGCAGCGGATCACCGACGAGCAGCTGAAGGCCCTGCTTGCCCAGCTGACGCCGTCGAAGAAAGAGTTCAGGATTACGCGGAAATAATGGAAGCAGGTGTGCTCTTCTCGGGCGGGAAAGACAGCGCGCTCGCGGCAATCATGCTCGCGCGCGATTACGGCGTGGAACTGAATACCTGTGTATTCGATCCCGACCGCGAGGTCCCGGAAGTGCGGGCCGCAGCGGCCGCCCTGGGACTTCCCTTCAGGAGAAGGGTGCTCGGAAGAGACCTGCTCTCCGAGGCCGTCGACCTGCTTCTAACGTGCGGGTACCCGAACGACGCAATCGACATGGTTCACCGGACGGCGGTCGAGATCCTTTCGGCCGAGTACGCGGTGGTCGGTGACGGCACCCGCCGGGAAGACCGGGTTCCCCGGCTCGAACGCCCCGAGGTCCAGCACCTGGAGATGACCGCCGGCTGCTCCTACGTCCGGCCGCTCCTCGGCTACGGGAAAGCGGAGGTGGAACGTCTCGCAAAACGCCTGCTCGTGGTGCGGTACGGGGAGACCGGCAGCATCGGGAACGGCGACTACGAGGGGGAGATCCGGGACGCGCTCCGCGCTCGCGGCATCGACCCGGCGTCGTTCTTCCCCTCCCGCCACCTGCAGTCGCTGGTGGTCGCGAGGAGAGATACCTGAATATTACGAGAGTGAACATTATGAGCAAACTAATGAAGGGCCGGAAGATCCGGCTGGCAAAGGCATGCGAGCAGAACCGCCGCGTGCCTGCATGGGTGATGATCAAGACCAACCGTGCGGTTGCGTCGCATCCGAAGCGGCGCAACTGGAGACGGAGTTCCCTGAAGGTGTAAGGTTATGGCAGAAGCATTGAAGGAGCATATCTATATCATCCCCCTCCGCGAGGTGAAGCGTGCACCCCGGTGGAAGCGTGGCAACACCGCGATCAAGGATATCAGGGCGTTTCTCGTGCGGCACATGAAGAGCGAGGACGTCAAACTCGATAAGAGCATCAACGAGAAGGTCTGGGAGAACGGAAGTTCCAAGCCACCGCGAAAGATTCGCGTCCGCGCGATGAAGTTCGAGGACGGGCAGGTCCAGGCCGAGCTCGCCGAGGAGTGAAATGACGGGAACGATCGATCTCGCCGGCGATCCGAACATCGGCGTTTATGCCCGGGTCTTTGAGGATATAGCGATCGTATACCCCGGGGCGCCCGCGGAGTTCACCGCGGCCCTCGCACGGGAACTCGATGTCGAGATCGTGAGCACCTTTATTCAGGGGAGCAGCATCATCGGGTCGCTCGTTTCCGGAAACAGCCAGGGGCTGGTCGTCAGCGGCCTTGCCACCGACGAGGAACTGGCGGTCCTGAGCGAGTACCGGGACGTATTTCTGCTTAAGGGTCCCATGAACGCCGCCGGCAACATAATTCTCGCAAACGATTGCGTTGCCGCCGTCCACCCCGAGATGCAGATCGATGTTGCCGAAGAGATCGGGTCGTTCCTCGAGGTGCCGGTGGTCCGGCTAACGCTAGGCGGCATCAAAACCGTCGGCATGGCCGGATTCGCGACGAACAAGGGTATCCTTGTCCACCCGAGGGCCAACGACACGGAGATCGCGAACCTCGAACGGATCGTCGATCTCCCGATCGGTCTCGGGTCGGTCAACATGGGAAGCGGTCTCGTGGGTACCGGGCTCCTTGCAAACAGCAAGGGTTACGTCGCAGGGTCCGTCACGACCGGGTTTGAGCTGGGACGAATAGAAGAAGTCTTTGGGTTTTTGGAGTGATATTATCATGGAGAACCAGACGTTTGAAGTTGTAGGCGCGTGCAAGATCAACAACGAGTGGAAGCCGTACCGCAAGGTCGTCGGCGCCCCGAACGAGAACCAGGCAAAAGAAAAGGTTCTTACCGATATCGGGAGCAAACACCGCCTGAAGAGAAGTTATATCACTATCGAATCGGTTAACGTAGTAGCTGGTGAATGACGTGGACCAGGCAGATCCTCGCGAGATACAGACCCTCCAGATGTACCTGAACGAATACGGGCAGCAGATAGAACTCATGACGCAGCAGCTCTCGATGATCGAGCAGCAGCGGCTTGAGGGCACCGCCGCCATCGAGACGCTCCGCGCTCTCCAGGAGAACGCGGACGGTGCCGTCCTTCTCCCCATCGGCGGAGGCGCGTACCTCCGGGTGAAGGTGCTCGATGCCGGCCACGTTCTCGTGAACATCGGGGCGGACGTCTCCGTCGAGAGGGCCACCGCGGATGCGGTGGGGTATCTGGAGGATCGGATAACCGAACTTGAGGCGCTCGCGAAGAAGGTCGCGGGTTCGGTCGAACAACTGCAGGGCCAGGCAACGGAGATCTCCCGGCGCCTCGAGGCGGCGTATCGGGGAGCCCGGCAGGCTCAGGCAGGCCAGGGCGGAAGTTCATAATGTTTGATTCCTTAAAGAAAAAACTTCAGAATATCAGGACAAAATTCGCCTCGAATATCGAGGAGGCTGCCGGGGCCGAACAGGAGCCGCCGGAGGGAGCGGAGATTTCGGAACCCGCCGTCCAGCCGGAATCTCCGGCCGCGGAGGAGACGGCGCAGGAGGGCCAGGAGAGCCCTACGTTTTTTGAGAAGGTAAAAGTCCTCGTCCGGGAGCGGGAGGTTCTCCTCCAGGAGAAGGATGTCGAGGAGCCGCTCTTCGAACTCGAGATGGTACTTCTCGAAAATGACGTCGCGCTCCCGGTCACGGACGAGATCATCGCCCGGATGCGCCGCGACCTCGTGGGCCGGCACCGCAAGATCGGTGCCTCGGTCGACGATCTGGTCGTATCGACCCTGCGCTCCGCGCTCTGCGGGGTGCTCGGGGAAGGGCTCGACCTCTCGCGCTACATCCGCGAGCATGAGCGGCCCGTGAAGATCCTCTTCACCGGCGTGAACGGGACCGGCAAGACGACGACCGTCGCGAAAGTCGGGCAGTACCTGCAGACGAACGGTTTTACGGTCGTTATCGGCGCCGGCGACACCTTCCGTGCGGGCGCGATCGAGCAGATACGGACCCACGCCGACCGCCTCGGGATCAAGACGATCCAGCACCAGGCCGGCGCCGACCCCTCCGCGGTTCTCTTCGACGCCGTCCAGTACGCAAAAGCGCACGACATCGACGTCGTCCTCGCCGACACGGCCGGCCGGTTCCACAACCGGGCGAACCTCATGAACCAGCTCGACAAGATCCGGCGGGTCATGAAGCCCGACCTCGTCGTCTACGTCGACGAGGCGGTTGCAGGGAACGACGCGGTCATCCGGGCCGACGAGTTCAACAAGGCCGTCGGCACCGATGCGGTCGTCCTGACGAAGGCGGATATGGACCCCAAGGGCGGAGCGGCCATATCGGTCGCCCACACGGTGGGGAAACCTATCCTTTTCCTCGGAACCGGCCAGGGTTACGACGACATCGTGCCGTTTGAGCCCCGGGCGGTGGTGAACGAACTTCTGGGAGATGAATCCTGATGCTCGATAATCTCGGTACTTCCCTAAAGGACGCCGTCAAGAAACTCGCCGGCAAGACGGTGATCGACCGGGCGGCGGTCGAAGAACTGGTGCGCGACCTGCAGCGGGCGCTCCTCTCCGCCGACGTCAACGTCAAACTCGTGATGCACCTCTCCCAGACGATCAAGCAGCGCGCCCTCGATGAGGAACCCCCGAAGGGGATGGGTGTCCGCGAGCACGTTCTCCGGATCGTCTACCAGGAACTCGTCCGGATGATGGGATCGCCCGGCGAGGTGGCGCTCGAGCCCCAGACGATCCTGATGGCGGGATTGCAGGGGAGCGGGAAGACCACGACGACGGCAAAGCTCGCCCGCTACTTCCAGCGCAAAGGGCTGCGGGTCGGGGTGATCTGCGCCGACACCTTCCGGCCGGGCGCCTACGACCAGTTGAAGACGCTCTGCGACCGGATCAGCGTCCCCTGTTTCGGGGATCCGAAGGAACCCGACGCACTCAAGATCGTCCGGGAGGGCCTCCCGAAGTACCGCAAGCTCTACGAAGTCATCATCATCGATACCCAGGGGCGGCACGCCCTTGAGGAGAACCTGATCGAGGAGATCGTCAACATCAACGAGATCTCGCACGCCGAGCACAGGTGGCTCGTGATCGACGCGGCGCTCGGCCAGCAGGCGAGCGAGCAGGCACGCCGGTTCCACGAGGCGATCGGGATCGACGGCGTCCTGGTCACGAAGATGGACGGCACGGCGAAAGGCGGCGGTGCGCTCTCGGCGGTTGCCGAGACGCAGAGCGGCATCGTCTTCATCGGGAGCGGCGAGACGATCGACGACCTCGAGCGGTTCGACCCGGACGGGTTCATCTCCCGGCTGCTCGGGATGGGCGACTTAAAAGCGCTCGTCGAGCGGGCGGAGGAGGCGGTCTCGGGCGAGGATCTCGACGTCAACGCCATGCTCAAGGGCAAGTTCACGCTCCGGGACATGTACAAGCAGCTCGAGGCCCTGAACAAGATGGGGCCCTTGAAACAGATCATGAGTATGCTCCCCCTCGGTGGCATGCAGATCCCGGACGACGCCTACGATATCACCAGCACGAAGATGCAGCGCTACAAGGTGATCATGGACTCGATGACGCCCCCGGAACTCGACGACCCGTCGACGCTCGGGAGCTCCCGGATCCAGCGCATCGCCCGGGGTGCCGGTGTGACGCCCGACGACGTCCGCGACCTCATCAAATACTACAAGATCATGCAGCGTGCCCTGAAAGGCATGCGAGGCATGGGCGGCGGCAAGTTCAACATGCAGCGCATGATGAAGAAGTTCGGCGGACCCAGTAGATGAAGCGGTTTGTCGTCGTGGGGCACCTTGCCGCAACGAGCGGCACCTTCAGCCTCAACGATCTCCCCGGGAGCGGCGGGAGGATGGATGTCCTCTGCCGCTCCGTCAACTCCGCGTTCTTCCTCTCTCACGATCTGCGCCGCGACGTCGAGTGCTACCTCGTCCTCTGCGGGGAACCCGGTCCGGAGAAGACCGTTCTCTTTCGGGGTAGCGTTGTCCGTTACCTCTCGCCGGACGAGCGGAGCAGCGCCGCCCTGATCAAGAAGGCGCTCTCGATCCCCTGCGGGGACGAGTTCCGGGAGTCGACGCCGGGCGTCTACGTCCGTCGCGGCGGGCTCGCCCGGCTTCTTTCCGAGATTCCGCTTGCGGTGCTTGACGAGGCGGGGGAAGATATCCGGGGGACACCCGACCTCCCGGAGAACTATCTCCTCTCGGATCACCACAACTTCACTGCGGAGGAAGAGGGCCTGATTGCTGACTACCCCCGCTACTCGGTCGGGCCGCGGTCGCTGCACGCCGATCACACGATCACCGTCCTCTTAAACGAGATGGACCGGAGGGAATCCTGATGGATATCATACAAGAGGTAGAAGCAATTCTTGGATACGGCGATACCTGCAACCACTGCCTCGGGCGGTTCTTCGGCAAGCGGTCGTTTGGGCTGACGAACGAGGAGCGGGGCAGGGCTCTGCGGGTCGCGCACGAACTTGCGACAAACGAGCCGCACCACGAACCTGACCCGGAATCCTGCTGGATATGCGGCGGCGAACTCTCCCGCACCGAAGAATGGGCGAAGAGGGTGGTCGAAGCAGTGGACGGCATCGAGTTCGAGACCTTCCTTATCGGGACGAAGGTGCCGCCGCTCGTCGCGGAGAGCGAGGAGATGGTCTGGAGCGATCTCTCGCTCCGCGACCCCGAACCGCTGAAGGCCGAGATGAACCGGGAGGTCGGAAAAGCCGTCTCGGCAATCTCCGGGAAGACGGCCGACCTCAAGAAGCCCGATGTCGTCGCGATCCTCGATCTCGGTGAGGGCACCGTCGAGGTGCAGGTCAACCCCGTCTTCTTCGTCGGCCGCTACCTGAAGTACGAGCGCGGCATCCCCCAGACTCACTGGGACTGCCGGGCGTGCCGGGGCGCGGGATGCGAGAAGTGCAACTTCACCGGCAAGCAGTACGCCGACTCCGTCGAGGAACTGATCGGCCGGCCGGCAATCGAGGCTTTTAACGCAGCAAACGCCGTCCTGCACGGTGCCGGTCGGGAGGATATCGACGCCCGGATGCTCGGGTCGGGCCGCCCCTTCGTGCTGGAGATCGAGGAGCCGCGGAAGCGTTCGGTGGATCTCGCGGCGCTTGAAGCGGAGATCAACCGGGAGGCCGCCGGCCGGGTGGAGGTTCACCTTGAAGGATGGGCGGATCGGAAGATGGTGCAAAGCCTTAAGTCCGACAAAGCGCATAAAAAATACAGGATCCTGGTCGAGATCGACGGTTCTGTAACCCCAGATGAGTTCAGGGCGGCCCTCGATCAGTTAAAAGGTGTAACGATACGGCAGCGCACCCCGAATAGGGTGGCACACCGACGGGCAGATAAAGTTCGGGAACGGCAGGTCCTCGATATCGAATGCACGGGTAGCGTCGACGGCAGATACTGGGTCGAAGTCGTCGGCGAAGCGGGCCTGTACATCAAAGAACTGGTATCGGGTGACAACGGCAGAACCCAGCCCAGCCTTGCCCAGATCCTGGGGCGCACCGCAAGTGTTGTCAGCCTCGATGTGGTGCTGGTCAAAACAGCTAACGAGTATGGTGAGTAATCATGGCACATCACAATGGACCACGCAAGAAGACGCGGTATAAGTTCAAGAAGGACCTCAGAAAACGTGGCATCCCCCCGGTAACCTCGGTGATTCAGAGCTTCGAGATCGGGCAGAGAGTGCACGTCGTGGTCGAGCCGAGTGTCCAGAAGGGCATGCCCCACCGGAGATTCCACGGGAAGACCGGCACGGTCATCGGCCAGCGCGGACGCGCATGGCTGCTCGAAGTCAGGGATGGAGATTCGGTAAAACAGGTGATTGCGAGACCGCAACATCTAAAAGCGCAGAAAGTATAACCCTCAACAGTAGTGGTTGGCATGAAGGTAAAACGAATTGTAAGCGAAGAGCGGATGCTGCTTCCCGAACTGCGGGACACTCTCCTATCGGTGGAGGCAGCCCGGCTCGAATCCGAAGAGGAGATGTCCTACGAGCTTCGTAAGAGCATCGAGCATGCCAACCAGCTTTCAAAGACATCTTCCGAGAAGGCTCGCGCCCTCGTCGACGAGCTTGTAAAGCTCGAGAAGATGAAAGAGGAGATCGCCTACCGCATCGCGAACCTGATGCCGCGGACCCGGGACGAACTGCGGGCCATCTATGCCAAAGAACGGTTCAATCTTACAACGGAAGAGCTGGACGAGATCCTCGACCTGGTAATGACCCACTTCTGATTGAAGGGGTGGTGCCAATGAAGACCGAAAGGAAAGAGGAGAATGCGGTAGTCATCGATGTCCTCCCCATGGGGTACGTGAGCGAGCAGCGCCCGGCCTACAAGCGTGAGCCGGTCGTCCAGGCGGTTGGCGTGGACCAGTTCAAGTTGCTCGAGCTCATCCCGAAGCAGGGTGCGGATATCCAGATCTACGACCGCGTCTATATCGGCGATGCTGAGCGGGAGAAGATCGAGCGCGTCAAGCGGCGGATCAGTCACAGTGACCTGACGGCGACGGCGAAACTCGAACTGCCGTTCGTGGTCGAGGAGATCGTCCGCGAGAACGAGCCGCGGTTCGTCGATTTCTTCAACAGGTCCGTGCCCATCACGCCGAAGTTTCACATGCTGCACCTGCTTCCCGGCATCGGGAAGAAACTGATGTGGGAGATCATCGAACAGCGCGGGAAGAAGCCGTTCGAGAGTTTCGCCGATATCTCCGGGCGGATCAAGTCGCTCCCGCACCCTGATCGAATGATTGTCAGCCGGATCCTGCGCGAGATCGAGGACCCGGACGAGAAGTATCACGTCTTCACATCGAGATGAGTGCTCCGAGGGATCAGCACTTTCTCGTCGACCGGAGAGCCGTCGAGAAGATTGCCGGTTTTGTTGACGTCTCCGGCCGGAGGGTGCTCGAGATCGGGCCCGGCGAAGGGATCCTCACCCGCGCCCTCCTTGACCGGGATGCAGACGTCATCGCGGTAGAGATCGATCCGGCTCTCGTGGAAGAACTCGAGATCGCGTTTGCCGACGAGATCGGGGAAGGCCGTCTTGAGATCATCAGGGGCGACGCGAAGAAGGTGGATATCCCGCCGTTCGAGATCGTCGTCGCGAACCTTCCCTACTCCGTTTCTTCGAAGATTACATTCCGGCTGCTCGAGATCGGCTTTGAGGTCGCGGTCCTGATGTACCAGAAGGAGTTTGCCCGGCGGATGGTCGCGCCGCCGGGGACGCCGAACGTCGGGCGACTCTCGGTGATGGTGCAGACCTATGCCTCCGTGAAACCGCTCCTCGAACTCGGGCCCGGATCGTTCCGGCCGCAACCCGCGGTCCGCTCCTGGGTGGTCCGGATCACGCCGCACGAGCCGCCGTACCCGATCGCAGATCGGCGGGTCTACGCGGACGTCGTCCGGGTGCTCTTCTCCCACCGGAGAAAGACCGTCCGGAAGGGTCTCCGGAGCGGGAAGGATGCGTTTTCGCCGGAGGCGATCGGGCGGACGATTGCGAGTCTTCCCGATGACCTCCTGCAGCGCCGCCCCGAAGACCTGACGCTCGAGGAGTTCGCCCTGATCGCGAACAAGATGAGCGGGGGTTAGGGATGCTCCCCGATCAGGTCTATCCTCCCGCCGAAGACTCGTTTCTCCTCCTCCGGGCGGCGCTTGCCGAGGTCCGGGCGACCGATCGGGTGCTCGAGGTCGGGACGGGGAGCGGCTACGTCGCGGCCGGGCTTATCGGTCGGGCGGCGAGCGTGGTCGCGACCGAGATCAACCCCCACGCCGCCCGATGCGCCCGCGCCCGGGGGGTGGAAGCGGTCCGGACGGACCTCTTTTTGGGCGTCTCCGGCCCGTTCGACCTCATCCTCTTCAACCCCCCCTACCTCCCGACCGCTCCCGATGAGCGGATGGACGACTGGCTGGAGTACGCCCTCGACGGCGGGCCGACAGGAAGGGTAGTGATAGAACGGTTCGTCGCGGATGCCGGGAGGGTGCTCGCGCCCTTCGGGCGGGTCCTCCTCCTGGTCTCGTCGCTGACGGATCTTGATGAAGTCCGGGAACTCTTCGCCCGCGAGGGGTTCGTCTCGTTCGTCGTCGACGAGGAACCGCTCGAGGGGGAGCGGCTCTATGTCCTCCGGGCGATGCGGGACCTCTGCCGGATGGGGGCGTGATGTTCCGGGTAGCAGGTTCGAGTCTCGCACGGCGTCGCCTGTTGTCTGGATTTTCGGCCGGAAAATAATCCGCAAAACGGCATCTGCGGTTTTCTTGCGTTTTTTGATGGAAAAAAGAGTGGCGAGTCCTTCCGGTCACACCGTCGAGGGCCTCTCGAACACCTCCTCAAACTCAAAGTGCGCGAACTCCGCGAACGGTGCATCTAAAATCCCCGCCGCGAGATCCTCTTTTGCGACGGCGAATGCACCCGCGTCCGGGTACGCGATGAAGGTGTACTCGGTGGTGCCCTGGTACTCCTCCGAGACGGACGCCGACTGCATGAGCGCGATCATCTCGGGCGTGCCGATGGTTCTCTCCTCCTTTTGGTAGCCGTCGAGGAGGGCGAGCATGTTCCGGTAGCGGTAGTCCTCGGGCCTGACTTCGGCGTGGTAGCCGTCCACCCGCTCGACGGCGGGGGGATAGGCGCCCCGGTAGAGGTAGTAGTTGTTCGCGATCAAGAGGCAGTCGTCCGGCTCGACGACGCCCGGTCCTCGCACCGCGCCGCCGTAGGAGTCCGTCTCGAAGGCCGCCGGGACGCTTCCCGTCCCGTTCCCGTAGGGTGCCGAGACCCCTGCGTTGTTCCCGCCGGTCCTGGTCCCGTTCGCCTTCTCCCAGTAGGCCCACGCCCCGGCAACGTCGCTCTCGCTCCTGAGCGTATCCATGTAGAGGAAGGTGGTGGGCATGAGATCGGTCGCGTTCCAGTCCGGGATCGACGGCGACGAGTGGGGCACGAGCACAAGGCCGTCCTCGTTCATGCCGTTGAACGTCCCGATGAACCCGGGCCAGTCTATCCCGACCGTGCGTTTCGCGCCCGGACCCGGGTCGGTCGCGATGACGAGCAGGCTGTTCACCGTGACCTTCCGCAGGTCGTTCTCGCCGTCCATGTTCTTGCCGTGGATTATCCCGCCGGCGAGCTCGTCGTTCTCCGTCAGGTTGCCCCAGGCGATCGCGCTCGTGCAGAGGTGCGGCGAGACGCCGGCGTCGCCTGTTGTGGTGCGGTTGATGCCGAGGTCGCCCATGTAGAGGCCGTAGAGTTTGTAGTAGAGCATGAAGTCATACGTGTTCTCCGCGAGGAGGTCGTAGCGGGAGATGTTGCGCGAGACCGGCGGGAGGTAGAGATCCGTGCCGCTCGCGTTCATCCCGGCGAGCATGGCGTCGAGTTCGGCCATATACGTCGGGTTTGCCGGTGCCATATGCTCCTCTATGTAGGGGATGAAGAGGTCCTCGTAGTCGGCGGGCGACTGCATGAACGACTCGATCAGGACGTAGTCGATCCAGTCCCGGATCTGCGGGCCGCAGAGGTAGCCGTAGGCATACGCCCGTTCCTCCGGCGTTCCCCATACCTGGAGGACGTGGCAGCCTTTCTGGACCGTGAGCCTTCCGCCGCCGCTGCCGACGGCGATCTCCCGATCGTCGTCGGGGTAGGGTGTCGGGGCGACGAGGGTTACATCGATGCCGGTCGCGGCACTTCCGGGCGTAACGGCGACTCCGACGGGGGTAAGGTGCGACGGCGTGCAGTACCACCCGGTCGGGTCGCGGTAATCGAGATGGTCGATCCGGCCGTCATCATCCGTATCCGCCCAGGCGTAGACGGTGTAGTTACCCGGGGCGAGTCCGGGGATGACGTAATCGCCCGGCGCATCGAGCGCGGCAAAGCCGCTGACGTACTGCGAGCGTTCGGGATGCTCCCCGGTCTCCATAACCCTGATATCCGATGCCGTATACGCCGCGGCGTCGATCGCCGCAACGTAGATTGTTCCTCCCGCGTAATCCCCCACCACACTCCCGGAGATGGAATCTCCACCGGTTGGGGTGGTGACATTCGTGCAGCCTGCAGCGGCGATGAGGAGGATCGTCACACCGAGGATGCACATAGGCAGACAAACGCGCAGGAGGCGCTCTGGTACCTGGTTCATTACTTTTTTCTTCCGACAGAGGAGGATAAAATCGTATTGAAGTGTTCCTGTGTACGATACATGCAGAAGCGCGAGAATCCTGATGAATTTTGCCAGGTATCGGTTTTTTTGGTACTGGATGGTTCAAGAGCGAGGTGGCTGAGCGTGATGGCCTGCAGGACCTGCCGGGACGGCCCGTTGCCGAAGGTATGATGACGGGTGGAGGCGATACCTCTCATCTGGGGAACGTGCAGACAGCACGGAGGTGAACATCATCGCACACGCGTGGAACCCGGGCGACTACCACCGGCACTCCGCCGCCCAGGCCCGCTGGGCGCATGAACTGATTGGAAAGATCAAACTCGCCGGCGACGAACGGGTTCTCGACCTCGGGTGCGGCGAGGGAAAGGTGACCGCGGAGATTGCCGCCCGCCTCCCCTCCGGCTCGGTGCTCGGCCTTGACGTATCCCGTGACATGATCGCCTTCGCCCGGGAGCGCTTCCCCCCGGAGCGGTATCCGAATCTCCGCCTTATCGAAGGCGACATGCTCGACCTGCCGTTCGATGAGGAGTTCGACGTGGTCTTCTCGAACGCCGCGCTGCACTGGGTCGCCGACCACGGCAGGGTCTTTCAGGGTATCTCTCGCGCTCTCCGGCCGGGGGGAAGGGTCCTCCTCCAGATGGGCGGGAAGGGAAACGCCGCACCGATCCTCGCGATCGCGGACGAGATACTCACGGAGGAGCCCTGGACGAGGCTCTTCGGTGGTCCGGCCCCCTGTTACGCCTTCTACGGTGCCGAGGAGGAGCGTGGACTGCTGGAAGCGGCAGGGCTCACGCCCCTTCGGGCCGAGCTGATCGGGAAAGACATGGCGTTCGATCTACCTGAAGGCCTTGCGGGGTGGGTTCGGACCACCTGGCACCTCTACCTGGAGCCGCTGCCCGAAGACGTCCGGCCGGCGTTCATCGAAGAGGTGGTGAACCGATACGTGGAGAGGTTCCCCCCGGCCGACGGCCGCATCCACGTCCCCATGGTGCGCCTCGAGGTGGAAGCGGTCAAAGAGCCGGAGCCCTGACCCGGATTGGGGGGTGGGGGGCGGTATTCTGATGGCTCCGCCTGCCCCTAACGGGGCACGCGTCGCTACTCGAAGACCTTCGGTCTTCTCACGCTCCTGCTGCTCGTGATGCTCGCGCCAGTCGCTTGCGGAAACTATATATCTTGATGAATAATATTCGGGCAGCGTATGCGGATACGGGAGAAGACCCTGACGATCCTGCTTGTTTTATCGCTTCTTGCGAACGTCTCTCTCCTGGCCGTCGCCCTCGTGCCGGTGGACGGCCTCTCCCCGGCGCTCTCCAAACCGGGGGAGGCCGAACCTCTTCCGACCGCGACCGTCGCCCCTCTGTCCCCGGTGAAGGTGGTTGGGAACGGGAGCGTTGCCTCGATGCAGGTGCCGGTCATCCTCCAGAAGGTCGAGGTCGACCGGGGCGGCCCGTTACTCTACGAGGAGGTGACCGAAGAGGGGGCGATGGTGAACGTCTCGGTCGAGGTCGTGCCCGGGAAAGGAAGGGTGCTCGTCCAGACGACGCCCCGGATGGGGATCGTCTTTCAGGACGCCGCGAATCTTGCGGTCGTTGTCGCCGCCAACCGGTCCCGCGCCGATCTCACAGAGAACGATATCATTTTCAGCATCCAGGGCCCGGAGGACATCTCCGAGATCGACGGCCCCAGTGCGGGGGCGCTGATGGCCGCGCTGCTCCTCTCGGTGCTGGAAGACTTTGCGCTCAACGAGAGCGTGACCGTGACGGGAACCCTCAATGAGAACGGGAGCATCGGCCCGGTCGGCGGGATCCTCGAGAAGGCGGAGGCTGCTCGCCGCGGCGGGAAGACGCTTCTCATCATCTCCGACGAGAATAATCGGGTCTTCGAGAACCATGAGGAGACCCGATCGTTCGGCGGACTGAGGATCGCGCGGCAGCGGCCGGTCATCGTGGACTCGAAACAGTATATCGAGGAGAACCTCGGCATCCGGGTGAAATACGTCGATACCCTCGACGACCTGCTCGCCGATCTTCGTGCTCCCGCACCCGACCCGGCCGCCGGGACGGCCTGACTGAAGGGTATTTATCCTTTCCCGGGCCACATACCCGGATAGTATGAGATCCGAGAAACTGCTGATTGGCGGGGTTCTCGTGGTTGCCCTGGCCGTCGTCCTGGTGGTTCTGCTGCCGGGACTCTCCTCGCCGCAACCGCCCGGCCCCGGCCCGACCCAGCCTCCTACCCCTACCGTGGCTCCGACCCCTACCCTGGTGCCCGTTCCCGGGAACGGCACCTATGTCAACACCCCCTACGGGTATGCCGTCACCTGCCCGGAGGGGTGGTTTTACACCGAGTCCGGCGAGAGTGTCTGGTTCTCCTCGCCGGATAAGCACGAGGAGGTTCGCGTGAACACGAACCCCGTTCAGGTGGACGCTGTTCCGGAACTGGTTCTCGAAGCGCTGAACACGACCTACGTGGAGGACCTTCGCGCCGGGATCGATGCCGAATGGGTCTCGACGGAGGAGATCTCTCTTGACGGCGTCCCGGCATACCGATCGGTCTTCTCCGTCCCCATCGTCGATGAAGACCGGTATACCTTCGTCATCCGTTACGCTGTCAGGGACGGCGTCACCTACTCGGTCATGCATACGGTGTTCCCCCCCGGGTACGATGTTTACAACGTCGACGCGGCTCCGGCGGCGGAGTCGTTCCGTTTCCTCTAATTTTTTTGGCACCCCATTATTCCGGAAGCATCGAGGATGACAGCCCTGGCTGTAAATTCGGGATCACAAAAAAAAGGTGGCGGGTAAATGGAGTTGTTGAGAGGTGATTCTCTTCAGCAGGACGTTTAGGGGTGCTTCCCCGTCACCTGTTTCTTCTCCAGCAGGATATCGTGGGTGACCAGAGGGAGGATCGCCGGGGAGGGAATATCAAAGTGCGATTCGATAGTCCGGTCGCGTATCAAGGCCTGTGGTGATTCTCCTCTGTTCCTCTCATATGGAGGCGAATCTGCTGGAGTGGTGTCGTATGGTTCAATCCGTTTCGTCTGCAGCGGAAGCCCGCTGCGACGTACAATCGTAAGGATCTCCCAGGATAAATCCATTATGATACGGGATTTTGTTTTTTTACGCGGATGGGCCCGATTGATTTTAAAAACACGTGATTTTGTGGGCTATTTCGCATCGCCCCGGCCAGGTGATCTCACCCTCGCCGAAACATCCCGTCGAGTCTGCGTCTGTCGAACGCCACGACCGTCGGCCTCCCGTGCGGGCATGTCCAGGGGGTCTTCGTCCGGGCGAGTTGCATGATGAGACGCTTCTGCTGGTCGGGCGTGAGAAGGGCACCGGCCTTCACCGCTCCACGGCATGCGACGATACACGTGACCCTCTCCCGCCGGTCGGGGGCGGTGCGGGATTCGTCGGCGAGGAGGTCGGCGATCGTCTCCCGGACTGTCCCGGGGTCCTCGACTGCGCCGAGGGCGGCCGGCACCGCCCGGACGGCGAAGGTGTCCCGGCCGAACTCATCCACCACGAACCCTTCGTCCGCGAGGAGAGGGATCGCGTCCCGGAGAGCGGCGGACTCCTTCGGGGGGAGCGAGAGGACGACCGGCGTGATCAGCTCCTGCGACCCGGCCGCCTTATCGCGCTGCTCCGTGACCTGGTCGTAGAGGACCCGTTCGTGGGCCGCGTGCTGGTCGACGAGGTAGAGGGTGCCGTCGGCCCCCTCCGCCACGATGTAGGTCGCGGCCACCTGCCCGATCGGCTCCATTGCGGGGAGGAGGTTCTCTCCTCCTTCCGTCTCGGTCCGGCGGAGTTGCTTATCGGAGAGGGTGAGCCCCCGGTGCCCGGCCGTGTAGGGTGCCCCGGGCTCGCCGACCGGCGACGGGGTCGGCACCTGTCCGGGATCCGCCGCGATGATCTGCTGCTGCACCGGCTCGACCGGAGTTTCGCGTGCGAGGTCGTGACCGGCAAGCGCCTCATCGACGGCGGCCGCAATCGCCCCCGTGATCTCCCGCTCCCGGGAGAGGCGGATCTCCCTCTTCGTCGGGTGGACGTTGACGTCCACGAGACCGGTGTCGATCGCAAGATCGAGGAACGCCACCGGGTAGCGGTCTTTCGGGAGAAGGGTGCCGTAGCCCTCCCGGACGGCGGCGGCGATCTGCCGGGAGGCGATGCTTCTGCCGTTGATGCTGACGGAGATCTGCGAGGGGTTCCCCCGGCTCTCCGACGGCCGGGAGATGTAGCCGCGGATAGCGAGGAATGGGAGCCGTCCTTCGACCGGGACGAGCGACCGTGCAAGGTCGGCGCCGTAGAGCCCCGCGATGGTGTTCAAGGCCCCTCCCGATCGCTGGGTTGCCATCCGCTCTTTTCCGTTGTGCACCACCCGGAAGGCGACCTCGCCGTGGGCGAGGGCGAGACTCTCCACGACGGCGTAGACGTGGGCGAGCTCGGTGTTCCTGCTTTTGAGGAACTTCCGGCGGGCGGGGGTGTTGTAAAAGAGGCGTTCCACCGCGATCGTCGTCCCCTCCGGCGCCCCGACCTCGCTCTTCTCCACGATCTCGCCGCCCCGGACCACCAGCCGGGTGCCGGCGAGCGCTCCCCCTCCCCGGGGGCGGGTGACCAGTGTCACCTCCGCGACGGCGGCGATGCTCGCGAGCGCCTCCCCCCGGAACCCGAGGGTTCTGACGGCAGAGAGGTCGGCGATATCCCGGATCTTGCTCGTCGCGTGGGGATGGAACGCGAGGACCGCCTCCTCCGGGGTCATGCCCTCGCCGTTGTCGGTCACCCGGATCTTCGTGATCGCGGCCATGTCCGAGGAGACGTCGATCAGAATGCTCGTCGAATCGGCATCAATCGCGTTCTCGAGGAGTTCCTTCACCACCGACGCGGGCCGCTCCACGACCTCGCCGGCGGCGATCTGGTTCACGGTGTCGGGATCGAGGACGCGGATCTTCGTCATCGCTCTCTCTCCCCGTTTGCAATCCTCTGGAGGCGGCAGAGGGTGGTTAACGCCTCGATCGGAGTCATCTCGTTCGGGTTCAGATCTTTGAGTTCCCTGACTGCGGGGTTCTCCTGAACGGCCCGCTCGCCGGGGTCGACGAGGAGCATCTGGGTGTAGCGGGGGGCCCGCGGGCCGCCGGAGAACTCCCGCGCCGACGCCTCCTTCAGGATCTCCATCGCCCGGTCGGTCACCTTCTTCGGGATCCCGGCAAGGTGGGCGACGTGAACACCGTAACTCCGGTCGGTCGCGCCGGGGATGATCTTACGGAGGAAGACGACGTCGGTTCCGGTATCCTTCACCGCGAAGTGGAAGTTCTTCACCCGCTTGAGGGTGCCCTCGAGGTCGATCAGGTCGTGGAAGTGGGTCGCAAAGAGCGTTCTCGGCCCCGCGACCGCCTTCCCGTGCAGGAACTCCACCACCGCCCGGGCGATGGCGCACCCGTCCAGCGTGCTCGTCCCCCGCCCGATCTCGTCGAGGATGACGAGACTTCCCGCGGTGGCGTTGTTTAAGATGTTTGCAAGTTCCAGCATCTCGACCATGAACGTGGACTGCCCGGAGGCGAGGTCGTCGAACGCTCCCACCCGGGTGAAGACGCGGTCGACGATCCCGATCGTCGCGTGCCGGGCCGGGACGAAACTTCCCACCTGGGCCATGATGCAGCAGAGCGCCACCGCCCGCATGTAGGTGGACTTGCCCGCCATGTTCGCCCCGGTGATGATCATGATCTGGTCGGCGGCGGAATCGAGTTCCGTGTCGTTCGGGACGAACGGGACCGGGAGGTGCCGCTCCACCACCGGGTGGCGGCCGTCGCGGATGACAACCCGGCCGCTCTCCTCGATCGCGGGGCGGGTGTAGCCGTAGCGGGCGGCGACTTCGGCAAGCGCCGAATAGACGTCGAGGAGCCCCACCGCCCGGGCGGTCGCCTGGATACCGGCGACCTCTGCTACGAGCGTCCGGACGAGTTCGGTGTAGATCTCCGCTTCGAGGGCGGTAAGGCGCTCTTCGGCGGTCGCGATCATCGCCTCCTTCTCCCGGAGGTCGGGGATCGTGTAGCGCTCGCCGTTCGCGGTCGTCTGCCGGCGCTCGTACTCCGGCGGCACCAGGTGCAGGTTCGGCCTCGTCACCTCGATGTAGTAGCCGAAGACCCGGTTGTAGCCGACCTTGAGCGACTTAATCCCGGTTCTCTCCCGCTCCTGCTGCTGGAACTCCGCGATCCAGTCCTTCCCGGACGTCGCGAGGTGCCGGAGTTCGTCGAGCTTCGCGTTGTACCCCTCCCGGATCATCCCGCCGGCACGCGCGGTGGCCGGCGGCTCGTCGACGATCGCCCGGCCGATGAGATCGGTGACGGCGGCGTGATCGCTCATCGCATCGAGGGCATCGTGGACCCGCACGGGTGCGTCGGTGGGGAAGAGCGTTTTCACGTCCGGGATGGCACAGAGAGAATCCCTGAGCGTCGCGAGATCCCGGGGCCCTGCGTTCCCGTAGGCTATCCTTCCCGCTATCCTTTCCGTGTCGGCGAAGTCGCCGAGGGTCGCGCGAAGCGCCTGCCTCTCAAGCGCGTGGTCGAAGAACCACTCCACCGCATCGAGCCTCGCCTCGATGGCATCCTTCCCGAGCAGGGGGGCGATCAGGAACGACCGCATCGTCCGGCTCCCCATCGATGTCTCCGTGACGTCGAGAGCGGAGAGGAGTGTGCTCCCGTCGCCTTCGCCCCGGATGCCCGCCGTGATCTCGAGGTTCCGCAGGGTGATCGCGTCGAGCGCCATGTTCCCCGACGGCACCCGTGTCGAAAGCCCCGAGATGTGGGAGAGGGATGATTGCTGTGTCTCCTGGGCGTAGCAGAGCGCCGCTCCGGCCGCGGCGACTGCTCCCGGCATTCCGGCGCACCCGTAGCCGTCGAGCGTCGTCGTCCCGAACTGCCCGCAGAGCCGCTCATAGGCCGCGTCGGGATCGAAGGCGTCGTCGCGGTAGCGGCTCACCGGCACCCCGAGGCTCTCGAGCCGGGCGGGGAGCGTGTCACCGAAACTCTCGGGGACGATCGCCTCCGTCGGGCGGTACCTGACGACCTCCGAGACGATCTCGGCGTATTCGCGCCCGCCGCTGCCCGAGGATACGAAGAACTCGCCGGTGGAGACGTCCAGGAACGCGAGGCCGAAGGTCTCTTTCCGGTCGGGGGCGACCGCCATCAGGTAGTGGGCGCCGGCCGAGGCGAGCATCGAGGAGTCGATAAGGGTTCCGGGGGTGATCACCCGGGTGACGTCCCGCTTCACGATGCCTTTTGCGGTCTTCGGGTCCTCCACCTGGTCGCAGATCACCACCTTGTAGCCCTTGTTCACCAGGCGGGCGATGTAGCCTTCGGCGGCGTGGTGGGGAACGCCCGCGAGCGGCATCCGGTCGCCGTTCTTGTCCCTGCCCCGGGCAGTCAGGGTGATGTCGAGTTCGCGGGCCACCACGCCGGCATCCTCGCCGAAGGTCTCGTAGAAGTCCCCCATCCTGAAGAAGAGGACGGCGTCGGGGTACCGGGCTTTCGCTGAATAATACTGCCGCATTGCCGGGGTCGGTCCGTCGGTCATCGCTTCTCCTTATAGAATCCGCACGGGGCCACATAAGGGTAATGTCCCGGGAAATCGGGCGGAACGCCCTCCGATTTACTGCACCACTCCGGCGGCCCCGGGCAAACTAAATACGTCCTGAACGCGTAAATGGAACACGATACTGTATGTCGGCGACTATCGCAGAAAAGGTATTTTCGCAACGGTGCGGGAGATCCGTCCGCGCGGGAGAGGTGGTGATGGCACCAGTGGATGCAGCGATGATCCACGATATCACCGGCCCGCTTGCGGTCAGGGTCTTTCGCGAGATGGGTGGAGAGCGCGTATTCGATCCCGAACGGATTATTATGCTCTTCGACCACCAGGTACCCGCCGACTCGATTCCCGCCGCCGAGAACCACGTCTTCATGCGCCGGTTTGCGGATGAGCAGGGGATCCACAACTACGACCTCCTCGAGGGCGTCTGCCACCAGGTCGTGATGGAGAAAGGGCGGGCGGCGCCGGGTGAGATCATCGTCGGGACCGACTCGCACACCTGCACCTACGGTGCGGCGGGGGCGTTTGCGACCGGCATCGGTTCGACCGATATGGGGTTCGTCCTGAAGTTCGGGGCGCTCTATTTCCGGGTGCCCGAGAGCATCCGGATCGAGGTCGAGGGCGCGTTCGGCCGGAGGGTCGGGGCGAAAGACCTGATCCTCTCTCTCGCCGGCGACATCGGCGCGGACGGGGCGACCTACATGGCGCTCGAGTTCACCGGTGATGCCATGCACACCATGAACATGGCGGGCCGGATGACCTGCGCGAACATGGCGATAGAGATGGGGGCGAAGGCCGGGATCGTGACGCCCGACGCGGCCACCTGGGACTACGTCGCCGCCCGACGTGATATCGAGCCGTTCGACCTCGCGGGCGATCCGGACGCGGAGTACCGGGAGCGGCGGCACTACGACGTCACTGACCTCGCCCCGCAGGTCGCCGTCCCGCACAACGTCGACAACGTCGTGGATGTCGGAAAGGTCGCGGGAACAAAGGTCGACCAGGTCTTCATCGGCTCCTGCACGAACGGCCGCTACGAGGACCTTGCCGAGGCGGCGGAGGTGCTCGGGAACGCCGACCGGTTCGCCGACGGCGTCCGGGTGATCGTGATCCCGGCCTCGCGAACGGAGTACCTCAAGGCCCTCCGGGGGGGGCTGATCGAGCGGTTCGTCGAGGCGGGCGCGCTCGTCGAGGCGCCGTGCTGCGGCCCCTGCATGGGCGGGGCGTTCGGCCTCCTCGCCCCCGGCGAGGTCTCGCTCTCGACGTCGAACCGGAACTTCCGGGGCAGGCAGGGGAGTGCGCAGGCGTCGGTCTACCTCTCCTCGCCGGCGACGGCGGCGGCGAGCGCCCTCTACGGCGAGATCACCGACCCGAGGGAGGTGTGAATCATGCGAGTCTGGAAGTTCGGCGACGATATCGATACGGATGCGATCATCCCCGGGCGGTTCCTCACCATCTACGACCCGGGGGAACTTGCGAAGCACGCGTTCGAGGGGACTCGGGACGAGTTCGCGAAGGAGGCGCGGGAGGGCGACGTCGTGGTCGGAGGCAGCAACTTCGGGTGCGGCTCCTCCCGCGAGCACGCGCCGCTCGCGCTCCTCGGCGCCGGGGTGAAGGTCGTGGTCGCGAAGTCCTTTGCGCGGATCTTCTACCGGAACGCCGTGAACACGGGTCTCCTGCCCCTGGTCTCTGCCGGGGCGGAGAGCATCCGGGACGGCGATGCCGTCACGGTGAACCTCGCCGGAGGCTACATCGAGGCGAACGGGAGACGGCTCGCCGTCGAGCCGGTTCCCGGGTTCATGAAGGAGATCGTCGATGCCGGCGGCCTTGTCGCCTACGCAAAAGACCTGGATGAGGTGAAGACATGCAGCACCGAGTAGCCGCAATCGGCGGGGACGGTATCGGCCCCGAGATCGTCGCGGCGGGAAAGGATGTCCTTGATGCCGCAGGAGAACGCTTCGGGTTCGATATCGCGTGGACCGACTTCGATATCGGGGCCGACCGCTACCTCGCGACCGGCGATCTCCTGACCGAAGAGGATATCCGGGGACTCTCGAAGTTCAACGCGATCTACTTCGGGGCGATCGGCGATGACCGGGTGAAGCCCGGGATCCTCGAGAAGGGCATCCTGCTTGCGATCCGGTTCCACTTCGACCAGTTCATCAACCTCCGGCCGATCAAACTCCTCGACGGCGTGGCAACGCCGCTCGCGAACAAGGGTCCGCAGGACATCGACTTCGTCGTCGTCCGGGAGAACACCGAGGATTTCTACGTCGGGATCGGCTCCCGGTTCGCCGGACGGCGCGAGCAAAAGACCCTCGATGTCGTCCGCGACATCTACAGCGTCAGGTTCGGCCTCGATGTCGAGACCGACGCCGAAGAACTCGCCTACCAGATCGGCGTCGTCACGCGAGAGGGTGCGGAGCGGGCGATCCGCTATGCCTTCGACCTTGCCGCAGCGAGGGAGAAGAAACTCACTTCGGTCGACAAAGCAAACGTCCTCTCCGACGTCTACGGCCTCTGGCGCGACGTCTTCACGGACGTCGCCGCCGGCTACCCGGACGTTAAGACGGAGTTCAACTTCGTCGACGCCGTCACGATGTGGTTCGTCAAGAACCCCGAGTGGTTCGACGTCGTCGTCACGCCGAACATGTTCGGCGACATCATCACCGACCTCGGCGCCATGATCCAGGGCGGGCTCGGCCTCGCCCCCGGCGGGAACATCAACCCGAACGGGACCTCCATGTTCGAGCCCATTCACGGCTCCGCGCCGAAGTACCGGGGCCTCGACGTCGCGAACCCGCTCGCGACCGTCTGGGCGGGCTCGATGCTCCTCGACCACATCGGCGAGCACGAGGCGGCGGCGGCGGTTCTCCGGGCGATCGAGCGAAGCATCCTCGACGGGTTCGTCACCCGGGATATGGGCGGCGCGAAGAAGACGAGCGAGGTCGGGCGCTACCTCGCGACGCTTGTGAAGACGGTGTAGGGCTGCCGCCCCTCTTTTTTTTATGGAAAACCGGCCCGGTGCGTCCGTTTTACTCCCCTGCACCGGAAGTAGGGGAGGCGTTGAGTTGCCACTCCTCGTACATTCCTTGCCCTGTCGTCACCACTCCTCCGGCAGGCATCCAGCCCTGGGGGTCGCCGGTGATGACGAGATGATAATGGTCATAATATCGATTCAGCATCCCTGCATCAAACTGCTCAACCCACCCGTTCTCGCCCCAGATGTCCGAATAGATCTCGATTCGCGTTCCATTTTCATAGTACGCGTAGACGGGGATGGTGTAGGAGTACCGGCATCCCGGGTTGATACCGCGTGTTTCAACGATCCCTGGGGCGCCTGCGATCAGGGTGAGGTTCTGCTTTGGGGAGAAGAGTGATTCGTTGCCGAATGGGTACCGTGTGTCGATCAACTGTGGGACAACCTCAGGACGGAATTTGTCGCCGAAAGAGGTATAGTTGTAGTAGTCCACATGAATCGGTCTTGCAGGATCCATCTGGGGAGCAGTCAACTGGAGGTAGTATTGACCGTCGACAGGAACGATCGTGCAATCATAATGTTCTGGGAGATGATCGACGTAAAACGCATCGGAGATCTGCTCGGAACCGATGGCAGGCAGGTCGTCGCGTGTCGGAACGGGGACGAGGAAGGTCACGTTCTCGATGGGCGTGTTCGTCTTGATGGAGAGTTTATGCATGAAACGTGTATGAAGACCTTGTGGTTCATCCGAGAGACAGCCGCAGAGGAAGACCTGGGCAACGACGAGGGCGAGGAGGACGATGGGGAGCTGGCAACGCATAGAGGGGTATATTCTCTCTCAGTATACATTCATTCCCCCGGAGACGCTCTCCGTAGGGTTACCTGCCCATTTCCTGCCCCCTTCTGCCTCAGCAGGCCGAAAAATTCGTTCTACTCCCCTGAACCGGAAGTGGTGGAGGCGTTGAGTTGCCACTCCCGGTAGATCCCTTCCCCTGCCGTCATCACACCGTCGGCAGCCATCCAGCCCTGCGGCTCGCCGGTGATGACGAGATGATAACGATCGGAGTATTGATTCAGTGCCCCTGCATCAAATTGCTCAACCCATCCGTTCCTGCCCCAAATAGTTGAATAAACTTCGATCCGACTTCCGTTCTCACAATACGCGTAGACAGGGATGGTGTAGGAATATCGGCATCCAGGGTTGATACCACGTGTTTCAACCGCCTCCGGGGAGCCTGCGGTCAGGGCGAGGTTCTGCTTCGGGAGGAAGAGGGACTCATTGCCGAACGGATACCGTGTTTCGACCATTTGCGGGACAATCTCAGGCCGGAAATCACCTGCAAGGGAGGTATAGTTTTCATAGTTCACCCGCACAGGTTCTGCAGGGCTCAGGAACGGGGCAGTTAACCGGAGGTAATACTGGCCGTCGATCGGGACGATCGCGGGCGTAATGTGCTCTGGGAAACGGTTAGCATAAAACGCATCGGAGATCGGGTCATGACCGATGGCAGGCAGATCACCGCGGGCCGGGATGGGAACGAGAAGGGTCACGTTCTCGATGCGGGTATCCGTCGTGATGTGGAGAGTATATGATGAGGATACGCTGAAATCTTGAGGCCCACTCGAGGTACAGCCGCAGAGGAAGACCTGGGCAACGACAAGGACGAGGAGGACGACGAGGGGCCGGCGATGCATGCAGAAGCATGTTTCTTCCTGGTATACATTCATTTCCCCGGAGACGTTCCCCGTTCGGTTATCAATTCATTCCCGGCCCGATCCCGACCATCGGACAGATTGTTCAGGCCTTTGAGCACGATCGGACCCTCCCTGCTTCCAATAATCGCTTCGGGCCTCTTTGAAGCGATGAGTATTCACCACATCGGCGAATATTCATCATAACAATAAATAAGTCATTTAAAACAGTCCTTTTACCTGTAGAACTTCTCTCACAGACTCTGGAGAGAATCAGACTATGGTAAACAGATCTCTTGTACGAATCATGGGTCTTGGCATGATCCTGATGCTCATGCTCATCCCGGTATCGCCTGTCCTCGCCGCGGGGTTCGAATCACCCTTCCCGGCGAGCGCAACGACTGTTAAGCCTGTCGAGAGGCCGGATATGACGTCTGTCTCCTCCGCCCTCTGCGAAGTCTTCGGGATCGAGTGCGACAGGGCCACGATGGCGAAAGGCGTCTATATCGACCCCGGCGTCTGGGAATTCTCGCCGCAGTGGACGCTGATCATGCTCGGCTCGACGAAGCAGCGGGGCGACGTGCTGAAGTTCGTCGACGGGCTCGAGGCCTCGAAGGAGGAGAAGACCGCCTGGCGATCGAGCCTTGAAGAACTCTGGAAGGAGTACCCGGTCCGGGCCGTGAAGACGGAAGACGGCCTTGCGCTGACCATCGTCCCCGAGAAGAGCGATGTGCGGCTTGAAGTGTCCGAAAATTCAGCACTCCGGGAACTCGACGAGGAGATCGGCCGTGCGATGGCATCGAGCATGGACGGTGAAGTCGGCGTACGGTGGAATGCAGATACTCATGGGTGGATTATCAAGGCGGCATGCGTGCATAACTCAGTTAATGAGACAAATGCAGATATAGCAGCAGAACATGCATATGAGCCAGATTGGTGGTATGAAGGTTCAGAGTTTGAGATAATTCTCCAGCGCTGCTACAACCACGGCTACGTTCCTCCCTCACCTACCCCTCCAATTCCCGGTGTCCCGACGGGATTCGGCGCAGCCCCCGAGAACTGCCAGAAGAACGCAACCGATGCGGCGACCGCCTACTACAATAACCGTCTCGACGACGCTTTCACGTCTCTCGGACATTCGAGCCACTTCATGACCGATATCGGCAACCCGATGCACACGGGAAACCTCTTCGTGCAGGGCTCCCTGACTGTCATGGGGTGGAACATTCACAGTGCATATGAAAACTACACGCAAGACAACTGGGTTGCGCTCGGGTTCGGCGAGCTCGTCGATAACACCGTAGAGACAGAAGTATGGGTGACGCCCGATTACTCGACGCGGCTCCTCGGCTGGAAGACCCAGTGGGTCCGCGACCCCCTCATCCTCCTGGTCACCCTGAACTATCTAACTCACGGCGGAGAGTTCCACCTCGAAGAGAGCCCCGCAATCCGTGAAATCACGCTATGGACCCTCGGCGAAACGACAAAGCACACCAACGGCCTCGTGTACTACGTCATCAAGGACGGTATCCGCACCCACGTCATCACCGCAACCGCGGGCCCGCACGGCTCCATCTCGCCCTCGGGCGACGTCCAGGTTCTCTACGGTGAGGAGCAATCGTTTACGATCACTCCCGATAGCGGCTATACCGTGGACGACGTCGCCGTGGACGGCGAATCCGTCGGAGCCCGCACGACCTACACCTTCGAGGGAGTAGACGCGGATCACACCATAGCAGCTACCTTTAAAGAACCCTCTGCCGCCTCCAGCGAATGGATCTGGTCGAGAGATGGATGGGACGGATGGTCTCACGAGGCAACATGGTCGGGAACACAGACCGGACCCTGCTCCGAATACGGCCCGGTGATCGTCGATGATCACGGCGAGCACGGGACTAATGCAAACCTTAGCGCCGGTTCGACGACCGCACGTGTCGAGCGGCAGTTCACGGATGCTTCGGGGAATGGGTGGAACACCCTCACGTTCACCGGCCTCCTGGCGGAATCGGACGTACCCCGCGGGCGGTGGATGATCATCGAGGTGAACGACCAGCAGGTCTTCGCGGGCACCGCCTCGCAGGTACCCCCGGGCAACGGTCAGATGTTCGAGATCACCGTTCCGTTCCCGCAGTCGGACGAGGTGAATGTCAGGATTTCCCATGGGCAGGATCCGGCATGGGGTCCGCGGTTTGCAATGCAGTACCACTCCCTGAACCTGACGCTGGACGGCAACCAGAGAGGCGCCGCTATGGGAGATACGCCCTTCGTCCTACCTGACCCCGCCTCATTGGTGCTCAACGGAACCGCCGGGAGCCCCTGAACCCGGTCGCAACCGTCTAAGGCCGTTGACCTGCACTCCCTTTTTTTCAAGACCCCTCTGTGGGAATCACGCCCCCGGGTGCACCCGACGACCCGGTCGTTCCCCGTCTTTTATATCCCCGCACCGCCATGATCTTGTAGACAGATGCAGGAAAAGCAGCAAACACCGTGCGAAAACCCGCTCTGGCCCTGTGCGATGACCGGGGCGGTCGCCTGTCTCTCGGGATTCGAGGACGTCGCCGTCGTCGTCCACGGTTCGAGCGGGTGCTACTTCTACCCCGCGTCGCTCGTCGGGGTTCCCATTCACGGGACGTTCCTCGTCGAGAACGAGGTCATCTTCGGGACGGAGTCCCGCCTCGCGGAGGTGATCCGGGAGCTCGCCGGCCGCTACGCCCGGATAGCCGTGGTCAACACCTGTGTGCCCGCGATCATGGGCGAGGATATGGGCGACCTTGCCGATGAGGGGCAGATTATCGTCGTCGACAGCCCCGGGTTCCTCGGCGATCTCGAGGCCGGCTACCGCCGTGCGCTCGACACAATAGCGCCGGTGGTCGACCCCGACGTATTCGGCGTCAACATCGACGGCGTCTGCCGCACCGACCCCTTCTGCCGGGGGAACGCCCTCGAGGCGCGGCGCCTGCTCAGCCTTGCAGGCGTTCCCATCGCCACCACCTTCTGCCTCGACCGCTACGCCGCGACCCGGCGGGCGGCGCCGTTCACCGTCGGGACGAACCTGGATCTCGCAAGCGGCGTCGGAACCTCTTGCGGCTCGCTCCTCGGCCTCGACGCCGTTCGCGAGACCTTCGAGCGGCTTGACGCAGAGATCGACGGCGCGGATCCCCGCCCGGTCATGGACGAGATCGCGTGGGCCGATGCCCGGATCAGGAAGGCCTGCGAGAAGTACCTCAGGAGGTTCGACCCACCCCGTGCGGTGATCGCCGGCGGGCACGCCTACGCCGCGTTTGCCGCCGATCTCCTCGACCGGTATCTCGGTGCCGAGATCGCCTGCGTCGCCGCCCGGAACGGTTCCGGTTCCTCCGGCGACGGCACCACCCGCACGACCGACTTCTCGGTCATCCGGGAGGCGATCCTGGACGCCGAGCCCGACCTGATCCTCGGCTCCACCTACGAGGCGGCGATCGCTCCCGGCGCCGCGTTCGTCGGGCTGACGCCGCCTCTCCGGGACAGGGTCGCTCTCTCCTCCCACGCGGTCGCCGGGGTGGAAGGAGCGCTCCGGCTGATGGAAGAGGTGCTCAACGCCTGCATCAACCGGAACCGGCACTCAGGGAGCGGGAACGCGGATAACTTCTAGTAAAGCGCTGGTTGCCCCGGTGCCGGCACACCCGTCCGGGGAACCGGGCAACACGCGGCGATCTGTTCTTCCCCTCCCGTCGAGCAGCCGTACCTGCCATAAGACCTTTATGAACCGGCGGATACCGGGGAGCCGGTTCGTCCTCAGGGCGGGCCGGTACGAGAGGGAGGTTATGGCATGACGCACCACGGTGGATACGGCACCCACGATATGCTTCTCGCGAGGATGTATGATCTCCTCGACGAGGACGAGATGCGGCAGTTGATGGTACGGATGGTCGAGTCCCGCATCCGGATGAAGGAACAGCGCATCGAGATGATGCAGTACAAGATCGAGACCTACAGGATGGCACGGGACATGCTTCAGGCGAGCATCAAGAAGAAGTGAGCAGCGGGCTCGGGAACGTTCCCCGTCGGGGGATTGTCTCCTCTTTTTTTACCCCTCACGGCGAACCTACCGGCATGGCTCTGACAATCAGGGGATACTTTGATACGGATTTTGCGTCGGTCTCTGCCCTTGAGCGGGAGAACAGCCCGGAGGGATGCAAGCCCGAGGTCTTCATCCGGCAGGCCGGCGTCCTCTTTGCCGGGACCTTCCTCGTCGGTGAATGCGGCGGGCGGGTGGTCGGCTACACCATCGGGGCTCTCGTCCAGCACCGGCAGACAACGGGATGGATCGTCCGGCTGGTGGTGGCGGAGCGGTACCGGCGCAGGGGGTTCGGGGAGACCCTCGTTGCCGCCGTCATCGCCGCCCTCCGGGAGCGGGGAGCGGATGAGGTCTGCCTCTCGGTCGCGCCGGGGAACCGTGCCGCCTGGGCGCTCTACGAGCGGCACGGCTTTCGGGAGACGGAATTCTGCCCGGCCTACTTCGGCGAGGGAGGCGATCGCTACATCCTCAGGAGAGATTTCGCCGGCAAGATTTAATCTGTCCCGATTGAGATCAGTGGGATACCATGTCCCTCACCACCTTCCGCATCGGGGAAGCGTTCAGACCGGTGCCGCAGTTCCGGTCGTACCTCTACGCGTCCCTGATCCTGGCCGTCGTCGTCTTCGTCCTGCCGTGGCTCGCTCCCATCGTCATCTTCAGCCGGCTGCCCGTCGCTCTCGCCTTCGCCGTCCCGGTGCTCGCCATCGTCGTCTTCATCGCCTACTGGATCCCGCTCTACCACGAGAGCATCGTCTACCGGCTCACCGTCACCGAGGTGACCTGGCGGCGCGGGGTCTGGTTCCGGCAGACGGGGATCGTCCCTTACAACCGGATCACGAACGTCGATATCGTCCAGGGCCCCCTGATGCGGTTCTTCTCCTTCTCGGCGGTCCGGGTGCAGACCGCCGGCTACTCCGCCCAGGCACAGGCGGAGATCGTCCTCAACGGGATAGCGGACCCGAAGGATCTCCAGGAGACGATCATGAACTTCGTGCGGACGACCGGGCCGGTCGCCGCGACCGGGGGCGAGCCGGCAGAGGGGCCGGCAGCCGATGCCGTGGTTGAGGAACTGCGGGCGATACGGCGGCTGCTGGAGAGCCGGCAGGAGCGGTAGAAACTTTTTCTGATACAGGGGGAGGTGGGAGAGAACTATCTCCCCCCGATCACCTCCCGCTTGATGACCAGAACCGGCTGACGGGCGTTCTTGATCACGTACTCCGAGACCGTCCCGAGCAGGCGGTCGCGGATGTTCGACCGGCCGTGGGAGCCGATGACGATGAGCGACGCTCCTTCCGCATCGGCCGCGGCCACGATCTCCTTCCCCGGGGTGCCGAGGGGCGTCCGGACGGTCACCTTCACGCCCTGTCTCTCGAGCGCCCGGCGGGTATCGACGATCCGGTGCTGGATCTCTTCCCGTAGCTCCCTCTGCGCCTCGGTCTCCCGGTCGGGCACGGTCCCGAGGAACCCCTGCCCGCCCGAGGCGATCAGCGTGATCTCCTTTGAGTCGATGACGTGGACGAGAACCACCTCCCGGGTTCCCGCCTCGTGCAGCACGGGGATATAGTCCAGCACCTTCATCGATGGCACTGAAAAGTCCGTTGGAAACAGGATGCGTTCGAACATACTCTGGCACTCACTCCGATGAGACCTTTTCTGCAGAAGAGGTATAAAAGAGATTGTACGGGCGCCAGAGGATGTGGTGGGTACCGGGGCTGTCTGCCGCCCGCAACCCTGGAACCTCACCCCCGCCGTTTCTCCCGGATCAGCACCCGCCACCGGTGCAGCATCCGTCCAAGACCGGCGGTCCCGACGGGTGCCGGATACGGGAAGGGGATCGTCGACCCGGACGGGGCGACGGAAAGATCGAGGGCTTCGGCACACTCGGTGCAGATCGCCTCCGCGCCCGGATCGCCCCTGAGCATGGGGTGGGGGGACTGGAAATGCACGCGGCTCCCGGCGATATCGTCGAACTGCCCGAGCAACGCTTTCTGGTGGCCCTGTTCCTCCTCGACGGCGGCCGATGCGTCGATCCCGCAGATCCGGCCGACCTTTTCGAGGAACCGGCACGTTCCGGCAAGGCCCGCCGGAAACGAGTCGACGTACGGCGTGCCGAATTTCCGCTCGAGGGTTTCGCCGACCGGCCGGAGCGCCGGTTCCCGGAGGATGTTCACGGCGGCCGAGCCGAGCCGTCCGATATCCCGTGTCTCGATCCCCCGCACGAACCGGAGATTGATCGTGATGCCGAGCCGGGAGAGGAGGCGCGCGATCTCGGCTGCGTTCTCGTCGACGCCGTACTCCAGGTTCTTCTCGCCGATCAGGTTTGCCGATAGGGTTGCTTCCGCTCCCGGACAGGCGAGCGATGCGACGGAGGAGAGGGCGTTCCTCACTCCCGTCTCGAAGACCCCCCCGAGGAACCCGGCGGTCGGCACGGGGATCACCGGGACGCCCCGGTCTTTTGCGCAGACGGCCGCGACATCGTCTCCGATCGTCTCGACGATGCAGGTCGAGAGGACGAAGACGGAGGCGGGCGAGCGCGAGAGCGCCTGCGCGATGGTCTCCTCCAGCGCGTCTTCGCCCCCGAAGATGATCCCGTTCTCCGTTAAGCGGGTGGAGAGAAGGCGGGGGACCTCGAGCCGGTCGTTCGAGAGGTGGGTGGCGTGCAGGAGAGAGAAATTATGGTGCGTGCATCCCGCCGGGCCGTGGATGACGGAGACGGCGTCCCGTACCTCCGTGAGCACCGAGAGCGCCCCGGTCAGGGTACACCCCTCAAACCTGGACGAATTCGAGGGCGAAGGATTCGAGTTCATCCATCTCGAGAGGTGTGGGGATGCTCGTCGTCTCGTTTCCGTAGACCGTCCGCGCGAGTTCCTGGTAGACCGCCGCCTGGTCGGATTCGGGGGCGTATTCGACGACCGTCTGTTTCTGCAGCTCCGCGACCTGGACGATCCTCGAGCGGGGGATGTAGGCGATGAGCCGGGAGCCGATCCGGCGGGCGAACTCGTCAACGAGTTCCCGCTCGCCTTCGATGTTCTTTGCGTTGCAGATCACGCCCCCGAGCGTGCACCTGCTCCGCACCCGGCGCGAGAGCCGCGCAATGGCTTTTGCGATGTTGTTTGCCGCGTAGATGGACATCAACTCGCCGGAGGTGACCAGGTAGATCTCCTGGGCGTAGCCCTCGCGCATCGGCATCGCAAACCCGCCGCAGACGACGTCACCCAGGACGTCGTAGACGATCACGTCGCCCTTGAGGGCGTTCAGGCGTTCGAGGAGCTGGAACGTCGCGATGATCCCCCGGCCGGCGCACCCGATCCCGGGCTCGGGCCCTCCGGCCTCCACGCAGCGGACGCCCCGAAAGCCCCGGTAGACCACGTCGTCGACGGTTATCTTCTCGTCTCCGCGCTCCCGGATGAGATCGAGGACCGTCGGGATCCAGGTCCCGTGCATCAGCATGCGGGTGCTGTCGTGCTTCGGATCGCAGCCGATCTGCAGGATATCGAGCCCTTCTCCCGCGAGTGCTGCCGACAGGTTCGCCGCAGTGGTGGATTTCCCGATTCCCCCCTTCCCGTAGAGGGCGATCTGTTTCATTGCATCTACTATGCGCTTGCATGGGTAATTAGGTGTCGGATGGCGTTCACGGCGCGGAGTTATATATGCTTTGTTGTGGTTGGATTGTCCTCTCTGCACGACTCTTCTCATTAAGCATTTGTTACTCTACTCCATTTTGATAATCGGACGTTTATAATTCGTTTTTTAAAATTGGAAAAGTATATAATGGTCAGTTTGAAACTCTTGTCAAGCAGAGGGAAAACGATGGACCCACGATTCCGATCACGGTTGGTTGCGGCGATTGTTCTCATCATCGTCGTTTGTTCGGCCTTCTCAGTGAGCCCGGTTGCCGGTTTCCGTCTGGAAAACAGGGATGGGAGCGGCACCGAAGCGGCACTTGCGGAGGCCCTGGTGCTGCAGCAGAGTACCAAAATCCGGGAAGAGTTTATGGAGAACCTCACTGTCTACATCGACAGCAGGAGCGAGGTGTTCAGGCAGCAGGATGCGTCCGGGAGCGTGAGCGGAATCTACGTCGCCGAGGAGAACGCCATCTATATCCGATCGGACAGGGATCCGGCGCGAGCCGACGAGGTCTTTGTCCAGCAGGTGGGCTACCGTGTCTATCACACGATGGGGTTTGGGGAGAGTAAGGCGTTTGCGGCGCTTGCCGAAAACCCGGGCACCTACCTGGCCCGGATCACCGCACCCGCAGGTGAGGAGAAGGAGGCGGCGATCTTCGCCGAGGCCTTCATGCTCTACCACACCTCCCCCGCGGTCCTGAAGAAGTACGCCCCGGAGGTTCACACCTACATGGACCTGCTCGCAAAGAACGGTGGGGACTGGGCGACGGTGGACGACCTATACCTTCATTACCTGCCGGAGTAACCGGCTGGTTCTTTTTTTTCGCGGCCCCTCCGCGGCACGACCCCTTCAGTCGGACCGCTTGAAGAGACCCATGACGAGCATGATCACCGGAATGACCTCAAGTCGCCCGATCCACATGATCAGGATGAAGAGGCCCTTCGCCGGAGCCTCCATATCGGGCGAGACGAACCCCGTCGATATGCCGTTGTTGCACATCGCGGTGACGACCTCGAAGATCACGTTGCTCGAATCAAAAGACGTCGGCTGCAGGTGCATCACCAGTATCGTGGCGACGAAGATGATCAAAAAGTAGAGCATGATCGTCAGCATGTTCCGCGAGACCTCGAGGTCGGCGACGTTCTTCGGGATCACCTTGCCGTCGTACTTGAATGGCACGAGCACCTTCCCGGAGACGAACATCCGCCGGAACCACCAGACCAGGCTCTGGAACCCGAGAACTACCCGGGAGAGTTTGATACCGCCGGCGGTGCTCCCGGATGCTCCGCCGATCACCATCAGCATCGCGAGGAAGAGAACGGTCACGCTCGCCCACTCGTTCGGGGAAGCGACCTGGAACCCGGTGCTGGTGGCTGCCGCGGTAGCCATGAAGAGCGCCTGGCGGACGGCCGTGGGGAGATCGGTTGCGGTGAGCGTGACGAGGTCCCACGCTATCACGAGGATCCCGAGCGCGATGAGCATGAGAAGGAGACGTGCCTGCTGGTCGCCGAAGAACCTCGTGTCTTTCTGGCGATAGAGGAGGTAGTAGAGCTTGAACGGGAGGGCGCCGGCGATCATGACCGGGACGATGAGGACTTCGAGCAGCGGGTTGTTGTAGAACGGGATCCCCGCCGAGTGGACGGAGAACCCGCCGGTGGCGATGGCGACGAGGGCGATGTTCACCGCGTCCCAGACCGGCACTCCCGAGAGCAGGATGAGGCCGATCGAAGCGGCGGTCAGCGCCAGGTAGATCTTCCACATCTCAAACCCCGTCGCGACGACGCTCGGCATCAGCGCTTCCGAGCGACCTTCCGACCGGTAGAGGCGGAACTGGGTCAGCCCGGTTCTCGAGGCCATCGCGACGGTGAAGGCGACGATCCCGATGCCGCCGAGCCACTGCATCAGCGACCGCCAGAAAAGGAGCGTCCGGGGCATCTCTTCGACCGACCGCATCATTGTCAGGCCGGTGTCCGTCCACCCGGACATCGCCTCGAAGACGGCATCGAGGTATGGGACGCCGAGTCCGAGGCAGAACGGGAGTGCGCTCACCAGCGCGATGATCAGCCAGATCAGGGCGACCGCCATGAGGGCGGCGGATAGGGGGGCCTCGCGATCCTCGCGGGGTACCTGGAGAAGAAACATCCCGAGGATAAAGAGGACGACAGGGACGGAGACCATGGGCAGGATCATATCCCACTCCCCATAGATCACCGCCACGACAAGAGGCAGCGCCGTGGCGATGCTCATGTACTTGAAGATGCTGCCGATGTCTGCTGCGATGATCGAGAACTGCTCGATCCTATCCATCGTTACACGTTCTCCGGGCGCTCTTATCTACTTTCTCCTGTGCGGCCGTTCGAATTTCCGGGGGATCAATGGGGCTAAAATCACCTTCGGCCGCATCCGTGTCCGTTGTTTCCGGTCACCGTCCGTCCGGTCCCGCCCGCTCCCGGAGCGCTCTCGATGAAGATGCGCCGGTTGATGATCCGCCAGGCGAGGATGAGCTGGGCCATATCCCCGGCCGTCAGGTAGTCGCTGTCCTGGCTGAGGTCGATGGGTTCCACCTGCGTCTGGATCTCGATATTCCGTTCCAGTTTTCTCGCGACGGCGTCGTTCAACTCCCCGTCGAACGTGAGCGCCCCCATCGCCTCCCCCCCGACGTCTTCGATGGTGAACTCGACCATGAAGTCGCGCTCGGAGAGCGAGAGGAGCCCGAAGAGGTCGATGGAGAGGTCGACGTCCCCGATGCTCTTATCAAGCCTGCTCTGGCAGAGGGTGACGCGGTAGACGTTGCGCTTCTCGCTCACATCCCTACCGTACTTCGAGAAGGCGATCCGGATGACCGCATCCGCAAACAGGCACTGCGGCGCGACGTACCGCTCGTAGTCGGGTTTGCGCTCCTCCATCTCCCGGAGGACGGCCTCGGGGGCGTAGCCTCGTCGCTCCACATCGCGTTTGATCTTCCAGGCACGCTTGACGTCGGGGTCCGGGTCCACGTAGAGTTTGAAGTCGATCCGGTCCCGAAGCGTCCCGGTGATGAACGGGTGCAGCCCCTCGAGGATCAGGATCTTCGTGGGGCTGAAGGGCACCGGGGGATCGAACCGGCCGTAATCGTGGTTGTAGACCGGTTTCTCGATCGTTCTGCCTGCCTTCAGTTCGGCAAGATGTTCTTCTAAGAGGTCGAACCGGTTCGCCTCGGGGACGAGCGGCGTTATCCCGAGAACTTTGCGCTCTTGGCGGTCATATCTGTGGTAATCGTCGATGGTGATGGTGGAGACGAGGTCGTCCCCGAAGATCTCGCGGATCGCCCGGGTGAAGGTGGTCTTTCCGGACCCGCTGTCTCCCGCGACGCCGATGACGAAGACGTAGGGCGACTCGGCAATGACCCTCTTGAAGTCGGATGGGGGCATGATTCAGCTCGAAGGTTGGTCGGTATCCTGGCGTGTTAAGATTTCGGTGCAGGTTGGCCGGTTCGGGTACGGGGCGGCAACCGCGAAAAAGGATGGGATGTCTAGGGGGAGAGGATCCCCGCCTCCCGGTGCTTCTTTGCGATCTCGTCGGCGAGCCGGTCGAGCTCCGCGAAGTTCTCCTCCTTCGGGGCACCCCTGATGTAGACCGGATCGAGGAACTCGACCCTGAGCCGGCCGAGCATCTCCACGATGGTGTCGACCGTCTTTCCGCCCCAGCCGTACGACCCGATCACCGTCGCGTAACGGGTCTTCGGGCGGAGGAGGTTTGCGAGGTAGGCAGCGTAGACCGCCTGCGGGTGCGGGCCGAAGATGACCGTCGGCGCCCCGATCACGACCGTTGCGGCGTCCACGAGCGCCTTTGCGAGGTCGCCGGTGTCGGTCTTCGGGAGGTTGAACGGCTGGACCTCGACGCCGCGCTTCATCAGGGCGTCGACGAAGTGGTCTACCATCGCCTGGGTGCTTCCGTGCATGGAGACGTACGGCAGCACCACCGTATTCGTCACGGCGTCGCCCGTCCAGTCCCGGTAGGCGTCGACGATGAACGCCGGGTGGTCGTATACCGGCCCGTGGCTCGGGGCGATCACGTCGATCTCGCGTGTCGCGAGTTTTGCAAGGTGCGCCTTGATGCTCGAGCGGAACGGCATCATGATCTCGGCGTAGTAGCGTTTCGCGGACTCGTAGACCACGCCCTCGTCGAGGACGTAGAGGGAACTCGTCGCGTAGTGCGAGCCGAAGAGGTCGCAGGGGAAGAGGATCCGGTCTTCCTTGAGGTAGGTCAGCATCGTCTCCGGCCAGTGAACCCAGGGGGCGATGATGAACTCGAACATTCTTCCCCCGAGGTCGAGCGTATCGCCGTCGCCGATGACGATGAACCGATCCTCGGGGACATGGAGGAGGTCGATCAGGAAGTCGCGGCACTTCTGGTTCGTCACCACCTTCGCGTCGCCGAACCGTTCGAGCATTGCGGGTATCGAGCCCGAGTGATCCTGCTCGGCGTGGCTGGAGACGATGTAGTCGATCTTCTCGACCCCGATCGACTCCAGGTTCCCCATGAGCTCCGCTGTCTTCGTCGGGTCGACGGTGTCGATCAGCGCTGTCTTCTTGCTGCCCCGCACCAGGTAGCTGTTGTAGGTGGTGCCGTCGGGGAGCGGGATCAGTTCGTCGAAGAGCCGGCGGTCCCAGTCAATGGCGCCGACGGCAAAGACGCCCGGCACGATCTCGCGTGCGGCCATTACTCCTTCGCCCCCGTCGGGTGTGTTCCGGCTGGCATACGGTTCATCATGATATTCGACATACTTCGTCCTCCGTAGGGTATCGACCGTCCCGGCGCATCTCTGCCGCGCCGTCCGGCAGACGTCTCTCCGGCGCGAACGCTGATAACGGTTTCGCTCTATTTCGTGGAGGAAGAGAGGGTGGCCTGCCCTTCTCCCCTCCTGACGGCGTTTGCAAAGAGGTGGGCCTGCCGGGTCGGTTCCGGGAGCCGGTATCCCCGTGCGGTCGCGAGGACGAGGTCGACCGCCTGCGCGAGATCGATCCGGTGGCCCACCGAGACGTAGACGGGCTTCACCCTCTCTCTCGTCCGCACTGCCATCCCGATCGTCTCATCGTCGCGGAGTATCGGGGCGGTCGATCCCCTCTCCCCCGCGGGCTCGGCCGCCGTGCCGAGAAGGAGGCTCTTCGCGACCCCGATGGCGGGCCGGTCCAGGAGGACGCCCATGTGGCTCGCGATGCCGAGCCCCCGGGGGTGGGCAATCCCCTGTCCGTCGAAGAAGACCACGTCCGGCTCGGAGCGCAGTCTCCGGAACGCCTCGAGGAGGGCGGGGCCTTCCCGGAAGGTCAGGAGGCCGGGGATATAGGGGAACGTCGTCACGGCGGCGGCGGAGACCCGCTCGACGACGGTGAGATCGGGGTAACTGAGGGCGACGACGACCGCGTGGATGACGTCCGAACCCTTTGCATAGGAGGCGTCGGTGCCGGCCACGAGGGAGACCTCCCCGGCTTCCCCGGAACGGCGAACCTGCTCCCGGAGCCTCTCCTGGATGCGGATCGCTTCCGCCGGCGTCAGGTCGAAGGGGTGGATCTCTCTGATCTCCATGGCGATTCCTCGTGGGCTGGAACGATACCGTTGGTGTCTGCCTGGTATTATATCGTTGGGGCACGGCACCCGCCGGCCCTGCTCTCCGCGACTCCACCACCCGGGCGGCGGGGCATTTTTATACGTGGAGGAGGTTACGGCCCGGAGAGTCATCTTAGGAGTGTGGACGATATGGCACGATGGGTCTGCAGTGTCTGCGATTACGAGTATGTTGAGGAGGCAGGAGACCCGGCCACCGCGATACCGCCGGGAACGCTCTTCGAGGAGCTCCCCGGTGACTGGCGGTGTCCCCGCTGCAGCGTGGGAAAGGAAGCGTTCGTGCGAGCCGGCGAAGAAGAGAGGGAGATAAATGACGAAGATTACCTCTGAAGGGGGTGCCATGACCGTGGCCGACGTGCTGGTCTCGGAGCTCGCGGCCTGGGGGATCACCCTGTACTTCGGCATCCCCGGCTCATCGTCGCTCCCGCTCGTGGACGCGGTCAGGAGGAACCCGGATGCGCACTATGTCGTCGTCCGGCACGAGCAGACCGCGGCGCTCGCGGCCTCGGCCTACAACAAGTTCACGGGGAAAGTCGCCGTCTGCCTGACCATCGCCGGGCCGGGGGCGACGAACCTCGCCACCGGCCTGTATGACGCGAAGGAAGATCGGGCGAGCGTGCTCTCCCTGAACGGGCAGGTGCAGGCGCAGTACGCCGGCCCCGGCGGCGTCCAGGAGATCGACCAGGACGCGTTCTTCCGCCCGATAGCGGTCTTCAACAACACCGTCGCCGACCCGTCGACGGCGGTCAAACTCCTCACCCGGGCGCTCCGGTACGCGATCGTCGGCCGCGGCGTCGCCCAGTTGTCCCTCCCGAACGATATCCAGAGGGAGGCGCTCGAGCCTGCCTACTGCGAACGCGAGACCTGCCTCTCCTCGGTCACGGCGGCCCCGACCGACGAGGCTGTCCGGGCGGCGGCGGAGGCGATCGACGGCGCCGCACGGCCGGTCATCCTCGCGGGATTCGGCGCCATGCGTGCGGCGGGAGCGGTCCTCGATCTTGCAGAGACGATCCGGGCGCCTATCGTCACCACCTTCCGGGCGAAGGGCATCCTCCCCGACGAGAACGAGTGGATCGCCGGGGTGCACGGGCCGCTCGGGACGCCGCACGCCGAGAGGCTCGTCGCGGAGTCGGACGTCGTGATCGCCTGCGGGGCGAGTTTCTCCGACTTCACCGGGATCCCCGGTGAGAAGCGGGCCGTCCATATCGATATCGACCCACTCCAGCTCGGCAAACACCCGCTCGCGGCAGGGGTCTATGGCGACTGCGCCGTTGCCATACCGATGATTCGGGAACGGGTCAGGCCGCGGGAGGACACGGAGGTCGGGGCGTGGCTTGCCGGGCAGAAGCAGGAATGGCTCAACCAGCTCGACCGGGAGGCCGACCCGGAGGCGGTCCCCATCCGCCCGCCCTACATCATGAAAGTCCTCTCCGAGACCCTTCCGGAGGACGCGGTCATCTCCCTCGACGTCGGGGAGAACCAGTGGTGGTTCGGGAGGAACTTCCGGATGAAGCGGCAGCGGTTCGCGATGTCCGGCTACCTCGGGACGATGGGGTTCGGGCTCCCCGGGGCGATTGCGGCGAAACTCGCCTACCCCGATGCGACCGTCGTCTGCATCACCGGGGACGGGGGATTCTCGATGGTCATGGCCGACTTCGTCACGGCGGTCAAGTACGATCTCCCCATCGTCGTCGCGATCATGAACAACCACGAACTTGCCATGATCCGGGAGGAGCAGAGGGAGGCGAACTATCCGCCCTACGGCACCGAACTCACGAATCCGGACTTCGTGGCGTATGCGGAGGCCTGCGGCGGTGCCGGGATACGGGTGGCCCGGCCACAGGACCTTGCGGATGCGGTTCTCCAGGCTATCCGGATGAATGTGCCCGTCGTCGTCGATATCGAGACCGATCCGAAACGGTTCGAGTAAGGCACCGCGTATCCGAAATCTATAAATATTTCCCGCGGGAATGAGGGGCGAGGGTAAATGTGAACAGCCCGGTCGCGGGTGTCCGGTCGACGGCGCCCATACCGGGTAAGCGCGGCTCTCCGGATATCGATTCGGGTGGGAGCAACGAGAATTCGTTGTTCGCTCCATGCTGAGGGACCCCGGGTGGCCCGAACGGGCATCCCGGGCATACTTGCGGCAAACCGGATCTGTTCCGGTTCACCGCTCTTCTGTCGGGCCGATTTGCTCTTGTGTGAAGCAGTTTTTAGGAGAATTCTTGTAGAGTTTACGCGAAGGATGGACGGCGGCCGGTAATGCTTGCCCTTCTCAAGCTCCGTTCCTGACGGCCCGTCGCCAGTCGCACCTGCGGTGCTCCAGCTCCGGCCCTTCGGCCCGTCGCCAGTCGCACCTGCGGTGCTCCAGCTCCGGCCCTTCGGCCCGTCGCCAGTCGCACCTGCGGTGCTCCAGCTCCGGCCCTTCGGCCCGTCGCCAGTCGCACCTGCGGTGCTCCAGCTCCGGCCCTTCGGCCCGTCGCCAGTCGCACCTGCGGTGCTCCAGCTCCGGCCCTTCGGCCCGTCGCCAGTCGCACCTGCGGTGCTCCAGCTCCGGCCCTTCGGCCCGTCGCCAGTCGCACCTGCGGTGCTCCAGCTCCGGCCCTTCGGCCCGTCGCCAGTCGCACCTGCGGTGCTCCAGCTCCGGCCCTTCGGCCCGTCGCCAGTCGCACCTGCGGTGCTCCAGCTCCGGCCCTTCGGCCCGTCGCATTTTTACAAAAAGCGGTAGGGTTGGATCATTCGCAGCAGACGTAGTCGTAGAGGAATGCGGCGAGCACCGCACCGACGATGGGGCCGATGATGTAGATGGGGAAGAACTCCCAGAGGTTCTGGCCTGCTAAAAGCCAGTCCCCGAGGTAGGGGCCGAACGTACGGGCGGGGTTCAGCGACGCGCCGGTCAGGTTCCCGATCGTCGTGATGATCCCCGCGACCGCGAGACCCACAACAAGCCCGGCAAAGCCCGGCGTGGCCCGTTCGTCAACGGCGGCGCCCATGATGACGAGCATCAGAAGGAACGTCCCGATCGCCTCGATGACGATTGCCTGCAGGTAGCCGATGCCGACAAAAGGTGCCGTCGCCCCGAGGCCCCCGATGGTTACGGCGTCCGGGCCGACGGCCCAGGCGAAGAGCAGGCTTGCCGCCGCGGCGCCGATCAGTTGCGCGGCGATGTACGGGACGACGTCGCGGCCGGGGAGCCGGCGGGTTGCAAAGAGGGCTATCGTCACCGCCGGGTTGATGTGGCAGCCCGATATTCGCCCGAAGGCGTAGATCGAGCCGGCGATGGCGATGCCGAAGGCGAGCCCTATCGCGAGCCAGTCGCCGAGTCCCCCGAGCGCCCCGATCCCTATGTTGAAGGGGGTCGCCGGGGTCGTCCCCGCGGCGAGCATCAGCGTGACGACCGCGGCGCCGGCACCGAAGAAGACCAGGATAAACGTCCCGACGGCTTCGGCGACGCATCGTTTTCCAAGAGATATGGTCATGATTTCACCGAATAAGGTAATTTCTTTGTGTGCAGACGAGGCTTTGCCCAAAAGAGGGCATCTGGAGTGCCCTACTTCTGGTACAGGGCCGTATAGCACGCGGGACAGAGGATCCGCGGCAGCGGAGCCTTCACACGCTTGCTGGGGAGCGGGTAGCCGCCCTCCCAGACGTCGACGTCCTTTCTGATCGCGTGCTCCATGCAGAGCCCCATCCCGCAGACGATGCAGATCGCCACCGCCTCGCTATCCTTCCCCTCAAGGGCGCAGTAGTAGCACTTCATGATCCCTCCCTCTAGACCGCCTCTTTCCACTGGCAGTAGTGCTGCCTCTGGTCGACAAGGCTCGTCGTGGCGCAGTTCTTGCAGGCCCGAACCGGAGCGGCGGGCGTCGCCTTCTCGAGAGCGATGACGTTCGTCATCATCGTCGCGGTCACGGGCTCGCTCGTCAGGAGACACGGGTAGTCGGCAAGGCGCATCAGGGCGGAGAACCGGACGGTTATGGCGCAGGCCGGGTAGGCGTACCATTGCGGGTTCATCAGCACCTCGTTTGCGTGGATGGGTGAGAGGTCGACGGGGTACTTGCCGACCATCGGGGTCAGGGTCTCGTCGGCGCCGTTCCGGCCCTTCCGTGCCTTGTCGATGAGTTTCCAGCCGCGGTAGATCATGTCCATGAAGTCGCAGTTGTGGAGTTCCGCAGCGGCTCCCCGGGCCGGGTAGGCGAGGACGTAGTTGTGGAACCTCTTCGTGAGGAGGTCGACGACCATGGGTGCGTTGAGCGCGTCGAGTTCGAGGATGTACTCGGTGGCGGCGGCGGATGCACCGGTCGCGAGCGAGAGGACGTCCCAGTAACTCTTGTAGGCGTCGAGCGAGTTCTTAAGCGACGACTCCATCACCTCCGTAACCGCCTCGATGATCGCCATGACGACGTCGTCCTTGCACATGTTGAAGGTCGACTGAGCGATGTGGTGCGCGACGTCGCCGACGCTGTAGGCGGGAACAGTCAGGATGTTCGCGTAGTGGACGCCGTCGTCGACGGCGGCGCGAACCGTCGGCTCCATCCGCCGCCGGTACTCGCTCATGTACTTCCGCGCGTCAAAGGACGTCATCCCCGCCGCATCCATCAGTTCCGCCTGGGCCTCGATCGGGTTGCGGTAGATCCTCTGCATGATCTCGACCTCTTTCGCCGTCGCCTCGCCGGGGGTGGCCCCTTCCTCGAGGGCGTGGGCGAAGGTGTCCCCGAACCCGTAGGAGGTGTTCATCCCCCACGATTTGGCGGCGAGGATCGCCTGCTTGTGTTCGACCGGGATATCGGTCTTCTGGAGCACCCGGTTCACCACGTTGCTCGTGCTGCCCGGGATCAGCGCGAAGTCGACGACACAGGTGGGGCCGTAGAACCCGCCGTAGCGCCGCACCGCTTCAAGGCCGATCCTGGCCTCGGCAGCCGCGATTGCCTCCGTGAAGGCGTCGACGCTCTTTGCGAACGCCTCGTCCTGGCTTTTGAGGATCTCGAGCACCACGGGTGTCTGGTAATGCTCGACGAAGGGATCGTCTTCGGGGCGGACGGTCGTCGTGAGGCTTTGCAGGACCTCGGCATGCGAGATCACCGAGTTCTTGTGGAGGTCGATGACCGCCCGGCTCTGGTCGCCGATCGCCGTCATTTTCCGGACGGCATCGACGTAGGGTTTCGTGTCCGCGAGGACGAACTTCTGGCCGCGTTTTGCTTTTACCATCTCCACGTCCGCCCGCTGGGCGGTCATGGCCTCGTTGATCATCTTCTCGTAGAGTTCTCTCATATCGATCACCTGTATAGTTCCTGCCGCCCGGTTCTTCGGACAGCATGTTCGAGAAAGCGATTCTTACGGCGGTCCCTGCGGAACCTCCGGATCTGGCGGAGCTACTCTGAGCGATGGAGAATGCGGATGGTTTGGCTATGGCGGCCCGGGAAGGGGCTCGGAGAGCCGGGAGGACGGCGATCGGGGATACGATGCCCGTTGTCCGGCTCGTGCACCCTCCATCATGCCTTGAAATCCCGGTAAGGAGTCTTCAATCGGTCTGATGGGTCGTCCTCACATATATCTCTTGTGTCGTTCGCCGGAGCCTGTATCCGATGAAAAATAAGCGTTTTTTTGCTTCTCGGACAACTCACGTCGACTATTTTGGGCGCTCGCCGTTTCGGCGGTCAGAACCAGGCATCCAGCGTCTTCTGGGTCGCCTTCACCGAGACCTTGGCGAGAGCGCTCCTGACGCGCTCTTCGGAGAAGTCGTAGCGGCCACAGAGCATCTCCACGACGCCCTCGACGTCCGGCGTCCTCCACTCGAGGGTGTAGTCGTCGGTGACCGGCGGGTTGAGGAAGAAGTCGCGTATGGGGGCGGGGTTGAAGTCGGGCTGCTTCTCGGCGATCACGGACTCGAACTCGCCGTTCCGCACGATCTTCAAGGCCGTCTTGCCGCCGACGCCCCGGATCCCCGGGTTGAAGTCCGTGCCCACCAGGATGCCGATCTTGACGAGCTGCTCTCTCGTGACGCCGAGACGGTCGAGGAAGGAGGAGAGGACGATCCTCTCGGGGTTCACCGTGATCGTCCGTCCCCTGGTCTTTCGCCGCCCGCTGACGGTGAGGTTCCGGACCAGCACCGGGGACCCGAAGAGAAGCGAGTCGTAGTCCTGGGAGACCGCGTAGGTGACCTTCCCCTGCCGCGCCATGTAAGCCGCCTGCGCTTCGCCCTCGCTCGGCGCCTGCACCCAGGGGATGCCGAGCAGGTCGAGGAGTTCGCGGGACGATGCGATGGTGTGGCTGTCGATACGGGCGGATGCGCTCGCCTGCTTGTAGGCCTCCTCCATATCGCCTTCCCGGAGCGCCGTCTTCCAGGCCTCGTCGGCCCGGGCGCGATGTTCGCGCCGCTCGTTGATCGTCTCCTGCTTGAACTCCGGGGGCTTCCCGTCGAAGACAAAGACCGGGCGGATGCCCTTTTCCAGGAAGTTCACCGTCCGAAAGAGGATGCCGGAGAGGTGCGAGGTGATCCGGCCCGCACCGTTCATCAGCGGTGTGCCGTCCGGCTGCCGGATGATGGAAAGGAACTGGTAAAGTGCGTTATGAGCGTCCAATGCGGCGATGCCGGATAGATCGTCCCACGTCAACGTTTCTTTACAGTCTGCCAGGATGTCTCGGATAGCAACGCCCATGCTACCTGATCATGAGAGGGGGATATGCCATTAAGATGGCGATCCGGTTCACCGGTACATCCGCCGGGAGAGGCCGTCGACGATCTCCTCCATGTGGCTTACGGTGTTGTCGTATCTGGCGGTCATCGTCTTTCCCATCTCCTCCATGTTCACGCGCATGGTGCGCTCCCGCTGCACGACGCTCTGCTCGAGGCTCACAATCTTCATACCGAGAGAGATGAGCAGTCCTCCGAGGGAGAGCATCATGAACGTCGCAGCCGCCGCTATGATCAGGTCCTGCCAGAACCGCATCACCAGCACGACGGTGGAGACCACCATCACGATGGTGAGAACGATATCGCCGATGAGTTCGCGAATCTCCATAATTTAAAGTGATGAGGATGCATTAATTAACCTACCTATAATGAGTGGAGTTTTGTGATGCAGATACGCGACTGGCTGCCTCTTCTTGGAATGCCCCTGATGCTTTTGTTCGTCCAGATCATCGCTATCGTCCTCGTCATGCCGATGCAGGCGGCGGGGCTTGTTGCGTTTGAAGATCCCGAATCGGTGGCGAATCCCCTGATATTTATAGGGATGCTGCTCGCCTTCACCCTGGTCCTGCTCGTCCTGCTCCGGACGGGGGGTCGGCGTTTTATCGCTGCGTTCATCGGGTTTGCCCTCTTCATGACGTTCCTCTACATATTCGGTGCGCTCTCTCTCCTCGCGCTCGGGCCCACCACCGCCGCGGCGGCGGGGACGCTCATCGGTGCCGTTGCGGTGACTGCGCTCCTCTACCTCTACCCGGAATGGTACGTCATCGATATCCTCGGCGTGCTGATATCCGCCGGGGTTGCCTCCATCTTCGGGATATCCCTCGCCGTCCTGCCGGTGCTCGTGCTGCTCGTGCTGCTCGCGGTCTACGACGCCATATCGGTCTACCGGACGAAACACATGATCACGCTGGCCGAAGGCGTCCTCGAGACGAAGGCGCCCATAATGGTCGTGGTTCCGAAGAGAGCGGACTACTCGTTCAGGAAAGAGGGGCTCAACATCAGTGAGGGGGAGGAGCGCGGCGCGTTCGTCATGGGTATGGGCGATCTCATCATGCCCTCGATCCTTGTCGCGTCGTCGCACGTCTTCGTGGATGCGCCCGCAGTCCTCTGGACCCTCTCCGCCCCGACACTCGGCGCGATGGTGGGGTCGCTCGTCGGCCTTGCGGTGCTCCTCTACTTTGTCAACAAGGGCAACCCCCAGGCGGGTCTCCCCCCCTTAAACGGCGGGGCTATTCTTGGGTTTCTGGTTGGGGCGGCTCTCGCAGGTTCGTTTTCGTGGCTTCCTTTCTGAACGCGAGCAGGAGGTCCAGCACCGCCCCCACCCCTTCGCCGGTGAGGGTGGACATCGCCGGGTAGCCCTCGATCCCCCGGATATCCGACTTGTTTGCGACCGTCACCACCGGCACGTCGACGAGCCGGTGTACCTCCTCAAGGAGCCGGTTCTGGTCGTCGAGCGAGTAGCCGCAGTGTTCGCTTGCGTCCAGGATGAAGAGGACGACGTCGGCCGTGTTGATGATGGCGCTGACCGCCTGCCGCTCGATGGGGTTCCTCTCGTCCGCCGGGCGCTCAAGAACCCCGGGTGTGTCGATGAACTGGATCCGGTCGCGCTTGCCGATCTCGCGGTGGCCGACGACGATCCCCTTGGTGGTGAACGGGTAGGCGGCGATCTCGGGTTCCGCCGTGGAGACAAGCCGGATAAATGAGGATTTCCCTACATTTGGGAATCCCGCAACCACCACGGTGAAGTCGTCGTCGTTCACGTGCGGGAGTTTCCGCAGGATGTTCCGGGCCTCGTTTAAGTATACGAGATCGTCTTCCACCTGGTGAACGATGGAGGCTATGCGGGCGACGGCCTGCCGCCGTTTTGGGGGTGTGTCTACTCCGGATCGCATGCTGCGGGCGTAACCGGAGCCGATGACCCAGATCTGGTCGGCCGCCCAGTTGACGGCGCCGAGGGATCGTTTCAGCCGGTCGAGCGAGACGAGGATGTCGGCCGCCTCCTGGTAAAAGGGCGAGAGGCGCTCGAAGCTCGGAAACGAGCTGACCACACTCTTTAATTTGTCGTGGATGGCTTTCGCGACCGCTCTCACGAACTCCTCGTTCGCGGTATCGACGTTGGTCTTCAGCTTCTTCTTGGCTGCCGCCCTGCGAAGACTGCGGTCGAGCACTTCGTCCGCCGTAGGAACGGTCGGGATGGTTTCGAATTCCACGTTACGCACAACCTAATGTATTTAAACAACGTATAATGACTGATAATTATGGAGCTCTCTCCGATTCAGAAGGATATCCTGATAACTCTGATTACCCTATACCATCAGTCTTCCCACTCTATAAAAGGTGAGGAGATCGCGGAGGTGCTGAAGCGCAACCCCGGCACCGTCCGCAACCAGATGCAGGCCTTGAAGGCCCTCGGGCTGGTCGACGGCGTTCCCGGCCCCAAAGGAGGGTACAGCCCGACCGCAGGTGCGTACAGGGAACTGAATCTCGGGGATCTCGAGCACCAGTCCGAGGTGCCGATCTTCCGCGACGGCGAGAGGGTGAAGGGTGTCCGCGTCAGGGAACTCGGGTTCACCACCCTCTGCCACCCCGACCTGTGCCAGGCGATGGTCAGGATCATCGGGAGCGTGAAGCTCTTCCGCGTCGGGGATATGGTCTCGATCGGACCCACGCCGGTGAATAAACTTCTCGTCCGCGGCGAGGTCTTCGGGATGGACGAGAACCTGCAGGCGCTTCTTATCAGCGTCTCCGAGATGATATCCCTCCCCAAACAGCCTATCAAGCACTATATGAGCACCCCGCTTCTGACCCTGCCGCTCACCGCCACCCTGCGCGATGCCGTCCGCCTCTTCAATGCCCATCATATCCACGGCGCGCCGGTGCTGAAGGACGGCGGCGACCTTGCGGGCATCGTAACGCTGAGCGATATCGTCCGCGGCCTGGATGAGGGCCTGACCCTGGATGCGCCCGTCGCAGGGGTCATGACCGCCGATGTGGTGGAAGCGCCGTCAACGATCCGGCTCTACGAACTCGTGGGCCGGTTCAAGGAACGGGAGATCGGGAGGTTGATTGTGGTCGAGGACGGCAAGCCCGTCGGGATCGTTACCCAGACCGATATTATTCGGGTCTTTCCCTCACTTTGATCCCCTCCCCGTTCGAAATTTCGTGCTTCAACCCCTCTGATGACAGATAAGTATTTATATGAGAATACCTATGGTGCTTCTGTAAAACGAGTTCTGTGTGTGAGTGCATTTCACAGAACTCAATGAAAAGGGGGAAATGGATCATGACTGATATACCACTGGCACCTGTTGGCAGAATTGTAAAGAAGTCCGGCGCGGAACGTGTGAGTTCCGATGCGAATGAAGAGCTCGCAAAATTGATGGAGCAGTATGCGTCACGGATCGCGAAAGAGGCGATCAAGCTGGCGGGCCACGCAGGCAGGAAGACGGTCAAGGCAACCGATGTCCGGATGGCGGCCGAAACCGTGAAGTAACCCTAAAAATCTCTTTTTCTCCAGGCTATACTCGTACCTCCGGGAAGACCGCACTGACGCCGGTTGGGTGCGGGGGGATCCGGTATGCAATTCTCAGGTGAGGGAGGCCTCTACACCGTGGTCTCTTCCGCTACGGGCAGCGGCGGTGCATGCACGTTCGGCAATAATCTGTAATGCCCTTTCCCCGCGATTTTATAGACTTTAGAAGATTTAAATAGTACAAACGCCCCACGGTTTTGTATGAGCAAAACTTTCTGCCGCTCCCTTGCCAAGAAGAAAGTGATGAGTAACGATGGCATGCTCATCGGGACCATCAAGAATATCATCGTCGACCTCAACACGGGGCAGGTAGCCGACCTGCTCGTCAAACCGGACGAGACGTTCAAGACCGACGGCTACAGGACGGACGGAGACAAGATGCTCGTGCCGTTCGAGGCGGTGAAGGACATAAAAGATTACGTCGTCGTCGACCGCTACCTGCTGAAGAGATAGGGATAATACTTTTTTACCGCTTCCACGAATCCGTCCCCGTAACCTTCTTCGGAGACCCAGTCCGCCGCCGACAGGGTCCGTACCGGGGCATTTCGCACAGCGACGCCGATGCCGGCAGCCTCGAGCATCTCGATATCGTTTTCGGAGTCTCCGACGGCCATCATCTCGGAGGGGGAAAGCCCCATCTCACGGGCAAGTTCCACGAGCGCCGTCCCTTTGCTCACGCCGGGGGTCTGAAGGTGGATTGCAAACCCGGTATCGAGCACCCGGACGGGGAGGCCGTGGTCGCGGATGATCGCTCTTGCCTCATCGGGGTCGATGTTCCGGGCGAAGGCAACGTCGGCGAACCGGTACTGCGCACTGTAGAGTTCGAGTTCGACGCCTTTTCCGGCAAAATAGTCGTTGAGCACCTTGAAGGCTTCCCGGCAGACCTCCTGGTCGCCGGGGATGCGGAGGGTGCCTGAAAACCCCCTCCGGTAGACGCCGCCGTTCTCGCCGATGATTGTCCCGTCCGTCCCGACCATCTTGCAGAGCCCGTCCATGAAGCAGACGGTGTTGCCGCTTGCGAGCACCACCTCTATCCCGGCGTCGACGAGCGTCCGGATGGTCTCGACGGCAGCGGTGTTGATCCGCCGCCGCCGGTCGGTGATGGTGCCGTCGACGTCCGTTACGAGCGTCTTCAGCACGGTTTGAGCCCTGCCTGCTCGACCATGAACGCCGCCTCGCCCTCGGGGAGGTTCGGGCTGTCCACCAGGCGGGCGACCCTCTTGCCGCCCTTGCTCTTCCTGAGATAGAGCCGGAAGGTTGCGGTGTGACCGACGATGTTGCCGCCGATCGGTTTCGTGGGGTCGCCGAAGAGGATGCCGGGGTTCGACATCACCTGGTTGGTCACGAGGCCGACGGCGTTGTGGTCGTCGATCAGTTTCAGGAGGTCGTGCATGTGGCGGTTCAGTTTCTGCTGCCGGGGAGCAAGGGTGCCCCGTCCCGCGTACTCCGAGCGGAAGAGCGACGTCAACGAGTCGATGACGAAGAGCCTGACCGGGTAATCGGAGGTCCGCAGGTCGTTTGCGAGTTCCCGTGCCGTCTCGAGGAGCAGCATCTGGTGGTCGGAACTGTGCGCCCGCGCGACGTGAATCCGTTCGAGGACCTCCTCGATCTCTCCGATCTCCGCCTCTTCGGGGAGGCCGTTCAGCATCTGCTCGATCCGCTCAGGCCGGAAGGTGTTCTCGGTATCGACGTAGATGACCCCCCCGCCGAGCCCGCCGAGTTCTTCGGGGAGCTGGGCGTTGACGGCCATCTGGTGGACGAGCTGGCTCTTGCCGGACCCGAACTCGCCGTAGACCTCCGTGATCGCCTGCGTCTCGAGGCCGCCGCCGACCAGCTCGTCGAACTCGGGGACCAGCGTCCTGAGCTTCTTGATATCTTTCCTCTTATCGAGGATATCGCGGCCGGTCTTGAACCCCCCGATATCCGCCATCTTCCGGGCGGCGAGAATCACTTTCTTTGCGGTGGCCTCGCCGATCTCCGCCGCCTCGGCGAGATCCGACGTGGTGGCCGTCGCAACGCTCTCGACGGTCCCGTATCCGGCTTCGCGGAGCTTTTCGGCAGTGGTCGCTCCGACGCCGGGTAAATCTTCAAGATCAATCTCTGACATCTCAATCCTCACTTGATCTCTAGGTGTGTTTCTGTATGGTACACTAGAATCTCTAGCCGGAGACATAAAGGTCGCTTGCCGTGCGGGGTGAAAGTGAAGATCAGGATCGGGGTTCTTCGGCGAACCGATCCAGGCGGCGCTGCAGATCCTTTTGATCGGGCATTACTGCCTCGATATCGCTCAGACAGATCACGCCCCTATGCACCCGGCCCCGGGCGCGCACACGAGATCCGATGGGCAGCGGCTCGTCGAGGAGGTAGCAGGCATCACCGGTATCAAGAGCGATCCCCTCCCGGGTGGCGATGATCGTCCCTTCGACCTCCACCTCCTTCTCCTCCTGTGCGAGGAGAACGAGGGCGCTCCCCCACGAGAGGTGCACCTCGAGATCGCCGTACCGGCCCCGCCGTGCGGTCGCGTTGTAGACCTCGATCCGGTCGCCGGGCACCAGATGTTCGTCCGCCTTCTCGCCCCAGACGACGACCGGGATCTCGCCGGTCGGATCGGCGATGACCAGGTTCCTGACCGAGGACTGCCGCCCGTTCCGCGTGGTGAACGAGTGCGGGGGCTGGACGGAGAGAACCGTTCCGGCAAGCGAGTAGGTCCCGCCTTCCTCGATACCGGCGACGGTGTTCATGGGGAGGTCGATCTCACCGTCGGAGTGCACGACGGACGCGGATTCGCCGAGACTGTACTCGACCCCCCGGTCGTTTTCGCGTGCAACCGCCCCGCGGATGACGACGTTCTCTCCCGGTTCCACCCCGAGAAGGACGGCCGGTGCCCAGGCGACGAGCCGGAATACGCCGTCTTCGTTCCCGATCACCGCTTCGACCATCTCGCCGGGTGTTCCGTCGCGGCGGACGAACGCCCGTGGGCTCTCGATCGAGATCAGCCGGACCTCGAGATCGCCCGCCGGTCCGGGAGCCGAAGCGTCTCTCCCCTCATCACAGGAGATCTCGCATGCCGCCTCCTGGACGGCGACGGCGGTGACGTCGGGGACCTTTCCTTTGCCCTTCGGCCGGCCGAGGATCTCGAGCACGTCGCCCGCCTCGATCTCGGAGACGCCAGCGGCCTTCTCGTCCCAGAGGGTCAGCCGGGCCCTGCCGGTTTCGTCGCCCACCGTCACGTTCGCGACAAGGCCGGGCGTGCCGTCGGGCCGCTCGAACTCCCGGGGCTCCTCGACGGCGAGCACCTTCGCAAAGAAGCACGCGAGGCTCGGGGCGGCCGCAAGGTCGCGTATCCGGATGTGCGAGCGCCCCAGGTCTTTGACGACCAGCATCGCGGCAGTCCGTTCGTCGAGGAGGTCTCCCGACTCTGCCACCTTCCCCTCCACCCGCCGCTCGAACTCTCCCTTCTCGAGAAGGTCGTCGACCAGGAGGTAGTGGAACTTCACGGCTGCGGCTCCGCTCTTACTCCTGCCAGGGCACCGTCACCATGGGGGCGGTCAGGTCGTCGATCGTCTCGGCCCGGCGCATCAGCGCCGCCTTCTCGCCCGCGAGGAGCACCTCGGCGCAGCGGGGCCGGCTGTTGTACTGCGACGACATCGCAAACCCGTAGGCCCCGGCGTCCAGCACCGCGATGAGATCGCCTGCCTCGAGTTCGGGGAGCATCCGGTCTTTCGCGAGGATGTCGCCGGTCTCGCAGATCGGCCCCGTGACGGAGTACTCCCGCACGGCGGGCGCGTCGGCCCTGTTCGCCGCCACGACCTCGTGGTAAGAATCGTACATCGTCGGCCGGACGAGAAGGTTGAACCCGGCGTCGACGTTCGCGAAGGTCTTATGGGCGGTCTTGACGGAGTTGACCCTTGTCAAGAGGACCGTCGAGTCGCCGATGAGCCACCGGCCCGGCTCGACCCAGAGTTCGGGCTCGATCCCGAGTTCTTTGATGCCGCGAAGGAAGACCGGCATGACCGCTTCCGCGTACTCCTCCGGCGTCGGGGCGCGATCGGTCTCCCGGTGGTAGGGGATGCCGAGGCCGCCCCCGATATCGATGAACGAGAGGTTGACCCCGATATCGAGGAGATCGCGGGCGACGTCGATCAGCACCTCAACCTCGTGGGCGAAGGGCTCCACGTCGAGGATCTGCGAGCCGATGTGGCAGTGGATCCCGACCGGTTTTACGTGCTCGAGCGCGAGCGCTTCCCTGTAGGCATCCAGGATCTGCCCTGCGGGAATACCGAACTTGCTCGTCGCAAGCCCCGTCGCGATCTTCGGGTGGGTGGGGACCTCGATTGCCGGGTTGACCCTGAACGCGATCTCGACGGTTGTTCCCGCCGCTCCCGCCGCGCGGTCGAGCTGCCGGAGTTCGTCTGGTGAGTCCACCGAGACCCGGATGCCCTTCTCGACCGCGAGGGCGAGGTCGGCGGGGGTCTTCGAGCTCCCGTTGAAGAGGAGCGACGAAGGAAGCATCCCGGCGGCGAGGGCGAGCGCGACCTCTCCCGCAGAGAAGACGTCGGCCCCGGCGCCCTGTGATGCGAGCGTCTTAAAGATCGCCAGGTTGCCGTTTGCCTTCGCGGCGTAGAGGACACGGATTTTGGGGTAGTGGGCGGTGAGCGCGCCCGAAAGCCTCTGGAAGTTCCCGCGGATCCGCATCTCGTCGGTGACGTAAAGCGGGGTGCCGAACCGTTCCGCGAGATCCACCGTGTCGTGCTCGCCGATCCGGAGATGGCCGTCCCTGACCGTGAGGTGCGAGGGGAGGATCACAGGTCAATCCCCCGCATCCGCTCTACGGCCTCGTTGATCCGCTCGATCGACCGGGTGATCGCGAACCGGATGAATCCTTCGCCGTTCTTGCCGAACCCGATGCCCGGGGTCGCGACGATCCCGGCTTTGTCGAGGAGCTGTGCGGCAAACGCCATGCTGTCGTCGACCGGTGCCCAGACGTAGAAGGTGGCCTTCGGCGCCGTGACGTCGAGCCCGATCTCGGAAAGCCCTTTCACGAGCACGTCCCGGCGTTCCCGGTAGACCGAGCAGGCCTCCGAGATGCAGTCCTGCGGGCCGGTGAGCGCGGTGATCGCGGCGTGCTGGATGGCGTTGAACGCGCCCGAGTCGACGTTGGTCTTGACCCGGCCGAGCCCTGCGACGATCTCCGGGTTTCCGCAGGCCATCCCGATCCGCCACCCGGTCATGTTGTAGGTCTTCGAGAGCGAGTGCATCTCGACCCCGACCTCCATCGCGCCGTCGGCCTCGAGGAACGAGGGCGCCCGGTAGCCGTCGAAGGTGATCTCAGAGTAGGCGTTGTCGTGGACGACGACGATCTCGTGCTCCCGCGCAAACTCGACGACTTCCTCGAAGAACGAGAGGGGCGCTATTGCGGCTGTGGGGTTGTTCGGGTAGTTGATGAAGATCAACTTCGCCTGCTTCACGACGTCGGCAGGGATATCCTCGAGCACCGGGAGGAAGTCGTTCTCGGCGCGGATGGGCATCTCGTGGACTTTGCCCTCGGCAAAGAGCGTGGAGGTCTTGTAGACCGGGTAACCCGGGTCGGCGGCGAGGACGACCTCCCCGGGGTTGACGAAGGCCTCGGCGATGTGCGCGATGCCTTCTTTCGAGCCGATGAGCGCGAGGGTCTCCTTTTTCGCGTCGAGGTCGACCCCGAACCGGGTCCGGTACCAGTCGGCCACCGCCTCGCGGTAGGCGAGCATGCCGGTGTAGGAGGGGTAGTGGTGGTTCTTCGGGTTCCTGGCCGCGTCGCAGAGCGCCTCCACGATGTGCGGCGGGGTGGGAAGATCCGGGTCGCCGACCCCGAGGTCGATGACGTCGACACCCTGACGCTGCTTCTCCTCTTTCATCTCGTCAATGCGTGCAAAAAGGTAGGGGGGAAGGTGATCCATGCGTCTCGAATACATTATCAGATATTGCGCATGGAACCCTATTTAATTTCTTACTCGTGGTGGGAAGGGTTCCGGACCGGTAACGCTGATACGCTTCCGGCTCCTACGATCTACCGGACATGAACGATCAGGTAGAGCGCACCCTCTATATGGATCATGCGGCGACGACCTTCATGAAGCCCGAGGTCGTTGCGGCGATGGCCCCGTACCTCTCGGAGCATTTCGGCAACCCCTCGTCCCTCTACCGGTATTCTGGGGAATCCCGGAGCGGCGTTGAGACGGCGCGGGGACAGGTGGCGACGGCCGTCGCCGCGAGCACCGGCGAGATCTTCTTCACCTCCGGCGGGACGGAGGCCGACAACTGGGCGATCAAGGGGGTCGCTTTCGCGAACCGGGAGCGCGGCAACCACATCGTCACCTCCGCAATCGAGCACCACGCGGTCCTTCACACCTGCGAGTGGCTGGAGCGGCAGGGATTCTCCGTCACCTATCTCCCCGTCGACGAGTTCGGGAGGGTCGACCCGGTGGCGGTCGAAGCGGCGATCACGGATGAGACCATCCTCGTCTCGGTGATGACCGCGAACAACGAGATCGGGACAGTCCAGCCGGTCGCGGAGATCGGGCGGGTCGCGCACGATCACGGCGTCCTCTTCCATACCGACGCCGTCCAGGCGATCGGGGCGGTGCCGATCGACGTAGAGCGGATGAATATCGATCTCCTCTCGCTCTCCGGGCACAAGTTCTACGGCCCGAAGGGGACGGGGGCACTCTATATCCGGCAGGGGACCCGGGTCGAGACCCTGATCCACGGCGGCGCACAGGAGCGAGGAAGGCGGGCCGGAACCGAGAACGTCCCCGGCATTGTCGGGCTCGGGAGGGCGATCGAACTTGCGACCGCCGATATCGAGGGGCACAACCGCCGGATCGCCACGATGCGGGACCGACTGATCCGTGGTATCCTCGGCTCCATCCCGGACTCCCGCTTAAACGGCCACCCGCTGGAACGCCTCCCGAACAACGCGAACTTCAGTTTCCGCTACGTCGAGGGGGAGTCGATCCTGCTGCTGCTCGACGGCCGCGGGATCTGCGCATCCACGGGGAGCGCCTGCTCTTCGGGGTCGTCGGAACCGTCACACGTCCTGCTTGCGACCGGCCTCTCCCACGAGGAGGCGCACGGTTCGCTCCGGCTGACGCTCGGCGATGCGAACACGGAAGACGACGTCGATTATGTCCTTGAAGTGCTGCCGGAGGTGATCGGGCGGCTGCGGCGGATATCGCCGCTGACGCCTGCCCGCACCCGGATGCCGGAGGCCGAGTGATGTATACGGAGAAAGTAATCGAAGAGTTCACGAACCCCGAGAACGTGGGCGAACTGGCCGACGCCGACGCCGTCGGCGAGGCGGGGAGCCCGACCTGCGGGGATATCATGAAGATCTACCTCAAGGTCGAGGGCGACCGGATCGTTGACGCCCGGTTCCAGACCTTCGGGTGTGCGGCGGCGATCGCCTCGAGTTCGATGGCTACCCGGATGATCCTGGGGATGACCATCGCCGAGGCATGGAACCTCTCGAACACCGATGTGGTGGACGCTCTCGGCGGCCTCCCGGAACCGAAGGTGCACTGCTCGCTCCTCGCCCGCGACGCTATCCGGGCCGCGATCGACGACTTCCGAACCCGCCGGGGGCTCGAGCCCCTGGAGAGGGGGTCGGGCTGCTGCTGCTCCGGGGAGGGCGGCTGCGATTCCTGCCCCGGGAACGATTAAATACGGGCGCTACGAAAGGTAAACCATGGTTCTCCCGGAATTCGCCGTGGTCTTCTGCACGGCCCCCGCCGGCGAAGCGGAAGCCCTTGCAAGAGCGCTCGTTGATGCACGCCTCGCCGCCTGCGTGAACGTCGTCGACGTGCACTCCTGCTTCCGGTGGAAGGGCACGGTCGAGAACGAGGCCGAGCGGCTCCTCGTCGCGAAGACGCAGCACCGCCTGCTCGAGCCGCTCATCGAGCGGATCCGGGAGCTGCACAGTTACGAGACCCCCGAGATCATCGCCCTTCCCATCGTCGGCGGCTACGCGCCGTATCTCGACTGGGTCCGGGAGGAGACGGCCTGATGGAGATCGTCTGCCGCGCCGGCATCCAGATGACGGGTGACGGTGCACGCGAGGTTCACGACGACATCATCGTCGAGGACCACGTCCGGCTCTTTTTGAACGGCGAGTTCCTCACGGCGCTCGTGGCAAGCCCCGACCGCCTGGACGACCTCGGGGCAGGGTTCGTCGTCTGCGAGGGGCTGGCGGACTCGGTCGAGTCGGTGGAGGTTGCCGGGAAGGACGTCCACATCACCGCACCGGTGAAAAAGGAGATCCGGCTCGAGACGGAGTCGTCCGGCGGTTCCCGCGTGCTCGGCGAGCCGGGATCGGTCGCGTCGTCGATCACGATCACGGCGGACGGCATCCGTGCGGTCACGGCGGCGATCGAGTCCGACACCTGGCGGAGGACCGGCGGCGTCCACTGCTCGGTTCTCTTCTGCGACGGCGAACTCGTCACCCGGGCGTGCGATGTGGGGAGGCACAACACCGTCGACAAGGTCGTGGGCCATGCGGCCTTAAAGGGGCTCGACCGGTCGAGGTGCATCCTCGGGTGCACGGGCCGGCAGCCGGCGGGGATGGTGGCGAAGGCGGCGAACGCGGGGATCCCGATCGTCGTCTCCCGCGCCGCCACGACCGACCGGGGCATCCTCACGGCGGAGCGCGCGGGTCTCACGCTGGTCGGCTTCTCGCGGGGGGAGCGGTTCACCATCTACACGCACCCGGAGCGGGTGCCCGAAGTCCTTGAGCAACTGGAGAAGACAAAACGATGACCGAGAACAACGAGAAGACCGCGCTGATCCTGCTCGGGTGCCCGCAGGTGCCCGTCCAGACGAGCATGGCGCTCTACCTGGTCCACGGCCTGAAGGAGCAGGGCATCCGGCCGGTGATTGCCGGGACACAGGCGGCCCGTAAACTGATGGAGGTGGCCGACCCGGACCGGCACTACGTTTCGGAGATGACCGATCTCGACGCGGCGATCGACGAGATCACGGGGAAGCAGCGGGACTTCGACCTCTGCTTCGTCTTCATCCACAACGACTCGGGAGTCGCGTATGCCGGGACGATGGCCTACATATCGAAGGCACGGGTGTATGCCCTCCTCTTCGGGGAGCACGCGGAGGAACTCGCCGGTGAGATCGAGTTCCCCTGCGAGGTCGTCGCGGCGAAGGCCGTCCACAACCCCATGCCGCTGAAGCGCAAACTCGACGAGGTGATGCAATGGGCTGTCTCGAAGCGCTGAAACCCGAGGTCATTCTCTCGCAGTCGTCTTTTAAGGAGGCGCGGGAGTATATCAAGAAGAACGTCCGGGAGTACCACGAGGTCGAACCGGGCTACAAAATCCATGATGTCCATATCATCGGTGTGCCGCCGCTCTATGTCGGCATCGAGGGAGAGAACCTGATCTTCCCCTACACCAAGCCCTGCCACGGGACGTTCGTGGTGAAGGTCGCCGGCGGCGAGGAGATCGCACGGCTGCGGGCGCGGAAGGGGAAATAATCCTTTCTCATTTATCGGGGCACGCAAAAGCGGCGGGTGTTGTCGGGAATATTAACTCTGTGTCTGGCTGTTTTCCGTGACCTGCTCTGCCGGCCCCGTGTAGATTCCGGAGCCGAGCCACCAGTCCTCGTCCACCTTCATCACGTATCCCAGTTTTGATTCGACCGTCCGGTTGTGTGCGGGGTTGACGTAGTAGAACCGGACGAACCCGGAGCCGTTCTCCGCCGCGTCGATGAACTGCCGGGTGTAGGGGTTGCCGAAGGCGTCGAGCTCGTCCATCCGGTTCACGCCGATCTTGTCGGGGTCGAACGGGTGGGCGAGGGCGACGTTGTTGAAGTCGTAGGCATAGATGTAGAGTTCACCCCTGACGAACGACCCGTTCGGGTCGGAAAACTCGGCGAGGGCCTTTTCTTTGCCGTTGGCTTTCGCGTAATCGACCGCGCTCTCGACGAAGGCGGCGAGCGTTTCATTGGAGGTGTAGTTGGGTTCGGGGCTTCCCGGCGTCGAGGCGTTGCTATCCGGCTTGCTCTGCGTGCATCCGGCGGCCATGAGGAGCAGGCCGAGGATGCAGACGCACAGGAATGAGGTGGACGAGATTCTCATGCCATTGATTCGGTTTTCCTTCTCATAAAATAGTCTATTGCATGATAGAGACTCCTGGGAATCCCTTTACAAAAATATGGGGGCGATCTGCCCCGTCTCATCGATCCCGGAGTCAATCGTATTTCTGGAAGAGCGCCGGGTTCTGCCGTATGATCCACCAGCGGCGAACCAGGTAGCCGGCCCCGGCGAGCACCAGGATCACCCCGGCGACAAGGGCGACCGTTCCGAGCGGGAACTCGGGTGCCGGCCCGCCGGCCGGTGCGGCCGCGGTCTCTGTCGCGGTGGGTTCTGCCGTCGCCGGCGGCGTTGTCGCCGTCGGGGTCGTCACCCCACCGGCCTGCTCTATCCCGGTGATCGCAAAGAGGGAGAATCCGGGGGTCATTGCGGTGAAGGTGACTGCCGTCCCGGCGGTACCCTTGACCGTCGTCGGGAGGGCTTCCCATGCCGTGCCGTTGTAGTGGTAGAGCACGATATCTTCAGGGGCAAATCCGTGCTCATCGAGCCACGTCTGCGGGACGGAGAAGGTGATGTTCGCCCCGGTGATCTCCTCGAACCGGGCCGGCACCAGGTCGACGTACTGGTATGGGGTGCCCGGTGCAGGGGGAATCCCGGTTCCCGGGGAGGACTGCTTCCAGCCGGTGATGATGAACGTCTTGAGCCCGGTGCCGGCGACGGCGACCTTGCTCACGGCGGAGTCGCCGCCCACGTTATAGCCGTCCGGCCCGCCCGTCGAACCGCCGCCGCCACCGCCGCTGTAGACCGGCCTGCTGGTTGGGGTTACGGTTGGGGTTACGGTTGGGGTTACGGTTGGGGTTACAGTTGGGGTTACGGTTGGGGTTGAGCCCGTGACCGTGATGTAGCCGGCCCGGGAGAGCATGTCGGTTCCGTCCGCGTTATCGACCGTCAGGTTGACGGTGTAGGTTCCGGCGGCGGCGTAGGTGTACGTGGCGTTCCTCTCTGCTACGTCCGTGGTGTTGTGCCACGTGCCGTCACCGAACGACCAGTTCCAGGCGGTCGGGCCGCCGGTCGAGGTGTCGTTGAACTGTACGGCGAGCGGCGCGGTGCCGGAGGTCGGCGTGCCGGTGAAGTTTGCCACCGGAAGAACCGGTGCGGCGGAGACCGTGATGTAGTCGGTCTCGGTGTGCGTGTCGCTTCCTACTGCGTTGGTGGCCGTCAGGCTGACGGTGTAGGTTCCGGCGGCGGCGTAGGTGTGCGTGGCGTTCTGATCGGTCGAGGTTTCACCGTCACCGAAGTCCCAGGTCCACGAGGTCGGTCCTCCTGTCGAGGTGTCGTTGAACTGCACGGCGAGCGGCGCGGTGCCGGAGGTCGGCGTGCCGGTGAAGTTTGCCACTGGCGGAACCGGTACAGCGGAGGCCGTGATGTAGTCGGTCTCGGTGTGCGTGTTGCTTCCTGCTGCGTTGGTGGCATTCAGGCTGACGGTGTAGTTTCCGGCGGCGGCGTAGGTGTGGGTGGCGTTCTGATCGGTCGAGGTTTCGCCGTCGCCGAAGTCCCAGGCCCACGAAGTCGGTCCTCCTGTCGAGGTGTCATTGAACTGCACGGCGAGCGGCGCGGTGCCGGAAGTCCGGTTGGCGGTGAAGTTTGCCGTCGGGGCGACCGCAGCCGTGACCGTGATGACCTGTCGCGTGACGTTGTAACCGTCGTCGTTGTATGCCTGCAGCGTTACCGTGTAGGTGCCCGGGGTGGTATAGGTGTGCGATGGGTTCCGGGCGTTTGATCCTGCGGTTTCAAGGCGCCAGACGTCGCTCGTGCTGCCATCCCCGCCCATGATTACGATGCTCCCGTCCGGCATCGCGACGGAGGTGTGGCCCAGCCTTGGCGACCACTCGGCGTGCTCGGTCACCTGCGTCCATGTCGTGCCGTTGTCGGTCGACCGCCAGACGTCGTTTTTCAGGCCGAGGTACCAGCCGCCCATGATTACGATGCTCCCGTCCGGCATCGCGACGCTGGTGTGAGAGTATCTTGAGTACCCCTCCCCGGGGTTGGACAACTCCGTCCATATGGCCCCGCCGTCGGTCGACTTCCATACCCTGCCCGAGCTGCCCGCCCCGCCCATGATTACGATGCTCCCGTCCGGCAGTACGACGCTGGTGGGGCCTTCTCCTGGCCACTCTGCGCTGTCGGTGATGTCGGTCATCCGCTCCCAGGTTCTGCCACTACTAGGCGACTTCCAGACGTCTTTCAGGCCGGAACCGGTGGTACCACTCATGAGTACGATGCTTCCATCCGGCATCGCGACGCTGGTGTGAGCGTATCTTGCCAACCACCCGGGACTCGTGTTCACGCATGTCCATGTCGCGCCGTAATCGCGCGACTGCCACACATCGTTTTTTAAGGTGTACTCGTCGCCCATGACGTTCATGCCGCCCATGAGAACGATGGTATCATTGACCGCGACCGCCGCATGGCCGTATCGTCCTGACCATATGTCATTGGGGTCGTGCGGCGTGATATTTTCCCAGGTTGCACCGTTATCCGTTGATAGCCACACGTCGTTCCTTGAGCCGCCGTCAATTCCGCCCATGAGTATGATGCTCCCGTTCGGCATCACGACGCTGGTGTGCCCCCCTCTTGCCGACCACCCGGCGCTCGTGTTCACCGCCGTCCACGTCCCGTTATACGTCTCGTCGCCGAAGAACCACGCCCACCCGTCCGGGCCGCCGGCCGAGTTATCGGTGAACTGTACAGTCAGGGGCGCTGGTCCGGAAATTGTGTTGCTGCTGAACGCCGCGTCAGGTGCGGCAGCGCTTGCGGTGCCGATCAGCAGCAGGGTTGCAGCGACCAGGCACAGCGTCATCACTGGAATGCTGTTAGGAGGATTCCCCATATAATATTATAAGCGAGTAAGAATCTATAAGCATTCGGTTTCTTTACTGGAGATTTGGCCGTATTTCCTTTAAATAGATCGGGTTTATGGGATTGTACCTGGCGTGCGATCTCTGTTTCACGCCGGGTTTGGATCGAAAAAGAATGAGTGTTTTCCATATCTCACCGGATCAATCGTAGTCCCGGAAGAGCACCGGGTTCTGCTGCCGCACATGACACCACCGTCCCGGGAGCCCCTGACCCGGTGCGACGTCCGGGCCCAAAGAACGAGATATAAATTCCCGGAGAACCGTACTACAGTAGTGAGAACCCGGCCGCGTGCGGTCAGACCCCCGCGAGGGGATCGGCGAGCAGCCCGCGCGGCGAGCCGTTGGCGGCCGGAACACCTGCGTTTACGCCGATACAGGCAGGTGTCGGGCCCTGGATGCGAGTGAGACCATGAGCGAACCCTTACGCGTGCTGTTGATCGGGATAAGTCCCGGCAATCTCGGAGAGATGCTTCGCGAGTGCGGGCGCGACGTTGAGTTGATCCGTTGCGAGCGCTCCGAGAACGGGCTTGCCGCGGTATCGGGGGGTGGAATCGACGTCGTGCTCCTCGACCTCGATCTCGCGGGCGGACGGGGGGCGGCGGTATTCGACCGCCTGCGAGGGGTGGCCCCCGACGTCCCGGTCATCGTGCTCACCGCGGCGGGAGAAGACCCCGCCGCGCTCCGTGCGATGCAGAACGGCGCGCAGGATTACCTGGTGAAGGGGAAGACCGACGCGGAACTGCTCTGCCGGGCGATCCGGTACGCGCTCGAACGCAAACAGGTGGAGGCCGCGCTCCGGAACTCGGAGACGATGTACCGCAGACTGGTCGAGAACCTCAACGAAGGCGTCCTCGCCGTGGACGAGGCCGGCCTCATCACCTTCGCGAACCCGGCGATGGAGGAGATCCTCGGCTGCTCCGCGGAACGCCTGGTCGGATCGCCGGTCGCCGGGTTCTTCGATGCCCCCGGTCCGGAGGGAACCGCTTCGAAGAATCCGTTCTGCCGGGAGACCGAAGAGAGACTGGAGTTCGAACTGGATCTCCTCCACGGCGACGGCGGGTGCGTCCACGCGCTCGTGGTCACGTCGCCGGTCACCGACGAGTCCGGTAGGTTCCGGGGCTCGATTGCCGGTGTCATGGATATCACCGAGCGCAAACGCGCCGAGGAGGAACTCCGGGTCCGGAACGAGCACCTCATGGTGCTCAACCAGGTGATCGGCGTCACGGCCGCCTCCCTCTCTCTCGCCGGGCTCCTGGAGGAGTCTCTCGAAAAAACGCTCGAACTGATGAGGCTCGACGTCGGTGTCGTCTATATGCTCGATTCCGAGCGGAAACGGGCACTGCTGCAGCACCAGAAGGGGATGCCCGAATCGGCCCTGACCCGGAACCGCCTGATCAAGGTTCACCACTGGCCGTTCAACTTCATCTTCATCGCCGGCCAGCCCCGCTACATCGAGCAGCAGGCCGACCTCAACACCATCGAGGCGAGCATACTCCGGGAACTCGAGGTCTCCGCGCTCGCCTGCATCCCCCTCGTCGCGGAGTCGGTCGTCGTCGGTGCGGTATATGCCGGCAGCAGAACGAAAACATCCTTCTCCCGGGATGAGAGGGAGCTCCTCGAGACGATAGGGCAGGAGATCGGGTCGGGGATCCTGAAAGGGATGCTGCATAAGAAACTCGAGGCCGCCAACCGGGAGGCGAACCTCTACCTCGACATCATGACGCACGATATCAAGAACGCCGAGAACGTCTCGAACCTCTATACCGATCTCCTCCTCGAGATCCTGGAAGGTGAGGCCGCGCTCTACGCGAGGAAGATCCGGAGCAGCATTCATCGGAGCGCGGAGATCCTCGGCAACGTCACCACGATCCGCCGCATCCATCACGACTCGCCCGACGCCGGGCCGGTCGACCTCGACGCCGTCATCAGGGAGGAGGTCGCCGCCTTCCCGGACGTCGCGATCGAGTTTGCAGGGGGCACCCTTGCCCGGGTCTGGGCGGACGACCTTCTCCCCGAGGTCTTCACGAACCTTATCCGGAACGCCGTCAAGTTCGGCGGCCAGGATGTCAGGATAGCCATCCGGGTGGAGGATTACGACGGCGAGAGCGTGCTGGTCTCGGTCGAGGATACCGGGCCGGGCATACCTGATCCCATGAAGGAATCGATCTTCCACCGGTTCGAGCGGGGATGGGTCGGGGGATACGGCGACGGCCTCGACCTCTTCATCGTCCGCGCCCTGGTCGAACGCTACGGCGGCGCCATCCGGGTAGAAGATCGGGTGGAAGGACGCCCGGATCTCGGTACGGCATTCAGGTTCACCCTCCATGAGGTTCTCTCCGCCGGCGAAGACGAGGATGACGATTCTCTGGACGGAGAGGAGTGCGACTAAATTCCGTTTTGAGAGCGGCACAACGTCGGCCTTCCGTCGGATCGCCGGCTGACGATTGCTGCGCGGATCAAAAGGCTTAATAGTGTGGGAAACATCATTTCCCAACGTGACACCAGCCTACGTCCGAATCATCCAGTTCATCGTGGCGATAGGGGTTAGTCTCGCGGCCGGACTGATCGGCTCGATCTTCACGATGTCGGCGATCCCCACCTGGTATGCCGGTCTTGCAAAGCCTGAGTTGAGTCCCCCTTCATGGGTCTTCGGTCCCGCCTGGACGGTGCTCTACATCCTCATGGGCATCGCGCTCTATATCGTCTGGAGCAAGGGATGGGCGAAGAATAAGAACGTGCACATCGCGACGGCGATCTTCGGCGTCCAACTGGTCTTAAACGTCCTCTGGTCGTTCGTCTTCTTCGGGATGCAGGCGCCGTTCTTCGCGTTCATGGTGATCCTGCTTCTCTGGGTTGCAATCCTCATGACGATAGTCGCTTTCGACCGGGTCTCGGTGCCCGCGGCGATTCTGCTCGTCCCGTATCTCCTCTGGGTGAGTTTCGCGGCTTACCTCAACTACGGTATCTACATCCTCAACCCGTAGGGTCGTTTACCCCGATTTTTTTTTGGTGCAACGCCTGCGGGGATACTGCACCCCTGCCACGGCGAGGGGACCCTGGCGTGAGCCGGCAGTATGGGGTCGTACGGTATCGTGCGAGCCACAGGACGCGAGTGGGTCAAAGTCCTTCGACCCAAAAAATGAACGGGAGTTTCTACTGTTTTTCTATCTGCCGCCATACGTGGACGAAACGCTGGAACGCAGTGTAGTGCCCGAGGAAACCGAATATGATGAGGAGCCATCCGAGGTAGTTCAGGCCGTAGATCGCTCCCGGGATCAGCACGGTAAGGGCGCCGGCGATGATGATCAGCACGAGACGATCCGCCCGGCCGAGGATGCCGCCGTAGAACCTGCCCACCCCGACGGCCTGCGCCTGGGTGCCGAGGTAGGAGGACATCAGAACGCCCGTCAGCGCGAAGACGCCGATCTGCCAGGGTGCGGCCCCGCCCGCAAATATCCCGGTGATGATGAATATGTCGGCGTAGCGGTCGATGACGTGATCGAGAAAGTCCCCGCGGATGCCCGCGATCCCCATGTCCCGGGCGAGCGCCCCGTCGAGCGCGTCGAAGACGGCGTTGAACGCGACCATGACGGTGCCGAAGACGACTCCTCCGGCATAGAACGCGATACCCGCAAGTGCCGAGACGAGGAACGATGCAATCGTCAGCGCGTTCGGGGTAACCCCGATCCTTCGCATCAGGTTCACCACGGGCTGAATGATGCCCTGCACCTGCGGCCGGAACTGGTCGAGCGTCATCTCCCGACCTCCAGGTAGTCCGACCAGTCGATGGAGCCGTACGACGGCGGGAGTTCTCCCCGGACGAACCGCCCGATCCGGTCGGCGCACTCGTCGACGGAGAGATCGGTGGTATCCACCTCGAGGACGTGTTCGTCCGGGTGCTCCTCGAGCGTCTCGATCAGGATGACGTCGAGCGCCTCCGCCTCGACGTTCTCCGCGACCTTCTCCTCAGGGTAGTTCCTGGGTAAAAGTCGCTTGCGGAGAATGTCCGGGCGGCACCGGAGCACCACTACCCGGTCGCAGGGGAGGAGGTGGGCGAGGTGGCCTTCGACAAACCCGTCGAGGGGCTCGAACTCCTCCACCCACCGGTCGACGTCCACCACCAGCGTCTGCCGGTCGCAATCCTCCTCGATGACGTAGGGGCGCACCGTATCCGTCAGTCGGACGACGGCGTGCCCTCGCCGTTCGAGTTCGGCAGCAATGGATGTCTTCCCTGTTCCCGGCGTGCCGGTGATGCCCGTCATCATAAGTTCTTGATCGCCTCGAGGAATCGGATGTTCTCCCAGTCTTCACCGATGCAGACCCTGATGTAGTGGTTCCCGAGCCCCGGGAAACTGGTGCAGGACCGGACGAGGACGCCCTTCGCCGCGAGGCGCGCCACTGCCTCGTCGCCTGTGTGGGGGTCGACGTCGATCATGACGAAGTTTGCGTCCGAGGGGTATACTCTGAATGGCACCTCTTCGAGGAACCGGCGCCGCCACTCCCGCACGTGATCGCGGGTCTCCCGTACCCGTTCGGTGTCGGCGAGCGCCCCTCCGGCGGCCGCCATCGAGACCGAGTTCAGCGCGAACGGGGTTGCGGCCCTCTGGTAGAACGGCTCGAGCCACTCCGGAACGAATGCATAGCCGACCCGGAGCCCGGCGAGAGCGAAGATCTTCGACATCGTCCTCCCGATGACCAGGTTCTCGTAGCGCCGCATCAGCGGCCGGTAATCGGTATCCGCAAAATCGACGTAGGCGTTGTCGAGGAAGAGCAGCCCGTCCATTCCTTCCAGGATCGCCTCGACATCCTCCGGCGGAACCGAGTTCCCCGTGGGGTTGTTCGGGGAGCAGAGGAAGGCGAGTTTCGCCCCATGGCAGGCGTCGATGAACGCCCCCGTATCGACCGAGAAGTCCTCTCTTCGGGGGACGTTCACGACCCGTGCACCGTGCGCCGCGGCCGCGATCCCGTAGAAGGAGAAGGTCGGGGTCGAGACGACCATCGTCTCGCCGGGCTCGACGACCGTCCGGATCACCGTCTCGATGACGCCGTCCATCCCCGAGCCGGTGACGAACCGGTAGTCGCCGTGGTAGCGGCGGAGGGCTTCGACGAGCACCGACGTCCGCTCGTCCGGGTAGCGGTTCACTTCCCGGAGAGCGACCGTTGCCGCTTCCAACGCGGCGGGCGACGGCGGCCGGGGGTTCTCGTTGCTCGCGAGGCGGGCTACCCGGTCGAAGCCGTGCTCCCGTGCGACGTCGTCGGCCTTCTTCGCGTAGGAGTAACCGCCCGTGCCCGTATAGCACGCCCTAACCAAGCGCCGCATTGATGACACCGACAGCCGTGTCGATCTCCTCGTCCGTGATCACGAGCGGCGGAATCAGCCGGAGGTTCCCGTCGGCTGCGCAGTTGACGAGCACCGCATTCTCGGCGCAGGTCTGCTGCACCTCCGGGCACCGGTCGCCGACCGACATGCCGATCATCAGGCCGCGGCCCCGGGGATTGTGGGCGGCAAGCCCCTTCATGAACCGTTCGCCCTTCCACGCGACATCGGGGAGGATCTCCTCGATGACGCCGATCGTCGCGAGCGCCGTCGCGCAGGCGAGCGGCCCTCCGGCAAAGGTGCTTCCGTGCTCGCTCTTCTTGAACTCGAGCCCCTCGCGGGCGACGAGCGCGCCGATCGGAAATCCGCTCGCAAGCCCTTTTGCGATCGTGACGATGTCGGGGGTCACCCCGGAGTGCTGGAAGGCGAACCATTTCCCGGTCCGGCCCATCCCGGTCTGCACCTCGTCGACGATCATCAGCGCGCCGGCATCGTCGCAGATCTCCCGGACCCCGCGGAGGAACTCATCGGGAGGGATTATCACACCCGCTTCGCCCTGGATCGGCTCGACGAAGACCCCGGCGGTATCCTTATCGACGACCGCCGCGAGGCCGTCCAGGTCGCCGTAGTCGACGAAGGTGCAGGGGGTCGAGAGCGGCTCGAACGGCTCCCTTATGGCGGGCTTGTGGGTGACAGCGAGCGACCCGCACGTCCGGCCGTGGAACCCGTGAGCGAACGCGGCGAACTTCTTTCTCCCCGTCCGGACGCGGGCGAGTTTCATCGCACCGTCGTTTGCCTCCGCGCCGGAGTTCGAGAAGAAGGCTTTCGAAAGCCCCGTGATTCCTACGAGTTTCTCCGCGAGCTCCGCCTGATTCGGGATGTAGTAGAGGTTCGAGCAGTGGATCAACTCTTTTGCCTGGCCGCAGATTGCCTCGACGACCTTCGGGTGGCAGTGGCCGGTGCTGCAGACCGCAATACCTGCCACGCAGTCGATATACTCCCGTCCCCGGTCGTCCCAGACACGCGACCCCGCGCCGCGGACGATCTTCATCGTCCGGCTAAACGCGGGCATGTAGTAGCGTGCATCAAGCACGCGTGAATCTTCTGCCATGATTATCTCACTCGTATTCGATCGTCGCGGGGGGTTTGGGGGTGACGTCGTAGACGACCCGGGCGACACCGGGGATCTCGGCGGTGATCCTTGTTGCCATCCGGGAAAGCGTCTCGTAGGGGAGGAGCAGCGGATCGGCGGTCATCCCGTCCCGGGATCCGACGGCCCGGACGGCGACGATCCAGCCGTGCAGCCGGACGTCTCCCTTGACACCCGTCCCGAGACCGATGAGCGCCGCGAAGCACTGCCAGGGGCGGAACTCCTCCACCAGGCACTCCTCGACGATGGCGTTCGCCTCGCGGACGATCGCGATCTTCTCTTTCGTCACCTCACCGAGCACCCGGACGGCGAGCCCCGGGCCCGGGAAGGGCATCCGGTGCTGGATCTCCGCCGGGAGCCCGAGCCCGCCGGCGACCTCGCGGACCTCGTCCTTGTAAAGATCGGCAAGCGGCTCGATGACGCCTTTGAATTCAATATCGAGGGGCATGCCGCCGACGTTGTGGTGGCTCTTGATGCCCCCCTCACTCTCGATGCGGTCGGGGTAGATCGTTCCCTGCAGGAGCATCGTCGCTCCGGTTCGCTTCGCTTCCCGTTCGAAGATCCTGATGAACTTCGCGCCGATGGCCTTCCGCTTCTCTTCGGGGTCGACGATGCCCGCGAGAGCCTCGAAGAACTCGTCGGCGGCATCCACGACACGGAGGTTTGCGTCGGCAAAGAGCGACCGAATCCGATCGGTCTCTCCCTTCCGCATGAGGCCGGTATCCACGTATATCGGGACGAGCTGGTCGCCTATCGCGCGGGTCGCGAGCGCCGCGCAGACCGACGAGTCCACGCCGCCGGAGAGCGCCATCACGACTTTATCCTCGCCGGCAGCATCGCGTATCTCTCTGACTGCCTGGTCGATAAACTTCTCAATGTTTACCATTCTGCCATTTCACCTGATCTCTGATGACGATTTATTCTTCTTGCATGCCTCTACAAAGCCGATGTAGGGTGGGGAGGGTTTTGTCGGGCTCGACCTGAACTCGGGGTGGAACTGCGTCGCGAGGTAGAAGGGGTGATTCGGAATCTCGCAGACCTCCATCCGCGGCCCGCAGGTTCCCGAGAAGACGAGTCCGGCGGCTTCAAGGTCCGCGATGAACGCGGGGTTCACCTCGTAGCGGTGGCGGTGGCGCTCCACGATTGCCGTCTTCCCGTAAAGACCGGTCACCTTTGTTCCATCTTTCAGGACGACGTCGCAGTCCCCGAGGCGCATCGTGCCGCCGAGGTCGCTGACTTCTTCCTGTTCCGGGAGGATGGCGATGACGTGCGTCCCGTCGCCCATCTCTTCGCTCGTGGCGTCCTCGATGCCGAGGACGTGCCGCGTGTACTCGATCACCGCGAGCTGGAACCCGAGGCAGAGGCCGAGGTAAGGTTTCTTGTTCTCGCGGGCGTACCGGATCGCCCGGATCTTCCCCTCGATGCCGCGCTTCCCGAACCCTCCCGGGATCAGGATGCCGTCGACGTCGGCGAGGTCATGGAGCTCGAACGTCTCCGCATCCAGCCAGCGGATGTTCACCTCGGTGGAGAGCGCTCTTCCGGCGTGCTTGAGCGACTCCTTGATGGACATGTAGACGTCCTCGATCCCGTACTTGCTGACGATGGCGACCGTCACCCGGTTCGTATACTCCTGCGAGACGACCCGGTACCACGCGGTATCCGGCTCCCGGTTCTCCAGGGAGAGGTAACTGCAGACGACGTCCGCGAGCCCTTCCTTCTCCAGTTCCATCGGGATCTGGTAGATGTCCGGGGCGTCCTTTGCGGAGACGACGGCTTTTACCGGGACATCGGTGAAGGTGGAGATCTTCTTCTTCGTCTGCGGCCCGATCACGTCGCTGCTCCTCGCGACGATGATGTCGGGCTGCAGCCCGAGTTCGCGGAGAGCCTTCACCGAGTGCTGCGTGGGCTTGGTCTTGAAATCACCCATCGTGTCCATCGGGACCAGGGTGACGTGAACCAGGATCATGTCTTCCGGTGCAAGGTCGCCGTGCATCTGGCGGACGGCCTCCAGGAACGGCATGCTCTCGATGTCGCCGACCGTGCCGCCGACCTCCACCATGCAGACGTCGGCAACCTTGCCGCCGTTGACCGTCTCCTGTGCCGCGCGGCTGATGCAGTACCTGATCTCGTCGGTGATGTGGGGGATGATCTGGACGGTCGCGCCGAGGAAATCGCCGCGCCGCTCCTTCTCGATGACGTTCCGGTAGACCTTGCCCGTCGTGATATTGTGGATCGATTTGAGGTTGATGTCTAAGAACCGCTCGTAGTTGCCCAGGTCGAGGTCGACCTCTCCGCCGTCGGAGAGGACGAAGACCTCACCGTGCTGGGCGGGATTCATGGTGCCGGCGTCGATGTTCAGGTACGGGTCGATCTTCACCGCCGTTACCTGGTAGCCGCGGTTTTTCAAAAGGCGGCCGATGGATGCGGTGGTGATGCCTTTCCCAAGCCCGCTCATGACGCCGCCGGTTACAACGATGTACTTCAAGATCTCGTTCCCCTCCGGTTGTTCCGGATGCTCTATCTTATGTATGTGATCTCGGGTATTGAGAATGTATTGTTCCAGCAGTCCCGGGGAATCCCCGCCTGCGCGAAGAGGGGTTTGGGCCGTCCCGGCGCTACCCCTCGATGACCGCAAACGACGTCGACGTCCGGGTAAGAAGCGTATCGTCCGCCGCGCTTCTGACCTCTCCGTCTGCAAACGCCACCCGGCGGCCTTTGCGGACGACCTTCCCGGTGGCGACGATCGCCCCCGTGCTGACGCCCTTCATGAAACTGGTATGCTCGTCGATCGTGGCGATTCGCTCGTTCTCGGCAAGGAGCGTGTAGAGCGCAAGCGCAATCGCCTCGTCGGCGAGCGCCACGTAGACCCCGCCCTGGAGCCACCCGGCGCCGTTCAGCATCTCCGGCCGGACCTCCATGGTGAGGCGGGCGCGCCCGTCACCGTATTCGTCCACGTCTATCCCCATCATTTTGAAGAAGGGATTCGCATCCCTTCCTACCCGCTTCAGCTCGTCAATGTAGCCCACGCGATCACACCTCCCGGAAAATTTGGGGTCTGTCGGGATAAACGTTATGAACACCGATTCCGGATACGGAATTCGATTCGTTTGCCCTGCGCTTTTGCCGGCAGGATGCCGGAGTCCCGGCGGCAGGATCCGTTGCCGCCTCATCGTCCAAAAAACCCTTTCCTGAACGGATCCCTTCGTAATGCCGCAGATATGAGATTCTGAGTTCTCTCCTGGCGGGGGAGCCCCGGAGATCATATAAAAACAAATATCTCTTCAACTCTCCACAATACAGATATGGAAGATGCGTGGCAGCCCGAGGCCCTCAGGAACAGGAGACTCGAGCAGCTCCGGGCTACCATGGACGATTACATCGTAAAGAACACCGGACAGGTGGAGGGGAATCTCCCGGTCTTCTTCGGGCACGTCGCCGCCACGCTCGACAAAACGTTTCCCGAGCTCGATGATCGCACCTACGACGATTTCATCGATGCGACCGTTTTTGCGCTCCTCAACGTCACGAGCGAGGCCCCTACCCCGGAGTTTCTCGATAAAGTCCTGCGGCACGCCATGGGGAACAAGCGGCGTCGCAAGGGGCGGGCAACGCTCGACGTGATTGTGGCCCTCAAACTGATCGACTCCGGCAACTATTATCAGGCGTTCGAGTGTCTTACGCCTCACAGAGGTTACGACGGCCGCATCAACGCTGCAATCGCCTACTGCTACTACGCCCTGTCCCTGGCAAAGACCCAGAAATCGAGACTCCGCCCCGACGACCTGGAACTGCATGCCCGCGAGGAGATGCTGAACCTCTCCCGGGTTCGCGCCCCGCTCAACCGTCTCGGCCTCTTCAATCGCAAAGACAGCCGGTTGAACTCGATCTTCTGGTTCATGCTGGATCTGGCGTTCGCCTGGTTCCCGAGCGAACCGGAGTTCTACCGCATGGGCGTCACCTGGACGAAGCACGAGGGGGACGTCGAACGCCGCAACCACCTCCTTGCTCATGCAACGGAGCGGTTCTCGGACGACAGGTTCTTCCTGACGGAGGCGTTCAACACCCGCGTGGAGTTGCGCAACGGGAGCGGTGCCGCCGCTATCGTCAAACAGATGATGCAGCAATATCCCGACGATCTCGAACCGCTCTACTACGGGATGAAACTCGCGATTCTCGGTGCCCAGCCGAGATCCTACGCGAGTTTCCGGAAACTGGCGATCTTAAAAGAGTTCCCCCGGCACCTGCTTCTGATGCTCGATGCCGTCTTCGAGGTCATGTGCAACCACAAGATGGAGAGTTACGTCTGCTTCGGGGAGGCAAAGAAGGCTTCTCCCGGCCGGGATTACTACACCACGGCACTTGATTACATCCTCCGCGACTTCATCGAAGGAGACGAAGAGCGGGCGAAGCGTGCACGATCCACGTTCTTTACGGCCATGGATCAGTACTGCATGCAGGTCCTGAAGATCAGGGAGTGACGGAAGTGGTTGTTGTGCTGCAAAGTCCCCCCGGGGACTTCCGGGCCCCGTGGCGGAGAATCCTCTCTTCCGCCTGCAGATCGACGTTTGTCCCGAATGTGCGTATGAGTGCCGGCGTTCCTCCAGAAAATCGGTTGGAATGGCCCGTTTCGAAAATAACGCGGAAAGGTAGAACGATGCATATATCTATCTCGAAAGGCAAAATTTCCTGTGAGCGGCGCTTGCAGGCCCGAATACACAGATATGCCGTGGAGGACCGACGATGACGGGAAACAAAACAACTCGGGACGACGCCCGTGAATCGCCTGATCTTGGAGGGGACATCTGTCTCTCGATTCTCCGTGAAGTGCCTGACGGCCTCGTTCTTCTGGACGGTAAGGGCACATGCCGGTACCTGAACCCGGCGTTTACCCGGATCACCGGGTATACCCTGGAGGATGTCCCGACACTCGCGTTATGGTTCGAGCGTGCCCACCCAAACCCTGCATACCGGCAGAAAGTGGAGGAGCTGGGGCAGGAACTGTTTTCAGGCGGCCGGGACACGATGGTTGCCGGCGTGGTCTGCCGGGACGGCAGGGTGCGCGATATCGAGTTCCGGCGGGCGTCGATCGAGGGCGGCTCCGTCCTCTTCACCGCCCGGGACGTAACCGAGCAGGCGCTGACCGAGGAGAATCTCCGGCAGGCGACGTCCGAACTGACCGCGGTGATCGAAGCCTTTCCCGATCTCTTCATCCGGTTGAACGCCGACGGCACGATCCTCGACTCCAGGGCGGGGAGGCTCGCGGAGGCGCCGATTGTCTCCCGGGCGCATCTCGGGCGGCGGGTGCAGGATCTGCTCCCCGCCGGTGTGGGTGAGGCCCTTTCTGCTGCGCTGCAGGAGGCCGTCCGGGTAAATACGGCCGCGGCACCCCTTGAGTTCAGCCGAACGGTTGCCGGAGAGACCCGGCACTACGAAGCCCGCGTCATACCGCTCCAGGAGATGCACCTGATGGTCATCATCAGGGAGATTACGGAGCGCAAGAAGGCGGAAGAGGAACTGCACCGCCACCGCGAGCACCTGGAGGAACTCGTTGCCGAGCGGACCGCCGAACTCGAACGTGCGAACAAGCAGCTCGAGCAGCTCCTCTACTACATCGAGATGACCGAGCGGAAAGCTGCGGAGGACTGGCTGGACTTATCGGTCGAACTGGGTTCCCTGGGGGCGGATGACTCCGGGGAGGCGAGGATCACCACCGATGCCGCCGGAACGATCGTCATCGTCGACATGGCGGCGGAACACCTCACCGGCTACGCCGGGGACGAACTGACCGGGAAGCCGGTAGGGTCGCTTTTTTCTGGCGTCGGTGTCGGGGAGCATCTCGTCAGGGAAGTGCTGGGGCAGGGCAGGTCCGTGGAGTGCGCGGTAGGAGCGGAACTCGTGAGAAGCGACGGTTCAAAAGAGGTTGTCCGCGTCTCCGGCGACCCGATCGCCGATGGTGCAGACACCGTGATCGGCATGGTCTGCACGTTCCGGAAGGCGTGAATCTTCAGAGCCGAAAGCCGTAGGATTCCGGGTGAACCGCTCCCGGATCCTGGGGTGCCACGGCGACCCCGATCTGGTCGGAGTAGAGTCCGAGTCCTTCAAGCGCGGAGAGGAGCACTTTTTCCGGCGTGTTGTTGATCTCGCTCACGTGGGCGAGCATCGCCATGTGGATGCGATCGGCGAGCCTCTGCAGGCAGCGGGCGGCGTCGGGGTTCGAGAGGTGCCCGCGTTTCGATCGTATCCGGCTCTTTAGATATGCCGGGTACGGGCCGTTTTCAAGCATATCCGGGCAGTGGTTGCTCTCGAGAAGGACGGCGTCGCAGGATGCGAGTTTATCGAACATCGAGGTGGTGACGGTGCCGGTATCGGTGCAGCACCCGATGCGCAGATCGCCCTCGGCGACAGAGAACCCGCAGGGTTCCCGGGCGTCGTGGGAAGCGGCGAACGGCTCGATCGAGAAGTCGCCGACGGAGAACGTCTCGCCGCAGCGGCACCGCCGGACCTCCGCGGATCTCCCGCTGCACTTCGGGGTGAACGCCTCGAGCGTTCCGCCGGTCGCGTAGACCGGAACCCCGAGCCTCCGTGCCAGAACGTCGACGCCCCGGATGTGATCGATATGCTCGTGCGTGACGAGTATCGCCTCGATGAATGTTGGATCCCCGCCGGCGGCTTCGAGACGCCGAAGGATCTCGCGAGCGGAGAGCCCCGCGTCGATGAGCAGCGCGCCTCGCTCCCCCCGGAGATAGGTGCAGTTTCCTTTGCTCCCGCTGGCGAGGACTGTCAGTTCCATTGTAGAAATGGTGGGCTGTGCGGGTATTTAAGATCAGGGAAGGCGGCCGTGCAAAAAGAGCCCCGGGATCCGGGGCGGCAATCCCTGGTGAGAGCGGATGAGCGCGACGGAGGAGTCCTGGCAGGAGGTGGTCGCCCGGATCGTCCCGGGTGAGGATGAAACCTCTCGTCGAGACCTACCCGCGCCCTGAACCCCGGTGGTTCACCCCTCGGACGACGTGAACCGACTCCGGCGCAAACGAGACCGAGACCCGGCTCCCCTCCCGGATATCGAGGGCGTCCACCGCCTTCCACGAGAGGACGGACGAGAGCGGGACCCCGCAGTCGACCGTCACCCTGCTGAACGGCCCGCGCGGTACGATGGAGGTCACGGTGCCGGGGAGGGTGTTCCTGCCGGAGGTATTCAGCGACGGCGCGGCGATCCGCAGATCCTCTGACCGGATGCAGAGAGTGACCCGCTCCCCCGTCGAAGCCGGCGACCGTGCCCGGACCCGGACACCGCCGGCATCGACGACGGCGGTACCGTCTCCCCCTTCTACGACGCCACCCTCGACGATGTTCTCGATCCCGACGAACCGGGCGACGTCCCGGCTTGCCGGGAGGGTGAAGACCTCCCGTGGCGTCCCCACCTGCGAGAACACTCCGGTCATCAGCACCCCGATCCGGTGGGCGAGCCGCTGCCCCTGGTACATGTCGTGGGTCGAGAAGACGATCGTCGTCCCGAGGTCGCGGTTGATCCGCACCACCAGATCCTCGATCGTCGCCACCGAGACGGGGTCGAGGTTCGCGGTCGGTTCGTCGAGGAGGAGGATCTCGGGCTCGATCACCATCGCCCGGGCAAGCGCCACCCGCTGCATCTCCCCGCCCGAGAGTGTCCTTGCCCGCCGCTCCCCGTAACCGACAAGCCCGACCATATCGAGGGCTTCCTCGATCCGGGAATGGCTCTCGCTTTTACTCGCGCCCCGGAACCGGAGGCCGACGGCGATGTTCTCCGCGACCGTCGCGTTGAAGACGGCGGGTTTCTGGAAGACCATCCCCATCATCCTCCGGATCGAGAGGCTCTTTTCACGCTCCGCGTGGATATCGGTGCCGCCCACCCGGATCGCCCCTCCCGTCGGGGTGTCGAGGAGGTCGATGAGGCGCAGCAGGGTCGACTTCCCGGCTCCGCTCGGCCCGATGACGGCGAAGATCTCGCCCCGGTTCACCTCCCCGGTGACACCGTCGAGCACCCCGGTATCGCCGAAGTTCTTTGAGACGTTATCGAGTTCGATCATAGTATCACCGGTGCTGCACCGTGGTTATGGCGAGATTCACGCCGAGGGCGATTGCAAGGAGGACGATCCCGAGCGCGATGGACCGGGAGATGTTGCCCATCGAGGTCTCGAGCGATATCGCGGTCGTCAGCACCCGGGTCGAACTCGCGAACGACGACGCCGCGATGTTGCCGCCGACCAGGATCGCCGCCCCGACTTCGGATATCGCCCGCCCGAACCCGACCGCGACGGTCGCAAGGATCGCGAACCGGGCTTCTTTCAAGATGTTTGTCAGGAACTGGAGCCTTGTTGCCCCGAGTGAACGGAGGGTGTCACTGAGGACCGGGTCGACCCCCGAGAGCGCGGAGATCGTGAGGCCGGTCATGATCGGCAGGATGAGCACCGTCTGCGCGATGATCATCGCGGTCGGGGTGAAGAGCAGCCGCAGGAACCCGAACGGCCCGACGCGGGAGATGAACAGGAATATCAGCAGCCCGACGATGACCGTCGGGAGGGAGTAGAGCGTCTGGATCAGGTTGATGAGGCTCTTTCTGCCCGGGAACGACCCGAAGTTGATCGCGGCCCCGAGCGGGACGGCGAACAGCGTGGCGATGATCGTTGCGGTGAGCGATATGACGACGCTTCGCGCGGCGATGGCCATCACGTCGGGATCAAGCGTGACGATGAGCCGGATCGCCTCCAGAAATCCCTCGATGATCTCGTACATGCTCTACACCTGATTATACACCGCCGGGGGCAAAAAGGGTGGGATTTCGAGTCCGATCAGGCGATCGGATCCTTCACTTCAGCCTGGGGGACGCCGATCTTCTCCCAGTCGTCCTGGGCGGGGTAGAAGAGCGGCTGGCCGTACTGGTCGACACCGAAGGAGGCGATCTCGCCCTGCACCTCGTCGGAGATCATGAAGTTGACCCAGTCCTTCGCGACGGTGGTGTTGATGTCGGGGTATTTCTCAGGGTTGATCTGCATGGCGCAGTAGATGTTGAGCAGGATATCCCCCTCGTCGACGAGCGTCACGAGGTCGAGGTCACCCTTGTAGGCGAGGTAGGTGCCGATGTCGGAGAGGGTGTAGGCCTCCTTCTCGTTCGCCATCTCAAGGGTCGCGCCCATGCCCGTTCCGGCCTCCTGGTACCAGTCGCCGGAGCCCTGCACGTCCGTCGAGTAGTTGAACCCGGCTCCCTTCCAGATGGCCTTCTCCTTGGAGTGCGTGCCGGAGTTGTCACCGCGCGAGACGAAGACCACACCGGAGTCGCCGGCCATTCCCTTCTCCCGGATGGTGGTGAACGCTTGCTCAGGAGTCATGCCCTTGACGCCTGCCGGGTCGGACTCGGGCCCGACGATGACGAAGTAGTTGTAGGCGAAGACGCGCCGGTTGATGCCGTAGCCGTCGGCGAGGAAGGCGTCTTCACGCGCACGGTCGTGCACCATCAGGACGTCCACGTCGCCCCGCTGCCCGTACTCGATCGCCTTGCCGGTCCCGGCGGAGACGATCAGCACCTCGGCGTTGTACTCCTCCTCGAAGATCGGCGTGAGGTGATCGAGGAGTTTGGTGTCGTAGAGACTCGTGGTCGTGGCGATACGGAGTTGCTGCTTCTCTACGGGCGTTGGGTCGGTTGTCGTCCCGGTACAGCCGCATATCAGCATGAGGGCGACCATGATGGCCGCGACGGCAAAAATAGTTCGTCTGTGCATAGTTATCAGACAGAGGTATCGCAATATGCACATTTAAATAGGTGTGTTTTGAGTTAACTATAACTTGATATGGTTTACTGATTTGACGCCGGCGATAACTAAAAGAGATGTTGTTGACTCGCCCTTCATCCCATCACGATATCGCGGTAGGCATCCCCGTCCGGCTCGACGTAGAGGATCGCCTTCCCACCGACGCAGGCAGGCTTCGGGAACTTTCGCAGGCTGATAGTGCCTTCCCCGACCGCCGCCCCGTCCCGGGTCATGACCCGGTCGACGCCGGAAGCGAGGATCGCGGCGACCGTCTGGGTGCCGCTGAGGTCTCGGTTCGTTCCCTTCTGGATGAACCGGCCGTCGTTGCCCGATGCCGCAAGCCCGACCCCGGCAAGCGCACCGATCACGCCGTCTTCGGTGCCGCCGAGCCCTTCGAGGAGGATTCCGGCCTCGCGGGCGAGCCCTCGCGCCTGATCCTGCGTCACGACGCTCGTCTTCGCGGAGAGACCGAAGTGGGAGAGGTCGCCGTTGATGTTCCGGTCGGCGGCAACGCAGATCCCGGGGTCGCTCCCCTCGATGAAATCGGCGAGCATCAGTTCCTTTGCCGCCGCAAAGACGTCGGCTGCAGTCCCGTTCCCGGTATCCCGGATGTGGATGACCGCGGAACTGTTATGGGAGGTGTAGGGGACAGCCGGATGGACAAAGAGCTGGTGCCGGGTCACTCCGGCTACCGTGTAGGACCGGGTGAGTTCTGCTGCAATCGCGCGGGCGAGCCGTCCGGTTCCCCGGGACTCGCGTGTGTCGGTGTCGTCGATGCCAAGGTAGAGGGTCATAGAATTGCTCTATATCTATCCGTATCCCGGGCAAAAGAAGACTTCTCTTGAGTAAACTAAAAGTGGTTGACCCGGGGCCGTCATGCCCGGATCAGGGTGCCGACCCGCTCCCCGTTGACGGCTTTCGTGATGTTGCCCGGGACATGAGCGTTCACGATCTTGATCTCGGTCACGTGGACGGCGTCCCGGAGCAGCTCGACGGCTTTCGGTTCGAGCACCATATCCTCCATCTCCATCTCCAGGAGTTCGTCGGCCGTGATCTCCGCTATAAACTCGGCGTCGGGATTCACGAATGGGTTTTCGGCGTAGAGGCCGTCCACGTTCTTGCCGAGGATGCAGTTCTTTCCGCCGACCACTTCCGCCATCAAAAACGCCCCGGTATCCGTCCGGTGCGGCGGGATGCTCCCGAGTTTCGGCGGATGCTCATACAGCCCGTAGGGCGGGGTGCCCTGCACGACCGGCAGCATCCCGAGGGATATGAGCGAGGGGAGGTTTAAGAGATCGTCGGTGTGGATCCGGGTGCCGTTGTACTTCGAGAAGAGGATGGACATCATGATCGCGTTCTGCTCGCTGATCTTGCCCGCCAGTTCCGCAAGCACCCCCGTCGGCATGCCGAGATCGATCCCGACGTCGAGGATGTGGCGCACCCGGACGCCGCCGCCGGTGGCGACCAGGACCTTGTTGTTCCGGGAGAGTTCCCCGATCTCCTCGACCAGGGGATAGATCACGTCTCGCCCGTAGTCGATGACCCCGTGGCCGCCGATCTTGATCACGTTCAGGTCGGGCATGATCCTGACCTGTTTGCCGCTCCGGGTCTCGCGGAGCAGGCCGCGCCGAACCAGACTCTCGCCGCGGAACTTTGATTCCATCTCAAATCGTTCTGCCATGATATCAGCCTTACCTCTTGTATGATAGAAAAAGTTAAGTGTCTTTGGTGTATACCTGCTGGTATACCAACTGGTATGGGATGGAAAAACATGAGAATCTACGCACGTGAACGCCAGAAAGTCGGCACCGGCGTGAAGCAGCCCCGCTTCCGCGTCGTCGCCGTCGTTGAAGAGCAGGGCGAATCGAAGCATCTGAAGGTGGAAGGGACCCACTTTCGGAAGGTCGAGCTCGAACAGATTGCAAAGGACATCGGAGCGGAGGTTATCTACCTCGAGGAGATGCCCGAAGAAGAACGCGGCGAGATGAAGGCGGAAGCGGCATAACCAGACCGACCTCTTTTTTTTGCGCCGGACGCGAGTACTTCTACGATCGGATGTCCACACACGAACACGACGACATAATCGATGCGGCCGTCCGGATCCTCCTCGAAGAGGACCGGTGCCTGACCGTCGGCTTTTCCCCGGACGGCATCTCGCTGCGGTTCCCAACGACGCGGAAACTTGCCGAGCACCTCGGGATCCCGCACTACTACGTCCTTCCCCGGTTCGGGGAGATGGAGCGGGACGGGCTGATCCGCCGGGCCGAGCGGGTCGGCATCTCCACCACGGCCGCGGGGACGGAGCGTCTCCTCGCGGTCATGGCGGAGCGGCACGGCGAGCGTGCGGAAGAAGTCCTGGGTGCCGGGGTCCTCCGGGCACTCGAGATCCGCGCCGCTCAAGCCTCTTCTTCTCCCGAAGAGTAGACGTGGGCCGCCGAAGGCCGGAAGGCGAGGTAGACCGCGTCGCCGGGTGCGACGCCCGTCTCCTCGAACCCCTGCCGCGTCAGCGTCACCCTAAACGGAACTCCGGCCTCGACGGAGACCCGGACCAGCCCTCCGTTCGGCCGCACCGAATCCACGCGGCCGAAGACGACGTTTCTTCCGTTCTCCGGCAGAGGCACCTTTGAGATCTGGATCTCCTCCGGCCGGATTGCAACGGAGACGGGGCCGGGTATGGCGTTCTCCGCACGTATCCGGAGATCCCCCACCGCGACCGTTCCGTTGGCCGAGCCTGTTCCGCGGAGAAGGTTCTCCACCCCGACAAATCCCGCGACGAAGTCGGAGTTCGGCCGCCGGAAGATCTCCTCCGGTGTCCCCACCTGGATCACGTCGCCGCCGCGCATGATCGCCACCCGGTCGGCGAGGTCGAAGACCTCCTCGAAGTTGTGGGTGATGTGGACGATCGTCGTCCCGGTGGCCTCGTGGATCCGGGCGAGTTCCGCCCGGAGGCTCTCGCGCGTCTTCACGTCGAGCGCGGAGAGCGGTTCGTCGAGCAGCAGGGCTTCCGGCTCCATCACCAGCGCCCGGGCAATCGCCGAGCGCTGCTGCTCGCCGCCCGAGAGCGTTCCCGGGTAGCGGTGGAGGAGGTGGCTGATGTTTAAGAGATCCGCGCTCTCTTCCACTTTTCCGCGGATGAACGCGGGGTCGGCGCGGCGGGACTTCAGCCCGAAACCGATGTTCGCTTCGACGTTCAGGTGCGGGAAGAGCATGTAGTCCTGGTAGACCATGCCGATGTTCCTCTCCCGTGCGGGGACTTCCGTGATGTCCCGGCCGTTCAAGAGGATCCTGCCCGCATTGGGGCTGTAGACCCCGGCAATCGTCTCAAGAAGGATTGTCTTTCCCGCCCCTGTGGGGCCGAGGACGATGAAGTACTCCCCGTCTTCGACCGAGAGCGAGACGTTCGAGAGCGAAAACTCCCCGAGGCTCTTGGATACGGAGTCGATGACAAGCATGGGTGAACCTCCTAGTAGACGTGCGTGGCTCCGCCGTAGCGCTCGAAGGCGTAGAGCGAGACGACCGAGATCATGATGAGGATCGTCGCCGCAGCGATGGCATACTCGAGTTTTCCGGTGGACATGTTCAGGAAGAGCGAAAGCGGGAGCGTCTCGGTCTTCATCCGGGTTGCGCCGGCAAGCATCAGCCCGGCGCCGAACTCACCGATCCCCTTCGACCAGGTGATCACCGATCCGGCGAGGAGACCGTTCCAGGACATCGGGAGCGTGACCCGCCAGAAGGCCTGTGCGTCGGTGCAGCCGAGTGTCTTTGCCACGTGCTCGTAGCGGGGGTTGACGCCCTGGAACGTCGAACGGGTCACCCGGAGCATGTAGGGCAGGTTCACGAAGAACTGGGCCATGATGATCCCGAGCGGCGTAAAGACGAACGCAAGCCCTGCGGCAGCAAGCGACTTTCCTACCGGGGAGACCCCGAAGAAGAGGAGGAGCCCCACGCCCGCCACGAGCGGCGGGAGCGCCATCGGGATATCCATCAGCATGTTCATCACTGATTTGCCCGGGAACGTGTAGCGGGCGAGGGCATAGGCCACCGGCATGGCGACCAGGATGCAGAGGAGCGTGGAGATGACGGAGGTGACGATCGAGAGCCTGATGGCGAACTGGATCTCCTCGGAGAGGAAGCACTCGATGAGAACTGCCGGCGGGGAGTGGGTGACCACCCCGACGAGGATCATTACGATGAAGGCCGCGATGAAGAGGGCGACCGCAACGGTCGCCATCCGAAAATAGGAGGAGTTTTTCAGGCTCATGAAGACTCCTCATGCTCCCGGAGATCCTTTGGCGAGAAACTCTTGAGTTTCACCTCCTCGATGTGCTTTGCGTCGACCCAGCCGCTCCTGACGTCGTCGCGGTGATCGAACTGGCGGACGTAGGGTTTGATGTCGAGGAGCGGCGTGCCGTCCAGCACGTCGATCCCGCGGACCCGGACGGTGTTGCCTTCGACGGAGACGACCTCGACGAGGGAGATCCCGATCGGGTTCGGGCGGCTGAAATGGCGTATGGCAAAGATCCCGCGCTCTTTGCTGCCGTCGACGAACGGGCGCTGGCGCAGGCTAAAGCCGTTCGCCTGGTGGAAGTGGTAGAGGAGGATGATGTGGGAGAACCCCTCGACCCCCTCCAGCCCGTCGGCGTACTCGGGAAAGACCTCGATCGTCCCCTCCTCTTCGGAGAAGATGCTCTGGATGGGCGTTGTGTCCTGGTCGGTGAACGGTGAGTGAATGGTTCCGATGATTCGGTAGGTGACTTCCATGCGACTTCTCCTTCCTTGTACATCAGGGTTTGACATCCGCGTAGGTCTCGCTCGGGTAGGTGACGAAACCGTGCCGGGTGAAGATCTCCTTTCCTTCGTCGGAGATGACGAACGCGATGAACTGCTCCGCCTCAGGCTTGTGCTCGGAAGAGGTCAGCACGCCGATGGGGACGACCTTCACCAGGTTATTCGTGTTCGGGATGTAGATGATGTCCATCTTCTCCGGTACGTAGAGATCCTCCCAGATGATACCGACATCGGCCTGCCCCATGGAGAGGTAGACCAGCAGTTCGTTCACCGTGCCGCTGCGGGTCACGAGGTTCTTCTCCACGTCGGCAAGGAGGTCGTTCTTTTCGAGGAGTTTGTCGGTCAGCTGGCCGATGGCGGTGCCGGGATTCTCGCCGAGCGCCACCCGGACGCCGGGCTTTGCCATGTCCTCAAGGCAGGTGATACCGGCAGGGTTGCCCTTCGGGACGGCGATGATTGGGACGTGGTAAACGGTCAGGTGCTCCTCCTCGACCAGCCCCTTCTCGCGGGCCGCGTCGAAGTAGGCGGTCGCGCCCGGCATGTAGACGTCGCCCATCTCCGTCAGTTCCATCTGGGTGAGCAGGGTGTTCGATCCGCCGAAGACGAAGTTGATCGGGATGCCGGTCTCGTTCGTGAAGGTCATCGCGATCTCGTCCATCGGTTCGCGCATGCCCGCGCCGCAGTAGACGAGCAGCTCGGGCTTTGTCGTGTCGGACACCGCCGGCGTATCGGCGGTGGTTCCGGTACATCCGCATGCAAAAGCGGCGGATGCCGCGACAAGCAGTGCAAGAATGAGAAGCAGGTGTGCTTTCATAAGAATAATTACTCATGTGGGCAAAATAAACGTTTATACATTGGATCAAATTAACCAACACAAGTTAATGGTTTTGTCCTGGTTGAAATGGTAACTGGATCTCATGACCGTGGCCCCGAACATACCGGATCCCCATCAGAAACCCCAAAAAGGAGACAAGACATACCGAGAGTTGTACCATGGCGGAGAACACCGGAACGGAGGAAAGAGGCATCAGGTTTACCCTCGAAGAGATCGCCGGAGCCGTCGGCGACTTCGGCACCATCTTTCCCATCCTGCTCGGCGTCGCCATCGTCTGCCCGGACGTGAACGTCAGCCACTTCTTCCTCTTCCTCGCCGCCTGGTACATCATCGCCGGGTTCTACTATCGCCTCCCCATGCCGATCGAACCGATGAAGGCGATCGGGGCCATCGTCATCGCCGAAGGGCTCTGTGCCGGCGAGATCGTGGCGTCGGGCATCGTCGTCGGCGCGCTCTTCCTCCTGCTCGGCCTTGTCGGCGGCATGACGTGGATCGGGGAGCGGATCCCAAAAAGCGTCGTCCGGGGGGTGCAGGCGGGGCTTGCGCTCATCCTCCTCAGGACGTCGCTCGGCTACATCGTTCCCGACGCTCTCTTTGCGGCCGTGTCCATCGGGATCATCCTCGTCTTCTTCGTCGCATCGCAGCGCACCCGGATTCCGGACGTTTCCGCCCTGCTGGTCCTTCTCATCGGGCTTGCCGCCGGTATCGCCGTGCAGGGGATGCCGCCGTTCCGCCTGATGCCGCTTCCAGTCCCGGTCCTCCCGCTACCGGCGGATTTCATCGCCGGCACCTGGGACCTCGCTCTCCCGCAGATACCGCTCACGCTCACGAACGCCATCCTCGCGACATCGCTCCTCACCTACGACCTCTTCCCGAAGAAGGGCGTGAACCCTGATAGGCTCTCGCGGACGATAGGGGCGATGAACCTGGTCTCGACGCCGCTCGGGGGGTTCCCCATGTGCCACGGCGCCGGGGGGCTCGCCGCGATGTACCGGTTCGGCGCACGGACCGGCGGGGCAAACATCATCGCCGGTATCTTCATCCTCATCTTCGCCGTCGCCTTCGCTCCGCCGGAGGTGCTGACCCTCATCCCCTTCGGCGTCTTCGGCGCGCTCCTGGTCTTCGTGGCGCTCGAACTCGGGAAGCACAGCGTGAAGACGGAGTCTTACCTTGTCACGGGAACCATCGCCGTCCTCACCCTCGCGATCGGCCTCACGGTCGCGTTCATCGTCGGGATGATCCTGGCCTATGTGCTTGAATGGCGGGGGAGAGCGGGAGCGTCCCGATCCTGACCCGACCAGGTTTATCTCATCCGGCGTAAGAGCGGGGGGAGATGGACACCGTCACTGCACTCGGTCTTCTCGCCGGTTCGCTCACGACGCTCTCGTTCGCGCCGCAGGCCGTCCGGGCGTGGCTGCCACGCGCTCGACCACCGACCTCTCGCTCTCGATGCTCATCGTCCTTCTCGCGGGCGTTCTGCTCTGGCTCGCCTATGGGGTGGTGAGAGGGGATGTCGCCATCGTGGCGGCGAACGCCGCGACAGCCGGCCTTGTTGGCCTCACCCTCTCGCTCAAGAAAAAGAACGGATGACGTGGATCGCCGTCGCCTTCACGGAGAGGGTGACGGGCGTTCCCGAAACGATGCCGAGATCCTGCACCGACCGCCGGGTCAGAACCGCGGTGAGCGTGACGCCCGCGTCCACCCGCACCTCGGCGACGGGGCCGTTCTCGATAACCTGGACGACCGTCCCGGCCAGCGTGTTCCGGGCGCTGGTGCGCCGCCCGTCCCCGACGGCGAGGACGACGTCGTCGGCCCGGATGCAGAGGGTGACCTCCTCGTCCGCCGCCGCGTCCGTCACCGCCTCGAAGGCCAGCCCTCCGGCAATCACCGTCGCGAGCCCGTCCTCGTTTGCCGTCACCGTTCCGTCCAGGATGTTCTCGATCCCGATGAACGACGCGACCTCGCGGCTCTTCGGCGCGTTCAGCACGACACCGGCCTTCCCCTCGTCGACGAGAGCTCCGTCGATGATCACCGCCATCCGGGTGGCGAGGAAGTGCGCTTCCCGGCGGGAGTGGCTCACCTGCACGACGGTGAGCCCGTCCTCCCGGTGGAGCCGCCGGAGATCGTCGATGAACTTCTCCTGCGTGACGGGGTCGAGGGCCGAGAGCGGTTCGTCGAGGAGGAGGATGTCGGGTTTCACCGCGACGGCCCGGGCGAGCGCCACCCGCTGCTGCTCGCCGCCGGAGAGGGTCCCCGGGTAGCGGTCGGCGAGGTGAGCGATCCCGAACCGTTCGAGGAGGGGGGCGACCTCGGCCCGGGCCTCCTTCTTCCCCATCCCCTGCACCCGGAGCCCATAGGAGATGTTGTCGATGACCCGCATGTTCGGGAAGAGCGAGTAGTCCTGGTAGACGAGAGCGACCTTCCGCTTCTCCGGGGGGAGTGCGGTGATCTCCTCGCCCCGGAGGAGGACGCGGCCGCTGTCCGGCCGGTGGAGTCCGGCGATCGCCTCGAGGAGCACCGTCTTTCCCGCACCCGACGGCCCGACGATGAAGTAGTAGTCGCCCTTACTGATCGTCAGGCTGACGTCGTTTAAGCGGAACGAGCCGAGTGCGAGCGAGACACGGTCAAACTCTATCATCGTACCTCCCTAAGTACCGGGTCATTCTTCGCAGGAGGTAGAAGACCCCGAAACTGACCAGGATGACCGTGAATGCGATACTCCTGCTCGTGTGGATGCCGTCCGTCGTGAAGGAGTAGTAGATCAGCGTCGATATGATGAACGGGTAGTAGGCGATCATGATAACGCCGGCAAACTCCCCGATCGCCCTCCCCCAGGCGAGGATGGCCCCGCTGTACATGTGCCGGAGGCTCAGGGGGAGCGTGACCGTGCGGAACGTGGTGAAGGTGCCCGCCCCGAGCGTGCGGGCGACGTTCTCCAGGTGAACCGGCACCTTCTCGAACCCCTCCCGCATGGTGTTGACGTAAAACGGCGAGGCGACGAAGAGCATCGCGACGATCGTCCCCGGGAGCGCGTCCTCGAACGCAATCCCGATCTCCGAGAGCGGCGCGCCGAGCCAGCCCCGGCGCATGAAGAGGAGGTAGACGAGCAGGCCCGCCACGGTGTGCGGCAGGATGAGCGGGATGTCGACGATGCTCTCGACGACTCCCTTGAAGTGGGAGGGGCGGGACCGCGCGAGAACGTAGGCGAGCGGGGTTCCGAAGAGGATGAGGAGGAGGACGGCGCTCGCCCCCGCGCCGAACGTGAGGAGGATGGATTCGATCACCTGCGACGACGCCGCGACCTTGAGGAGGTGAGCCGGGTCGGCGAGTTCTGTCGTTGCGATGTTCGCGAGCGCAAGCACCGTGACGCCGACAAGCAGCCCTCCCATGATGCAGAACCAGACGGTGCACCAGTCTACCTGCCGCCTCCAGCGCCCACTCCACCAGGAGGAAGTTACTTCACCATCCCCCCGGAGCGGGTCGTCCGACGGTGTTTCAGTCTTCATATCCGTATGTTCCTGAATAAGCGTTGTACGCGTTCGCTGATAATTGGTGGCATGAAAAAAAAGGTGTTCAGGATTTCATCTCAACAAGCGACTGGAGAGCGTCAGGGACCTCGCCGTAGCCGCCCGCGGGCACGATCGGGGGCTGGCCGTCACGCTCGAGGATCTCCTGTCCGGTGGCGCCGATCAGCATCTCCACGAACTCGATGCCGAGGTCGGGGTGCTGTGCGATCTTCGGGACGGTCACGCCGTAGACGATCGGCGAGCCGACGTAGAGCGTGGTGCCGTCGCCCTTCTTCGCCTCGGTCTGGACGGTCGCGTAGTTCTCCGCGAAGTCTATCGACGAGAGGTCGATCTCCTCGGGGAGTTCGATGAACTCGAGGTCGTTCTGCACGGCAACGCTCCGGTACTCCCAGGCGTAGTCAAGTCCGCCGGCCTGGATCATCTGGACGAGTTCGACGCTCTTAGGCCGGATCGTCAGGGTGGTGCTGTCGGGCTTCGGGTCGGCGGCGTGGATCGTGTAGACCCCGCCCTCTTCGGTGACGGTGATCTCGCTGTGCTCCCCGACAAGGGTCTCGAAGATCTGGTCGTCCTCATAGTAGCCCTCGGCGAGCTGGATCACCATCGGGCTGCGGTAGCCGCAGGGGTCGGAGTTCGGGTCGGAGAAACCCCACCGGACGCCGTCGCGGGCGAGGACTTCGTACCAGTTCTCGGCGGTGATCTCGTCCGCGTACTTGCTCTCGTTCGAGTAGGTGAGCACCATCCGGTTCTTCGCGAACGTGAGGTACCAGTCGGCGTCGTCGGGCACCATCAACTGCGGGATGAGGGCGTAGTCGGCGGAGGCGAGAACGTCGGCGGGTTTGCCGTTCTCGGTGATCTTCTTGACGCAGTCGACGCTGCCGGCGGGTTCGAGGAGCACGGTGACGCCGGAATGTTCGGCTTCAAATTCCGCTTTCACCTTCTCGAACGGACCGGTCAGGCTCCCGGCATGGAAGACCTTCAACTGGACTTCTTCGGCGGCGGTTGCCGTCGGCGTGGGGGTCGTCGTCTGGTCGTCGGTCGTCCCCGTGCAGCCGGAGAATAAGACCGCGACAGCGACCAGAAGACAGATACATGCAGTTACGTGAGTTAACCTCATGAAAGAAGTTGTGAGAGTAAACAAGTGTTAAATTTATCTGTTCTAATGCGAGTTAATCACTATTGGTTGACTCCTCCTCTCTCCGAAGGCCAGAGGGAGGAGAAGGTGCTCGCGATGGGGAAACCGTCTCTCACCCGGACTTCGCCCGCGGGATCAGGTGGACCGCCTTTGCCTGGAGGGATACCCAGACCTCCATCCCCTCGTGAAGCCCGAGGGCCTCCGCCCTCCTCGCGGTCACCAGCGCGACGAGATCGCACCCGCAGCGCACCGCAACATTCACGAACGGTGCCGTGGGTTCGATGGCGGTGACCGTGGCGGGGAAGAGGTTCTCAGCCTCCTCATGCCCCGGTTCCCGCCGGTGCAGGGAGATGTCTTCGCCCCGGATGACCATCTCCACCTCGTCGGCGGGCGGCGGGGTCGCCGAGAGGAGCTCCTTTCCCCTTGCCTCCACCACGGTGAACTCTCCTCTCCGGGAGATGACCCGGGCGGGAATGATGTTCTGGACACCTACGAACCGGGCAATCTGCTGGTTCTTCGGTTCGCGGAATACCTCGCGGGACGGCCCGGTCTGGGCGATCGTGCCCTCGATCATCACCCCGACCCGGTGGGCGAGACGCTGGCCCTGCGCCAGATCGTGGGTGCTTATGAGGACGGTCATCCCTGCCTCGCGGTTCAGCCGTGTCACGATCGCCTCGATGGTGGCGGTGGATGTCGGATCAAGGTTTGCCGTCGGCTCGTCCAGGAAGAGGATCTCGGGGTCGGTCACGAGCACCCTCGAGAGCGCCACCCGCTGCTGTTCGCCGCCGGAGAGATCGATCGCCCGGCTCTTGATGTAGCGGGAGAGCCCGACGGCTTCGAGGGCTTCCTTCACCTTCCGGTCGATATCTTCGGCGGGAGCACGCCGGTACCGGAGCCCCATCGCGACGTTGTCGTAGACGGACGAGTTGAAGACGATCGGCCGCTGAAAGAGCATCCCCATCCGGCGGCGGAGATCGAGCCAGCTGCCGCGATCCGCGACCGTGTCGATCCCGAAGACCGAGAGTTGCCCATCGTTCGCGGGCTCGATCAGGTCGAGGAGCCGCAGAAGCGTACTCTTCCCCGACCCGCTCGGACCGATGAGCGCGAGGATCTCGCCTTCCCTGACCGAGAGGTCGACGTCGTGCAGGACTTCAAGGGTGCCGTAGGACTTTCTGATGTTGTGTGCCTCGATGACTGTCATGGTATCACCGCTGCTGGACGAGCGAGAGGGCGATGTTCACCCCGAGCGCCACCGCGAGGAGGATGATCCCGAGTGCAATCGAGAGGGAGTAGTTCGCCATCGAGGTGTTGAGCGCGATCGCGGTGGTGAGGACGCGGGTGGCGCCCCGGATGTTCCCGCCGACGATCATCACCGTCCCGACCTCGGCGATCGCCCGCCCGAAGCCCAGGAGAACGCCGGCCATCACCGCGAACCGGGCCTCCGCGATGATGGTCATGACCGTCTGGAGCCTGCTCGCGCCGAGCGCGGTGATCGTGTAGCGCTTGTCCCGGTCGATCCCGGAGAGTGCCGAGACCGTCAGCCCCATCAGGAGTGGTATGATGAGGACGGTCTGGGCGACGACCATGCCGCCGGGCGTGTAGAGGAAACGAAGGAACCCGAAGGGCCCGACGTTGGAGAGGAGCAGGAAGATGACCAGACCCACGATGACGGTGGGGAGGGCGTACAGCGTCTGCAGCGTGGAGACGACCGCGTGCTTCCCTCGGAACTCGTAGAAGTAGATGAGCGCCCCGAGCGGCAGGGCGATCAGTGCGGCAAAGAAGGTGGCGGTGAGGGAGACGTAGAGCGAACGGATGGTGATCTCCACCACCTGCGGATTGAGGGTGATGATGAGCTCGACGGCCTCGACGAACCCCTCGATGATCGGGTTCCCGTTCACCACGCGCCCTCACCCTCCGGTCTCCCTGTCACCCTGCCGACACCTCGTCCACGTCTCCCCTGTCCTGGTACCCACTCATGTGGGCGTGGGCACCGGCTCCGCACAGGTGCAGTTGAACGGCGGTTCGGTGCACTCGGGAGCGTAGAGCGGCGTGAAGAGCGGTTTGCCGAATTCTTCGGTGCCGAACTCGCCGATCATTTCTTTCGTCTCGTTCGTGGTGAGCCAGTTGATGAAGTCCGCGGCGCCCTCGGCGTTCACGCCCGGGTACTGTGCGGGGTCGACGGCGATCGCGCTGTAGCGGTTCAGGAGTTCCGCACCCTCGGCGACGACCGGCACGAGTTCCAGCCTGTCCGCGAACGAGAGGTAAGTTCCCTCATCGGAGAGGGTGTATGCCTGCTGCTCGTTCGCGAGGATCAGGGTGTCCCCCATGCCCTTGCCGGCCTCGACATACCAGCCCCCGGCGTTCAGGATCTCGCCGTCGTAGTCGTAGCCCGCCTCCTCCCAGAGCACCTGCTCCTGGTTGTGCGTCCCGGAGTTGTCGCCGCGGGAGACGAACGCGACGCCCGCCGTCTCATTCGTGCCGGCGGCGTAGAGCGTCCGGAAGGCCTCCACCGGGGTCATGTTCGCGATTCCTGCCGGGTCGGACTCGGGGCCGACGATGATGAAGTAGTTGTAGGCGATGCACCGGGGATTGATCCCGAAGCCGTCGTCGATGAACTGCTGCTCAAGGTCCGGGGCGTGGACGAGGACGAGATCGACGTCGCCGCGCCTGCCGGAGTCGATGGACTGTCCGGTGCCCTGGGCGATGAACTGCAGATCCATCCCGGTCTCGCCCTCGTAGACCCGTTCGAGTTCTGCGAGGAGCCCGGTATTCTCCAGGCTCGTCGTGGTGGCTATCCGCAGGATGTCCCCTCCGCCGGCGGGAGCGGTCGTCGCCCCGGCCCCCGGCGTCTCGTTTTCGCCCGGCGCCGTCTCCGTGCATCCCACAGAGAGGGCGAAGATGAGCAGGATCGCAACGACGCCTGCCGCCAGATGAGTTGCATTTGTCTTCATAGCAGCGCGTTAGGGAGCCCTCCTCGGATATATAATTATCCTGACCGGAAAGTTAATGAGCTCCGTTCCGGGGGGAGGTTGCCAGCGGGGTCGAAACCTTAACGCTCCCGCCCGCCGACCTTGCTCCTCATGTGGCAGGCGCTGGATATCGAGACCTGGATCGCCGGGCGGCGGTCGGACATCGACCGGGTGAAGGGACCGGTCTCGGAGATCATCGGGAGGGTGCGAGAGGAGGGCGACGCCGCCCTGCTCGACCTGACGAAGAGGTTCGATAAGATCGATCTCGAGGAGATCGCCGTCCCCGACGAGGAGCGGGAGGCGGCCTACGATGAGGTGGACGCACGGCTGGTCGAAAGTCTCGTGGAGGCGGAGGAGCGGATCAGCCGGTTCCACGAACTGCAGCGCGGACGCGACCTCTGGCTGCAGGAGATGGAGCCCGGGATCACCCTCGGCGTCAAGACGACTCCGCTCTCCCGTATCGGCGCCTACGTCCCCGGCGGGCGGGCGGCCTACCCCTCGACGGCGCTGATGTGCACGATCCCGGCGAAGGTCGCGGGGGTCGCGGAGATCTGCTGCTGCACCCCGCCGCCGACGAGCCCGATCACCCTCGTCGCGCTCGATATCGCCGGGGTCGACGAGGTCTACCGGGTCGGCGGCGCCCAGGCGATCGCGGCAATGGCGCTCGGGACGGAGTCGGTCCCACGGGTGGAGAAGATCGTCGGCCCGGGGAACGTCTACGTCACCGCCGCGAAGATGCTTCTGCGCGACGAGGCTGAGATAGACTTCCCGGCAGGACCGAGCGAGATTGCGATCCTCGCTGACGGCACGGCGAACCCGACCTTCATCGCGGCCGATATCCTTGCCCAGGCCGAGCACGACCCGAACGCCGCCTGCGTCCTGGTGACCACCGACGCGGCCCTCGCCGGTGCAGTCGGTGCCGAGGTGAAGCGGATGGCCGGGGAGGCGAAACGCCGCGATATCGTCGCAAAGGCGCTCGAGCACTCCGGCTACATCGTTGCCGGCGATCTCGACGAAGCGGTCGCGACCGTCGACGGCATCGCCCCCGAGCACCTCTCGGTCCAGATGGCCGACCCGCTCGCCGTCATCAACCGCATCCGGAGCGCCGGGTCGATATTCGTCGGCCCCTACGCGGCGGTAGCCTGCGGCGACTATGCCTCGGGGACGAACCACGTCCTCCCGACGGCTGGCTACGCTCGGCTCTACTCCGGCCTCGACGTGAACCACTTCTGCCGGCGCTCGACGGTGCAGGTGATCACGCGGGAGGGGCTTGAGGCCATCGGCGACGTTGTGGAGACGATCGCCGACGCGGAGGGGCTCCACGCCCACGCGGAGTCGGTACGGGTGCGGAGAAGGGGATAAGCGAATAATTCATCTTACCTTTTTTGTTTTTGAGATGACTGGAGTGAGGACTCCTGTTTCTGGACGAGGTATAGGGGCCGGTGGGGTTGGATAAAGCAGGTTACGACGATGGTAAGTTATTGTATGGCTGACAGGACGGTCGTGGCTGTGAAAAATTCCGGTACACTGGACCGTGGGAATATCGCCACGAGGGGGGAGGGGACAACGGGGAGTGCGAGCGCAGCGAGCATGAGAAACTCGAAGAGTTTTGAGGGGGGATGCTCCCTTCCCACCTGACGGTGGTCGAGCTCCGTTCCTTCACACCTTACGGTGCTCACGCTCCGGTTCTAACGAACCGTCGCGTATCGGAACGTCGCACTCCCCGTCAGCCCCACCCCCTAATGGCGATATCCAGTGGAAAGCCGTGCATGGGGTTGTGACTGGTCGGAATGTTGGAGTTCGAGAAGCAATCAGGCCTCCCAGCAGCTCCTATAGCACAGTCTCGATAAGATGAATTACCGCGACGTCGGCGCCGACGGCTCCGGGGCAACCTCCCCGCGGACCATCCGGATCTTCTCGATCGCGTCCTCCGCGACGCTTCTCTCATCCTTGTCCCCGCTCCGGGCGAGAGCCTCGAGGGCGTCGATCGCCCGCGGGTCGCCGATGTACTTGAGCGCTCCCGCCGCGTAGAGCCGGACGTTCCGGTCGGCATCCTTCGTCGCCGCGACGAGGGGCTCGACCGCGGCACCGCCCATCCGCATGAGGGCGCCCGCCGCCGCGCCCCGGACGTCGTCGTTGCCGTCCCGGAGCGCCCCGATGAGGGGCTCGACCGCGGACGCCTCCCCGGTATCCCCGAGGACGCCGGCCGCGAAGATCCTGACGTCCGGGTCCGGGTCGGCAAGCATCCGGCGAAGCGGCTCCACCGCCCCCGGACCGAACTTCGCTATGGCTCCCGCTGCCTGGCACCGGAGGTCGTCGTTCTCGTCGCGGAGCGCCCGGGCGAGGGGTTCTAACGCGGCGGGATCACCGATCTCGCCAAGGATGGCAGCCGCGTAGACCCGCCGGAGGTCTCTTTGCGTCTCGATTTCCCAGGTCTGGCCGCCGGGCCCGGTCACGGTCGGCGGGCTCACGGCCTCCTCCTCCCCGTACTTCCCCGACGCCTCCAGGTTCTCGAGGAGTTCGGCCAGCGGTTCGACCGCCGGCGTCCCGAGCAGCGTGAGCGAGTCCGCCGCCGCCTCCCGCACCGCCGTCAGCGGATCGCCGAGCGCCCGGACGAGCGGCCCGACCGCTTCACCACCGCCGAAGTCCCCGAGCGCCAGGGCGGCCCGCTGGCGGGTCAGGCCGTCGCTGCTCCGGAGCGCTTCGATCAGGCCGTCGACATTCTTATCCGCTCTCAGCAGGTCGATATTGAACCGCTTCCCCACGTCCTCTTGCTCCAACGCGTTCACCTCCTTTTCATCTTGACGCCGGCGGGACGGGTGCGGCCATCCCGCGCTTCTGCCGGAACCGCGCCATCCCGTCTTCGGCCGACCTCCGGACGGCGGGGTCGGTGTCGGAAAGCGACCGGCCGAGTGCCCCTTCTCCTCGCGGGTCGGCGATTTCGCCGAGGATGACGGCGGCGTAAGCCCGGCGCAGGCTCGCGCCGGGAACAGCGCCTTCCGTCACGACGCCGGCCCTCCTTGCTCCGGGGAAGAGGGTCTCGTGCTCCCTCGCGTCCTCCGGACCGCCGAAGAGGTCGTGCTGCGCAATTTCTGGATGACGGAGGGACTTTTTCGTCCCGACATCCGTGGGGCCGCCGAAGAGATCGTGCTGAGTGATCTCATCCTCGGTGTCGCGGGATACCTTGCCTCCCGCCCTCCGGAGATCCTCCGGGCCGCCGAATGCATCGTGCTGGGCAAGCCCCTCCTCCTCTTCGCGGCCCCTTCTTCCGCCTCCCGCTCTCCTGACATCCTCCGGGCCGCCGAACGCGTCGTGCTGCCTGATGCCTCCCCTGTGCCGGAGACTCCTCTTCGTGGCCGGTATACCTTCGGGCCCCCCGAGGAGATCGACCTGCGTCAGCCCTTCCCCGGACGCTTCCTGCGGAAGGCCGTAGCCGGCCGCAGCACCCGGACGCTCGAGGACGTCGATCAGCGGTTCGACCGCCGGTGTCCCGACCATGACGAGCGCGTTCGCCGCCCCTTCCCGGACGTCCTGCACCGGGTCGGTGAGCGCCCGGATGAGGGGATCCACCCCCCGCCATTCCCCGAGCGCGCCGAGACCGAGGGCGGCGGTCCGGCGTGCGGTCGGATTGCCGCTCTGCAGTGCCTCGATCAGGCCGTCGACGTCCTGTCTCGATGCCAGATGCTCGACATCATACTGCTTCTCTCCTGCTGGAATATCCCGTCTCTGCATCACAATCACCTCAGGATGGGGCGATATAATCGGCCAGGAGTATAATAATATTGTGTATAAAAATCGCCATACGCTGTATTGAGAATCCGGCCCCTCCCCGGAGGGGGTGCGCGAACACAGGCCGGCGAGAGCAGGTATTTTATCCGCGCAGGGTGAGGAGAATATCATGCCGGAGGAGAAGAGAAAGGCGGAACTGAAGATCTCGGGGATGCACTGCGCGTCCTGCGCGCTCAACGTGGAACGCGCTCTCCAGGGCCGGGACAACGTCTACGACGCCCGGGTCAATTTCGCAAACGAGACCGCTACCGTCGAGTACGATCCGGCGAAGACAACCCTCGCCGATCTCGAACGGACGGTCTCGGACGCCGGTTACGAGGTTGTCAGGAGCGAGGCCACCGTCAGGATCGGGGGGATGGTCTGCGCGTCCTGCGCCCGGGTGATCGAGGCCTCGCTCGCGGACCTCGACGGTGTCTACGAGGCCCGCGTCAACCTCGCAAACGAGAACGCACGCGTCGTCTACAACCCCGAGTTCGTCACGACCGCGGAGATCCGGGCCGCCGTCGAGGATGCCGGCTACCAGTATCTCGGGCTCGAGGAGGAGATCCCCGAGGACGTCGAGGCCCGGATGCGCGAGGCGGATCTCCGGGACAAGTTCCGCCGGTTTGCCGTCGGGTTCGCGGTGAGCATCCCGCTCTTCTTCTACATGCTCTTCGGGATGCCGGGGGCGGCCGCCCTCCCGGTCTCGATCAACCTCGTCATGCTGGTCGTCACCCTCCCGGTCTTTCTCTACGTCAGCGCCCCCATATTCAGGGCCGCGGCCGCCGCGCTCCGGAACCGGGCACTGACGATGGACGTCATGTACGCGATGGGGATCGGCGTCGCCTACGGCGCAAGCCTTCTCGGGACGTTTCAGATCGTCCTCACGGCGGACTTCAACTTCTACGAGACCGCGGTGATGCTCGCGGCGTTCCTGACGCTCGGGCGCTACCTCGAAGCCCGGGCGAAGGGGAGGACGTCTGAAGCCATCAAGAAACTCGTCGGGCTGCGGCCCCGGACCGCGACGGTGATCCGGGACGGCCGGGAGGTCGAGGTCCCGGTCGAGGCCGTGGCCGTCGGCGACGTCATCCTGGTCCGGCCGGGTGAGAAGGTGCCGGTGGACGGGACGGTCGTCGGCGGCGAGAGTTCGGTCAATGAAGCGATGATCACCGGCGAGCCCATCCCGGCCGATAAGAAGGAGGGCGACGAGGTCGTGGGCGGCACCCTGAACGTAAACGGCGTCCTCCGCATCCGTGCCGAGAAGATCGGGAAAGATATGGTATTATCGCAGATCATCAGGCTTGTCCGGGACGCGCAGGGCTCGAAGCCGCCCGTGGAGCGGATCGCCGACGTCGCGGTCTCCTACTTCATCCCGGCCGTGCTCGCGATCGCAACCGCCGCCTTCCTGGTCTGGTACGTGGGGGCCGGTGCATCGCTTCTCTTCTCGCTCACGGTGCTGATCTCCGTCCTGGTCGTCGCCTGCCCCTGTGCGCTCGGCCTCGCTACCCCGACCGCCGTGACCGTCGGGATCGGCCGGGGCGCCGAACTCGGACTGCTGATACGAAACGGCGAGGCGCTCGAGGTATCGGAGAAACTGACCGCGATCGTCTTCGACAAGACCGGGACGCTCACCCGGGGGAAACCGGACGTCACCGACGTCGTCGCGCTCGCGGTGCCGGAGGACCGGCTGCTTGCGGTCGCCGCGGCGGTCGAGCACAACTCGCAGCACCCGCTTGCTGCGGCGGTCGTGCGCCGGGCGGAGAGTGCGGGAGTCACCGTCCCGGCTTCGGAACGGTTCACGACCTTCGGCGGCAGGGGGGTCAGCGCCGTGGTGGATGGGGAGGAGGTGCTGATCGGGAACCAGCCGTTCCTCGAGGAGCACGGCGTCACCGTCCCGGAGGGGGCGGAACGCCGGATTGCCGCCCTCCAGGACGAGGGGAAGACCGCGGTCCTGGTCGCCGCCGGGGCCGACCTCGCGGGCATCCTCGCCATCGCCGATACCCTCAAGCCGACGACGAAGCGTGCCGTTGCGGAACTGAAACGTATGGGCCTCTCGGTTACGATGATCACCGGCGACAACGAGCGGACGGCGAACGCCATCGCCCGCGAGGTCGGGATCGAAGACGTCCACGCCGGGGTGCTGCCGCAGGAGAAGGCGCAGGAGGTCCGGGCCCTCCAGAGCCGGGGCGAGGTCGTGGCGTTCGTGGGCGACGGGATCAACGACGCCCCGGCGCTCGCGCAGGCGGACGTCGGGATCGCCATCGGGAGCGGAACCGACGTCGCCATCGAGAGCGGGGATATCGTCCTCATCCGCGACGACCTGATCGACGCCGTCGCGGCCGTCGAGCTCTCCCGGAAGGTGATGAGCCGGATCAAGCAGAACCTCTTCTGGGCGTTCGCCTACAACTCAGCCCTCATCCCCCTCGCCGCCGGGGTGCTCTACCCCTTCTTCGGGATAACCTTCCGGCCGGAACTTGCGGCCCTCGCGATGGCGCTCTCGTCGGTGACGGTCGTCTCGCTCTCGCTGCTGCTCAAGACTTATATACCTCCGGCGAAGAGGGGGACGCTGTCGGAGGCTGATGCACGTGGCAGTTGATCCCGTATGCAAGATGGACGTCGATGAGGCGAGTGCGAAGTACACCGCCGAGTACCAGGGCAGGACCTACTACTTCTGCGCCCCGGGCTGCAAGAAACTCTTCGAACGCGACCCCGAGGCGTACCTGAAGGAACCGTAACCTTTTTTGCCGGCAGGTGTTCCGGCGCGGATCGGAATGGTCTTATACTCATAGGGGAATAGAGAATTCCTGAAACGGGGCCTGAATTACTGGTTTTTTGATATAGCATCATGTGGTTTACGCCGGGGGGCTCCTGCACGGTCAGAACCGGTAGACCGCCTTCCCGCTCAGTGCCCCCTGCCGCCCCTCTCCCGGTGCAAGATCCGCGGCGTCGTCCGAGACTTCCCGGAGGAAGGCGCTTGCGTTGTCGGCGAAGTGAACCGCCCAGGCTTCGGGTGTCCGGGGCTGGACATCCCCGTGGGGGCCGTGGTGCGACATCACGATATGGAGGATGTGGCCGAACCGTGCAGGGTCGACACCGGCGGAATGCTTCATGAGCGCCGCAGCCCCGATCGCCGTATGCCCGACGAGGGTGTATTCCGGGAGCGGGACGAACGAGAACCCTCGGCGGCAAAAGCAGGTCGCCTTCCCGATATCGTGGAGGAGCGCACCGGCGAGGAGGACGTCGGTATCCATCTCCGCCCGCGAGACCGTGCCCGAAAGAGAGAGCGCAATCTCCGCGGTCTCGAGGGTGTGCTCCGCAAGCCCGCCGATGTAGGCATGGTGGTGGAATTTCGCTGCGGGAGCGTCGAGGAAACCCGGGGCGTCGTTCATGACCATTGAGATGAGGGTGGATATGCCGGGCTCCTCGATCTTCGCGGCCATACGGGCGAGCCCCAACCGGACGCTTTCGATATCGACGGGCGCATAAACGAACAGGGACGGCTCGACCCTGTCCTGCGGCACCGGGTCGACGAGGCAGGTGATCCCGTCGTTCACGTTGACCTCGCAGGCGCCGTTGAAGACCTTCGCGTAGCCCTGAATGCGGTAGATCTCGCCCGGCCGGATCGCGCGGCAGAACGCCTCGATCTGCTCCACGCTGTGATCCGGCGTCCCCCAGACCTTGCAGGTTCCCCGGCCGGTCTTATCGGAGATGGCGAGCTGGATATACTTGCCGCCCCGCTTCTCGCGGAGTTCTGCGGTTTCCACCACGAACGGCGCGTCGACTTGCACGCCCCCGTTGATCTCCTCCACGAAGGTTGCCTTCTCAAACACCGGATCACTGTTCCTGTAAAATCCGTTCGCCCGGAGAACCTTAAAACCCGGCGGTTTGCTCTGGTGGGGAGAACAATTCCGTCTCACGCAAAAAAAGAAGTCCTTTCGGTAGTTTGACACTCTCCTCGCACCTATCGGCGTTCAAACCCTGCCTGTACGGCAGTCGCATTCCGGTGGAACGTTGCATTTCGCGGCTTCGCGTGAAGCAACAGTACAGGGACAACAGCAGGTTTCGCGCGAAGCCGCGAAGAACGCGAAGGCACGCCTACGCCCCGGATCCCCTCACCCGAACCGGAGCCGGAGCATCCCCATCAGCATCGCCTTCGCGTCCGATGTCATCACCTTCGACTCGTCCCGGTTCTCCCAGGTGATCGGGACTTCTTCCACCCGGTAGCCGTTCCGGCGCAGCCGCCAGAGGAGTTCGACGTCGAACTCGAACCCGGTCGACCGGATTGAGGAGAGAACCTCCTCAAGCGCATCCTTCCGGAATGCTTTCGCGCCGCACTGGGTGTCCCGGTAATCGAGCCCGAAGAGTGACCTGACCATCAGGTTGAAGAGACGGCTCTCGACCCGGCGCCGGAACCCCTGCCGCACGGGGATGACCGAGCCCGGAACCCAGCGCGAGCCGATGGCGCCGTCGGCGGTTGCGAGACGGTCGAAGAGCCGCTCCATCTCGGATAGCGCGGTCGAACCGTCTGCGTCCATGTAGCCGACGAAGGGCGTCGCCGCCGCCTCCATCCCGGCGACGACGCCTCCCCCTTTCCCGAGCCGGGCCGGAAACGCCAGGCACCGGATGGAGAGCGACGGGTGAGCCTCCGCGAACGTACCGACGATCTCTGCAGTGGCGTCGGTTCCGTCGCAGACGAAGACGAGTTTGCCTCGGAAACCCGAGACGTCCTCGAGGAGCGACCGGATCCGCCGCTCTTCGTTGTATGCGGGGATCACCAGGGTGCAGTCTGCCGGTCTCACGCCGCCGGCGCGTGTATCGTCTAGCATTCCAGTTTCGTGATGATGGTGTCGGCGAACTGTGCGGCGGCCTCGGGGCCGTTCGCGGTCACGACCTGCATATCGGCGACGACGGGGATCTCAAGGAGGTTTGCTCCCGCCTTCTTCATCTCCGCGACGGCCGCCGGGCTCCTGTATACCGTCGCATGACGCCCGGCGAGGATGCCCGCCCGTGCCAGCACGACCGGCGCGAGGCAGATGGCGGCGACGACCTTGCCCTGTTCGAAGAACGAGCGGACGAGATCCCGGAGCCGTTCGCTTCCCCAGAGATGCTCCTCGGAACCGCTGCCGCCCACGATCACGATCCCGACATAATCGTCGGGATCCGCGTCCTCAAACGTCATGGCCGCCTCCACGGTGCATCCCAGCATCCCCGTGCACGTGCCGGCGACAGTAGAGGCGAGATCGACGCCGATTCCCGCCTCTTCGAAGGTGTGTCTCGGGATCTCCAGTTCCTCGTCCCTGAACCGTTCAGGTGCAATCGCAAGCAAGAGTTTCATACGGGTCTTCTATCAAGGATTTGTTCATAAGCGTATTGATGGTTGTGGAGCGGGGTCGTGCCCCCGGAAAGAATGCCCGGGAACATCCGGGCCGTGTTTTGAAATAAGATTATTATAATAATTGCGCCATTGAAGTGCAGACCCCGCGCCGGCGTGAGACCCGAAGGCTCTGCCGGAGGTTCGGCCTTCGTTCGTATCGGGCCGTCCCCGGCACGGAGTAGAGGCCCGTTCCCGGGGTGGAGACAAGGAGAGGTAGACGATGCGACGCGGCACCTGTTTCTGGATCGTCCTGCTCTCGGCACTCGCGCTTGTCGTGGGTGCGGGGGCACAGACGGGAGATCCTGCGGTTATCTGGAACCGGACGTATGGAGGACCTGACACATACGACGCGGCCTACGCGGCCGTTCCCGACCCCGGCGGAACCGGGCTATTCCTTGCCGGGGAGACGGCGTCGTTCGGTGCGAAGACGGACGCCTGGGTGATCCGGCTCGCGCCGGACGGGGGCGAGGAGTGGAACAGAACATACGGCGGGGAGGAGGCCGACGCTGCGCATTCCATCATCAGAACCAATAGCAGCAACCTCCTCTTCGCCGGGAACCTCACCCTGGTCACGAACGGGACAGAGGCGGACACCGATGCCTGGCTCGTGGAGATAGACCCCTCCGGCGGCGAGGTCTGGAACCGGACGTACGGCGGCCCTGACGTCAACGCCACGGCCGCCGCGGTTATCGAGGCGGAGGACGGAGGCTACGTCTTCGTCGGCTCCATCACGCCGCGGGAAGGGAATGAATCATCGGCCTGGGCGGTCAGGGTAAACGAGGTGGGTGATGAGACCTGGAACCGGACGTTCGGCGGAGCCGGGGAGAATGCCGCGAACGCCGTCACCCGGATCCCCGGTGGGGACTTCGTCGTTGCCGGCAGCACCGGGTCCTCGGGAGCGGGCATGGCCGACGTCTGGGTGGTCCGGCTGGACGGGTCCGGTGGCGAGGTCTGGAACAGGACGTTCGGCAGCCCCGACGACGATGCCGGTCGGGCGGTGATCAACACCTCCGACGGTAACCTGCTCGTCGCCGGCACGTTCACGGAGCGGCCGGACAACACGACGGTCGATACCGACGCCCTCCTCATCAAGCTCACGCCCGACGGGGATATCGTCTGGAACTGGATCTACGGCGACTTCGGCGTGAACGAGACGGCGGCGGCCGTCATCGAGACTCCGGACGGCGGCTACCTCTTCGCCGGGGAGACGGCTTACCCCGGGGTGGACGATACCGACGCCTGGCTGGTCGCGACCGACGCTGACGGGGCGGTGGCGTGGAGCCGGACGTTCGGCGGTATAAACTCCGACGATGCGGCCGCATCGCTCATCGAGTCCGCACCGGGTGAGTTCGTCTTCGCAGGGATGTTCAACGCCACGGTGAGCGGAGGGACGGCGAATATGGATGCCTGGGCGGTGAAACTGGGGCCGGAGCCCACGCCGACGCCGACACCGACCGCTACCCCGACTGCTACCCCGACGCCCGTGCCCACGGCGACACCTTCCAAGCCCTCGAAAGCACCGATAATCTCCCAGAAACCCCCGGTACCAACCGAAACGATGACTGCCGCCCCGTCACCGGCTATGACGGTTCCGACGGGAACCACCTCACTGTCTCCAACAGCGGCTCCTACGGCGCCCTCCTCGCCCGGACCCACCTGGACGACGACGCCCACGGCCGCGCCGACGGTGACGGGCGCACCGTCACCGACCATGACGGCCGGGCCGTCTCCGACCATGACGCCGGTCGGCAACGACGACGATGACGATGATGACAATGACGACGGCAATAACCAGACCGGCGGCGCGGCAAACGAATCGCTCTCGGGGACGGTCTGGTTCGACCTGAACGGTGACGGCGCCCGCGATCCCGGCGAGCCGGGTATCCCCGAGATCAGCGTGCGGCTGATCGGCCAGCGAACCATGATGGACTATACCACCACCGGCCCGGACGGGTCATACCGGTTTGGGGCCATCCCCTCCATCGGTTACGCCGGTGTTGAGTTCATTCTCCCGGACGGGTATTCCTGCACCGTCCCGGGCCTGGACAACCATGCCGCACCTCTCGGCACGGACGTGATATTCGCCGAAGGCGGGGTCGACCGGCAGACCCTGAATGCGGGGCTCGTCGGAGATCTCCTGCCCGGAACCCCGGCAGCGTCCTACGGGTGGGTGCTCGGGACGGTCTGGAGCGACGATAGCCGGGACGGTATCAACGACGAGGCCTACGGCCTGACGGACGTCGAGGTCCGCCTCCTGGACGCGGGCGGGAACGTGGCGGGATCGACCCGAACCAGGTATCACGACAGTCACTTCTCCATGTATCTCTTCGGCCCGCTCCCGCCCGGGGAATACTCCGTCGCGTTCACTGCGCCGGAAGGTTACGTCTTCACGAGTCCCGGCCGGGACAGCTACGCCGACCCCTCGACCGGGGCGACCGGCCCGTTTACGGTCGGCGGGGGGGAAGCGGTCGTCAGGGGTGCGGGGCTGTTCCTCTCCCCCGCCCCGATCCCCTCGCCCGGTGAGCCGGAGATTAAGCCCTCAGTTGAGAACGGGACGGACGATGAGCAGGAGCAGCGGGACGATGTGGCTGATGGCGAGGACTCTGAGCCGGGCGGGCCGGCCGTGACCGACGGCCCGGAGGCTCCGGTGAACGAGACCGCCGACGACGGCGATGCCGCCGGCGAGCGGGAACCCGTGTGGAAGATCGGTGACGATTGGGACGAGGTTAGAGACAACGACGACCGGAAAGAGATTAAAGACGATGACCGGGAGAAAGCGGATGAGGTGGGAGAGAGCGACCGGCGTGACGACGGCAGGGACGAGGATGATTGATCGGGAGGAGTAAAGCGGCGTTCGGCAGAGGCGGTGCGCGCTCATTCTATGGTTTTCTGACCGGCACGGCTTCCTGCTCGCCATCGGTTCGGGTCATGGAGGCCCGGGTATTCTCTGTTTTTATGGCGATAACAGCGCGGATTGGTCGGCCGAACCCGGGGACGCCCGACGCATCTCTTCCAGATTAATAAAAATATTAATATAATATAATGCCTATCAGAAACCGAACCCCGGGGCCGGTAACGGATCGGAAAAAATCCCGACCCTGCAGGCTACCAGAAAGCGGTGCCGGGAGGCATTGCGACTGCATCACCGGGGTTACACGCCCGGAGCGTCCGGGCAGACGAGGTGAACCGAGTGAGATACATCAGCGTTCTTGCAGCAGTCATCGTATCAGCGTTCGTATTCGGTTCGATCGCAGGCGCCGCCGTCACGGCGGAGCCCGGATCGGGTGCAGTGTATGAGAGAACCGTCGGCACGATCGGGGGCACGATCTTTTTAGATGCCGACGCGAACGGCGTCCAGAACCCCGGCGAGTGGGGGCTGAGCGGCGTCGTCGTCCACCTCCTCGACGCCGCGGGGGAGCGGGTTGCAACGGCGGAGACGTTCGCCCACGCCTGTGAGGGGCTTTATATCTTCAGCGGCGTCACCCCGGGGAACTACACCGTCGAGGTCGTCCCGCCGGAGGGCTATGGTTTCACCGTCCCCGGCATGGGGGCTCCCGGGGAGACGGCGAGCACCGTCGATGCTGCGAACGGCACGACGACCGCCATCGACCTGACAGAAGAGATGGTTCAGATGATGGATCTCGTCGTCAGGGATGCCGGCCTGGTGCCGGCCGCTGCCTGACGGCGATCAAACATTTTTTTACTGGTGTTCCGCGACGTGTTTCCGGAGCATCGTTCCGGGTTTGTAGCGGTCGGCGATCTCGAGCGCCGTCTTCCGGAGAGCCGCGTGCTCCACGATGCACGACTCCGGCGGAGCCGCGTTCCGAAGGATCTGGGAGGTGTTCTCGGTTATCTGGATGAGCTCCGTTGCTATCAGGGCGTTGAGCCAGAGGAGGTCGCGGAGCATCTCTTTCATTTCTTCGTCCTGGTGCATGGATACAAATGGGCGGTGCTTCCACATCAATCGTGCCGAACCGGCCGCGGCAGAACAGAAGGGTTGATTGACCCCGCCGGGAAATACTTCAGGAGATTATGGGTATGCAGTTTCTGGAGTTCGCTCAAGTCTGCGAGCACCTTGAAGGGACCCCCGGGCGCCTCGATATGATCGAGCAGGTCGCCGCCGTCCTCCCCCGGCTCGATGACGAGGAGCTTCCCGTCTTCGTCCGGTTCGTCATGGGCAGGGTCTTTCCCGACTGGAGCACCAAAAAACTCGGCGTGGGCCCGAACCTTCTCTACGACGCCGTGGCCTACGTCGTCGGGACGAAGCGGGAGACCGTCCGCGAGGCGATCAACACGACCGGGGACGTGGGTCTCGCCGTCGAGGGGCTCCTTGCACGGAAGGAGCAGACATCGTTCTTCATCCAGGAACTCGACCTCCTCGACGTCTACCGGGAACTCGAGCGGATGGCGGCCGCCGAAGGACAGCGGTCGCAGCGGGAGAAACTCCGCGTGGCGCAGGGCCTCTTCGGGAACGCCCGGCCGCTCGAGGGGCGATACCTCGCGCGGCTGCTGCTCGAGGAGCTCCGGATCGGGATGGGGGAAGGGAACGTCCGCGACGCCGTCGCGAAGGCGTTCGAGCTTGACGTCCGCCTGGTCGAGCATGCCCACCAGGCGCTGAACGATCTCGGGGAGGTCGCCCTCCTTGCCCGGCGCGACCCCGACGCGCTCTCCGGTGTGACGATCGAGCCGTTCCGGCCGGTGAAGATGATGCTCGCGCAGGCGGGAACCATCGCCGCCCAGATTGAGGATCACGGCGAGGTGGCGGTCGAGTACAAGTACGACGGGAGCCGGTTCCAGTTCCACAAGGTGGGCGATGTCTGCCGGATCTACTCGCGGAGACTGGAGGACGTCACGGAGAGCCTCCCCGACATCGCGAACCTCCTCCTGGAGGCGACCGACCACGACGTCATTCTGGACGGGGAAGCGGTCGCCGTCCGCGACGGGAAGCCCATGCCGTTCCAGTACGTGATCCGGCGGTTCCGGCGCAAGCACGAGGTGGACTCGATGATGGAGAAGATCGAGCTCGTGCCGATGGTCTTCGATATCCTCTACCTGGACGGCGAGACGCTGATGGATCGCCCCCTCGCGGAGCGGCGGAAAGCCCTCGACGAAGTGCTCGGCGCACACGTCGCTCCGCAGTTCCCGGCCACCGACGCGGCCGCGGCGGAGGCGATCTACGCCGAAGCCCTCGACCTCGGGCACGAGGGCGTGATGGTGAAGGTTCTCGACTCGCCCTACACTCCCGGCGTCCGGGGCCGCCTCTGGGTGAAGGTCAAACCCGGCGTCGAGACGCTCGACCTCGTGGTCGTGGGGGCGGAGTGGGGCGAGGGCCGGAGGGCCGGGACGTTCGGCTCGTTCCTGCTCGCGGTGCAGGACCAGGGCCGGCTCCTCCCGGTCGGGAAGGTTGCGACCGGGATCACGGACGAAGTCCTCGCGGAGCTCTATGCCCTCTTCAAGGACCGGGTGATCGCCCGCTCTGGAAAGGAGGTGACGCTCGAGCCGGAGGTGGTCTTCGAGGTGGGCTACTCCGAGATCCAGACGAGCCCGAACTACGAGAGCGGTTACGCGCTCCGGTTCCCGCGGTTCGTCCGGGTGCGCGAGGACAAGAGCGTCGACGAGACCGAGACCCTCGACTCCCTCGCGGAACGCTACGGGCGGCAGAGGAACGGGCAGGGATCACTATAGAATATATCACCTTCCCCCTCACTATCAGCCTATGCGAAGCCATGAAGGAGCATTGCACACCCATCTACCATTCTTCGCGGTTTTCGCGGCTTTGCGTGAGTTAACCGGCTACATGATCCTTCCGATCTACAACCTCACCCAGATT